>JBFGOQ010000001.1:0-128481 GCA_041565075.1 Gammaproteobacteria bacterium
AATCGGCTGACGGTTTCGTATTGCCGAAATTCCCGGTTCTCGCCCATTTGCTTGACAAGCGGTGAATGAGGCGGACAATCTGAGCTTCGACAAAAGGGCTAACTCGCCGAAAGGCGAGGACGCAAAGCCACCGGTCTACGGGCAAGGAGCCTAGGGCAGCGGGGTTGCCGGCAGGTCTATCAGGCACTTGAGTGCATTCGCATTGCCTTGATCGCCAGCTGCCTCTACTGCTTCAGCGCAAAGATCGGCTTTACCCTCAGTGCGGTAGCATTTCTGGCCGCCTGGTTATGTAATGCCGTTCAAGCAGCATCTGCGCAAATTGCCGACAGACCCAAGCAATTTTTGGAGCGAAGCAAAATGAGTGAGCAAAATCTGAGATTCTGGGTGGTGCCATGCCTGGCGCTGTCCCTGATCGCCTGTAAATCAGAATCGAACCAGGCGCCCGGTGCGGCCACCGGATTTGTGAGTATCGCGGTGACCGATGCGCCGATCGATGAGGCGCACAAGGTGTGCGTCGAGTTCAGTGCAGTTGAATTCAAGCACTCTGACGGCGCTATTCCAAACCTGATCGTCGAGTTGACCGATCCAATCGACCCTGACGTGGCCAAACCGGCGGCGATCGACCTTTATGCCCTCCAAGGCGAGAATCATGCACCGTTGCTGGTGGCCGAACCTATGGAAGCCGGGCAGTACAACTGGATCAGGCTATACGTGAATGCAGATCGTGACGCTGAGCCGCAGGACAGTAATCCGGGAGGACCCGATTGCGCACCCGGGGCCTCCTATATAGTGATACAACAGGGCGCGCCAGAAAGCCCCGAATATTCAGTCCACAACCTATATATCCCCAGCGGAGCGGAGTCGGGCCTGAAGCTGAACAGGGGATTTGTGTTGCCGGCCGGTGGCAGCATGGATTTCACCATTGATTTCGATTTGCGCAAGTCGATTACGGCGCCACCCGGGCAGAATCCCGATTATATATTGCGCCCTACGCTGCGGATCGTAGATAACGCGATGGTTGGCACGCTGCAGGGCAGCGTGGATGCCAGTCTGATCACTGGCGATGCCTGTGCTGTTTACGTTTTTGCAGGTGATGTAATAGCCGATGACTATGACGGGGATGGCGACGCACTGACCAGCGCAAAAGTAACTTCGGATGACGGAATGACTTACGGTTACAAGGTCGGATTCCTGGCGGAGGGCGACTATACCGCGGCATTTACCTGTGATGCCGATGACCCGAATGTCGACGCGGACGCCGTTCCCGACGATGCCGAGGCGGTCAACTTCACCGAGCCGAACGCCCCGGGCAATCCGCTTGCCATCGTGGCCGGCGAATCCACCGAACGAAATTTCGGACCCTGATCAGGGCCGGCTTGCCGCACAAGAAGGGCTCCTGATGGAGCCTTTCTTTTTTCAGTTCCGCTTGCCCGATCAGGCAAAGACGATGTGCACGCGCCGGTTGTGCCGGCCTTTCTTTTCCACCTTGGCCACCGCGAGCCTGCCGATCTCCGCCGTGCGGGCGACATGGGTGCCGCCGCAGGGCTGCAGATCGATGCCGGGGATTTCCAGCAGCCGCAGACGCGCTACATTGGCCGGCGGCCTGACCGACATGGTACGTACCAGGTCGGGTTGGGCGGCCAACTCTTCCTGGGTGATCCAACGACTGGTAACTGGGTGATCTCCTTCGATCAGCCGATTCAGCCGCGCCGTTACCTCTTCTTTGTCGAGCGTCTCCTGCATGTCGAAGTCCAGCCGGCTTCGCGTCGCCGAAATATTGCCGCCGGTCACGCCGAAAGGAATGACCGCTCCCAGCAGGTGCAGGCCGGTGTGCATGCGCATATGGGCATAGCGACGCGCCCAGTCAAGCTCGACGTCAACACGTTTTCCGACCTTTATGCCAGTCCTGTCCGACAAGATATGCAGCACCTTGCCGCCACCCCCATGGCGGGTGTCTTCGATATTGCTCACCAACCCGTCAACCGTCACTAACGTGCCCTGATCGCCAGGCTGGCCGCCCCCCAGCGGATAACAAATCGTCTGATCCAGGATGACGCCGGCATCGGTAATCTCCGTAACGGTTGCTGTAGCCGTCTTGCGATAGGGCTCGTTCCTGAAAAGCAACTCCGTCATCCGGCCATTATAGGCGAGCTTGTTGTGCAAGCCTTTCGCCTGGTTGGCACCTGCCCATCGGCTGCGGGAACTCGCTGGGTGGAAAAAATTATCCGGCGCGACCAAACTAGGCAAGGGCATGGAAAATCACGGGAGCAGGCGATGAACAGATGGTGGAGAATTGCAGGACCTTGCGCCGTATTGCTGTTGCTTGCGGCCTGCGGGCCGCGCCAGCAAGTCAAGCCGGTGGCGACGGCGCCAATGCCTGAGGACTTTATCGGGCTCGTGAAGTATGCCGATGCCGATGCCGTGCGAGCCTGGCAGGCCGATGGAGTGCCGTTTCTGGTGCTGGATGTGCGCACAGATACTGAGTTTCGCGAGGAAGGGCATGCGGCCGGTGCTGTTTTGCACAGTTATTACCTTGCCTCGCGGCGTCGCAACAAAAATGTCGACTTTCTGGACGATGTAGAGCGTGAATTCGATCGCAATCAGAAGATCCTGGTGATGTGTTCGCATGGCATGCGCGCGACGCAGGCGGCCTGGGAACTGGGCGAGAAAAAGGCTTTTACCGAGGTGTACGTATTTCCTGGCGGATACGAAGGCCATCATATGGATGGCTATGGCAGTGGTGACGGCTGGAAAGCCGCCGGCCTGCCCGTGGTGTTTCCATCATCAGAAAGCTCGGCTAACTAGCATTGCGCCCTCAGTGCAAAACGGGCGGCGGACTGTCCTTTTGCGGCAGCCCGAACAGGGCGTAATCGAAGGCCTGAATCAAGGTATCGGTGTCCTGGGCACCGCTCACGGAAAGTCGTCGATTCAGAAGGAAACTGGGCACTCCCGACAGGCCGAGTTGCTTCATTCTCTCCTGTTCTGACAACACTGCTTCGCGGGTCCGTTCATCGTTCAGCGCCTTGTGCGCCAGGCCGCCCTCGATGCCTGACTGCTCGGCGAGTGAAACCAGCACGTCGCGATCCGAAATATCCAGGCCATGCTCGAAGAATCCGCTGAACAGGCTTTCGATCAGCTGATCCTGCTGCTGGGTCCCGGCGCTGTAAACCAGACGATGGGCATCCAGGGTATTCGGCACGCGCTTGATGTTCTCAAAATCAAAAGCAATGCCAAGGTCCGTACCGGTAGCAGTAAGTTGCCGCATAACGGAGTGCACGCCCGCAAGGTCACCGAACCGTTGTTCAAGAAACGGCTCGAAGTCAGCGCCCTTGGCTGGCACATCAGGATACAGTTGCATCGGATGCCAGCGGACCACGCTGGGGCCCTGCAACCTGGTCATCGCGCCACGCAAGCGGCGTTTGCCTATGTAGCACCAGGGGCAAACGATGTCGGATACGACGTCAACCTGCAAACTCATGTTCAAAACCTCTCGGCAGTGCACTGACTGCACCTTCACTGGTATTTGAACAATAAGTTGGAGGCAAATTCCCGCATCTCAACGGGAACTTTTCAATTATGGCTGGTGGGTGGCGGGTCAGCGCCTGGCGTGGTGCCGGCGCAAAATGGCCGCTGGACGATACCCGGGCTTCAGGAATAGTCGATTTTCAGCAGAAAATTCAGCTCATAGTAACAACGCTGATGACCGACATTACTTTTGCCATCCCAGCCCTGGCAGACGCGCCGGCCATGGCTGGACGTTTCATAAGCATTAATCATTCGTTCTATTTCTTCGGTCAGATCGAAGCCCCCATCGATGCACTCGGTGTTTTTGCAGCGAAATACGAAATTCGCCATGGCGTCGGGGCCAAGGGAAAAACCGCGCACCGTTGGCTCGATTTTTTCGAACGGGGCCTTGATCGAGAGATTTACTACCATCTTGGTGAGCTGCGGGTATTTGTCACCGATGCGTGGCCCGCTCGGGACCTCTGATGCCGCTGTGTCCACAGGCGTCGCCTCCTGCGACGAGGCCTTGGCCGCACCTTTGCGGGTGAACGCTTTTTTCAGCGACTCAAACATGCCTGCTCCAGCTGTCAGCAGCCCCGACCTAGCATAACTTCCGGGAGGCCTTAAGCCCATTGGGAATTCCCTGAGTCCGCTGATTTGAGTAGCTGGACTCAGTGGGCCGCCCGGCTGCCCGTCGCTCCGGGCCGGTGGCTTTGCGACCCCACCTTACGATGGGTATGCCGTGGTGTGTAATCACGGCGCGCCTGATGTCTCCCTGAATCAGTAGCTTAGCAGCCATACAGGCACGGAAAGTGTGACGTCCATCACAGATGCATGGCCCACGGTACGCGGGCCACCGGTGGCTTCAGCCCTGGAACCAGGGTTGGTCCTTACGCTGGTAGTTTTTCAGCCAGGTGTGGAAGCGGTGGGCGGCAAGTGGCTGCTCGAAGAGGTAACCCTGACCGCGATTGCAGCCAAGCTCGCGAACGGCCTGTAGTGACGCCATGGATTCGATACCTTCGGCGACAACCAGCAAATCGAATCCGTGCGCCAGGCTGATGATCGAGCGCACGATTTGCCGGTCTTTGGCGTCGTCGACCATATTGGCAACAAAAGTCTTGTCTATCTTCAGTTCGTCGGCGGGTATGTTTTTGAAATAGGACAATGACGAATAGCCCGTGCCAAAGTCATCGATAGCTATGCGCACCCCTTTGCTCCGCAGCTGCTCGAGGGCCGCAAAACTGCCTTCTTGTTCGGCAAGCAATGCTCCCTCGGTAATCTCCAGCGTTAGCATGTCAAAGCTGCATTCCCAAATGCCAACCGCCTCGGACACCAGATCTACAAACTCGGGATCTTTCAGCACGTTTGCCGTTATGTTGACCGAGACGCCGACCTTGCCCCAGCGTGCGGGCCATTCCTTGCAGTGGCGCAGTGAAGTGTTGAGCGCAAACCATGTCAATGGCTGGATTTGTCCGCTCTTGTCCGCGACGGGAATAAACAGATCGGGTGGCACCTGGCCACGGGTCGGGCTCTTCCAGCGCATCAGTGCCTCGGCTCCGCGCGGCAAACCTGTGGAAAGGTCGATGAGCGGCTGGAAGTGCATTTCCAGCTCATCATTCTCCAGCGCGTTAGCCAGATCGGACTCCAGTCCCCAGGACGTCGCGATCTCCTGGGTGGCGCCCGGTGCATAGAGCTCGTACGGTACCCGTCTCTCGCGCGCCGATGCCAGGGCAAGTTGTGCGCGCTGCATCAGACCTTCTCCCTCGCCGGCATGTTCCGGCCAGATTGAGGCGCCGATGGTGATTGGCAGCGTGAAGCTGTCGCCGCCGATTTCAAGCGGTGTTTTGGTCAGCCGCAGGATTTTGTTGATGGCCAGGGTGATATGCCCTTCGTTGTGCAGCTCATCGAGAACGACAGCGAATTTCTGCTCACCAATGCGGACGATGCGGCCTGGCTTACGGGTGATTTCTCCGAGCCGGGCGGCAAACTGAACCAGCAGCAAGTTTGATGACTTATAGCCGATGGAAGTGCTGATGCGATTGAACTGTTCAATGGCGACCAGTAGCACTGCGACAAAGCGGTTGCCGTTGCGGTTGCTGTCTATAACAGTGTTCAGGCTCGCCAGGAAAGCGGCCTGGTCGGTCTGGTTAATCGCTGATTCCTGAAGTGCCGGTAACATGGTGTCAGAGGTAGTATTCCGCGGGGTCAACGCCGAAGGCCCCCGGTTCAAGCCCGCGCGTTATCCACAATGAGTTAGTGCCGGCCTCGTCGGTGGTCTGTTCGCGCAAATCTATTGTGAGAAACTCACGTAGAGGTTTCTTGTTACTGTCCAGCACGAGCATGACGGTTGGTCGTAAACGTCTGACCCGGTTTTGCGAGATCACAACGCCTACTTCCCCGGTGCTCATTTCTACCAGCGTGCCGGTTGGGAACATCCCCACAGCCTGAATGAATTGTTCCACCAGTTCTGCTTTGAACTCGACGTCAGCTAGGGAGTTGAGTTCACGCATCGCGTCATAGCATGATTTGGCCTCGGCATAGGGACGTTCAGTGGTCATGGCATCGAAGGCGTCGCAAATGCCGGCAATACGACCAAATATCGGGATCTCCGATCCGCGCAAGCGTTGCGGGTACCCGGTTCCGTTATGGCGTTCATGATGGGTTCGCACCATCTCAATGACGCGCGGGTCCATGCCGTCGGTGGACTCGAGAATTTCGATGCCATTCTCGACATGGCGCTGAATTTCAGCACGCTCGGACTCGGTAAGCGCCCTGGGTGAGGTCAGCAGGTCTGCCGGCAGCCGTGTCTTGCCGATGTCAAGCAACAGGCCGCCCAGGCCGGCAATTTCCAGATCATTGCGCCCGAGCCCGAGATGTCGTCCCAGCACAATGCAATACACTGACGTCGCAATTGAGTGGTTGTATGCGTAATCGTCTTTATCCTTGAGGCGACTAAGCCAGGCCAGGGCATCATTGTTTCTGAGCACGCTGTCGACCATTGGAGTCACGACACTTTGTACGACTTCAACGTTGAGTTTGCCGCCGGTACGCAGACCGCTGGTCACCTGTCCAATAATGTCATAGGCGCGCCGGTGCGTTGTGCGCGCCTCACTGGCTTCATCCTGCAATGACGAAACATCTTCGTAGCGCGCCGAGGGCAGGACGGCACTGCTCCTGAACATGCCAGGTTTGATTAGTGAAACAAGGCGTTCTTTCCAATGCCGGAAGCCGCCTCGCCGGCCGCTTCCGGAGCGGCGCATCGGGCGTTCATACAGCTCACGTTTATTGATGTCGACGTATACGAATTCACAGTGACGCTGCAATTCGTTGATATCGTCGCGGCTCGTTATATAGAAGCCCTGGAACAGGAATGGCGTTTCGAGCCACGGCCGGTCGAGCTTCGACACGTACATGCCGAGCTTCAGCTCGTTGGTCATGACCTCAATAGTATCTTGCGCCATTCATGCCCCCTCACGCCCTGAGCGACGCCTGTCCCACAGGGTCGTGAGTGAATAGTCAGAGCCGCAATGGTGCTAAAAAAAGCCATTAATTGATGTGTCCGTGTTCACATAATCAGGTCCAGACCGGCCCCGGACTGCGGGGCCGGCGCCTTTTGGCTATGATTTTGAGGGCCAACGGTGCTCAAGCGGGCGGGATCTTAGTATCGTAAAAGGGGGGCAAATGGGCGCAAATTACCTCGTTGAACTGGTCGCCGAATGGTACGAATTCCAGGGCTATCTGGTACGTCGAAATGTGGCGGCGCAGGCAAGCAACAAGTCAGGGACCACCGAGCTCGATGTGATTGCAGTGCATACGGGTCATTCAGAAGTCGTTCATGTCGAAGCCTCGATGGACTCTGATTCCTGGCAAAAAAGGGACAAAAGGTTCCGTGCCAAATTCAGGGCGGGCCAGGTGCTCTTCGACGAGCTGGCCGCAGGGATGAAGAAAAAGCCCCGGTTTCGCCAGCGTGCCTTGCTGGTCTATGCGCGGACACTGAGGCGCCGAACCCTGGGCGGCGGGGAGCTGGTCTTGCTGCCCCAGTTCCTGCACGAGATCGTCGAGCGCCTGGTGGAGCTGCGCATCGACAAGCAGATCGTCCCCGAGCACCTGCCCCTGATACGCACCCTGCAGTTTGTCACCGAATACCGCGAAGATCTGTTCGCGCGCGATTGGTTATTCTGAGCGTTGCCGGGTTACTTGTCCCGCCCGCGAATCGGCGGGGCAGGGGGCGTGCGGGGTTCGAATTCCTTCGGTGGTTTGACGGTCCATGCTGTCTGCGAACTCTCCTCGCCCCGCACCAATCTGATCGTGTACTTGCCCGGTAGCACATACAGGGGGTGGCCAAGGCGCACGGACTCCTGCACCGGCTGCCTGGCCAGGGAATTGGCATCGACATCCTGCTCATTGTCTTCCTTGGCCTCGGTTTTCGCGAGGCGATTCTGTTCGGCTGCGAGTGCCAGCGCTTCGTCCATCACGAGCCGCCAGGACCAGGTATTGATGCCGCGCCGCGCATTGTAGTTAGCACGTTTAACGGCCTGGTCGTTTTCGTCCACCACCTCGACAAGTACTTCACCATCGGCCGCAGACCAGAATGGTACTTTGATCTCCGGTTCAAATTCCGGCCGATGACGCCAGATTGAACGCTGGCTGCGCCAGTTGCGTTCGGCGGTCACCGCTGCTACCGGAAAAATGTGCAGCTCACTGTCACGCACCGAATCCGTAAGATCCTGCACTGGCAACACATCCAGAATGAACACGCTGCGACCGTGTGTGCCTGCCACCAGCTCACGGTCCCGCGGGTGCACAACCAGGTCATGCACGGGGACATTCGGCAGGCCTGCTGGCAGCGCCTGCCAGTGTTCACCGCGATCGAGCGAGACGTAAACGCCCCGGTCTGTGCCCAGGTAAAGAACATTCTCGTTGACCGGGTCTTCGCGAATCACATTGACGGGCTCGGCCGGCAGACCTTTGGAAATGTCGCGCCATTTTCTGCCGAGATTTTCTGTGGCATAGACATAGGCTCGCATGTCGTCGTCTCGGTAGCCGTTGAAACTGACGTATGCGCGTTCGACTTTATGCGCCGATGCCTCGACACGGCTTACCCAGCGCTCAGCCGGCAGCCGCGAATCAACTTTTTGCCAACCTACACCGCCATCCACTGTAACGGTTACCTGGCCGTCATCCGTGCCGGTCCAGATAAGACCGAATTTTCCTGGAGACTCGGAAATACTGGTAAGCGTTGCGAATGGCACATCTCCACGATTGTCAGATTGGCTGAGCTCACCGCTGATCGCGACCCAGGTCTCGCCCTTGTCCATCGAACGATAGAGCTTGTTGGCCCCGAAATAGACGATGTCAGGATTATGCGGAGACAAAATTACCGGCGTATTCCAGTTGTAGCGCAAGGCAGGCGCACCCAGCTTATCCCTTGGCCGAACGGTATGGCGTTTACCGTCCGGGCCGATACGCGTGTAGTAGCCAAACTGGAATCCCGTGTAGACCGTCTTGTTATCCCGCGGGTCAATGGCTACATACATACCGTCGCCGCCGTTGATTCGTCGCCAGCCTACGCCGTCTTGCCAGCGATGCTTGCTCGAGCCCTTCAATGTGCCGTTGTCCTGCAGGCCGCCGTAAACGTTATAAGGATCGGCCATATCCACCGCCACGGTGTAAAACTGCCCAACCGGCTGCGCGTCCATTTTCAGCCAGGTGCTGCCCCCGTCGTAGCTGACGTCCAGTCCACCATCATTGCCGGCAATAACCCGGTCCGGATAGTCCGGATCGATCCACATCGCCTGCAGGTCCGCATGCATATCCTTGCCCATGATGCCTTGCCAGCTGGCCCCGCTGTCGTCCGATCTCAACAGCGGAACGCCGAGCAAATACAATCGTTCCGGGTTGTCCGGCGCAACCCGGATCTGACCGAAGTAGTAGCCGTAGCTGTAGACAACTTCTCGCAATGGCTGATCGTGCGTTTTAGTCCAGGTTGCACCCGAATCTTCACTGCGGTACACCTCAATGCCCTTGATGTCGGTATTAAAGAGGTTGGCGTTTGCGTCATCGAGCTCGTTGATAAGATCTGCAATTGTGATGTCACCATCACGGATCATGGCTGTAAGTTTCTCTGCATCGAGGCTCGTATCCAGGTCATTGGCGCGGATGAAGTACTCGATCTCGTCGGGATCCTGGCGAAGAAATTCCTCCCGGCTCATGCGACGCAGGCGCTTGGCACTGATGGGGCGATCGCCGAGGTGCCACTGGTCTTCCGGTAATAATTCCTGGTTATCGATACTGGCGTAGACGATATGGGGATGACTGGCAGACACTGTCAGTCCGATGCGACCGACATGCTTACCCTGTGGCAGGCCGCCTGTCAGGCGTTGCCAGTCAAGGCCGCCGTTGACCGACTTCCAGATGGCGCTGCCCGGGCCGCCTTCAACGAAATTCCAGGGTCTTCTCGATCGCTCCCAGGCTGCGGCATAGATCACGTCGGGTTGGCCGGGCGTCATGGCGAGATCGGTGAAACCGGTTACCGGACCGCCGGCGAGCACCTGGCGCCATGATTCTCCGCCGTCTTCGGTCAGGTAAATGCCGCGCTCGCCGCCCGGCGTGTAGAGCTTGCCCAATGATGCGACCAGGACGCGATCAGAGTCTCGCGGATCAACGAGGATACGGCCGATGCGATTGCTGTCGTGCAGCCCCAGGTTGCGCCAGGTCTTGCCGGCGTCATCAGACCGGAATATGCCCATGCCGCCGTAGGAAGAGCGCGAAGAATTGTTCTCACCGGTACCTACCCAGATTGTCTCGGGCTGGTTCGGGTCTACGGCAATGGCGCCCATTATTATGCTTGGCTGCGCATCGAAAACCGGCTCAAAGGTTACGCCGTTGTTGGTGGTCTTCCACAGTCCGCCCGACGCATAGGCAACGTAAAAAGTATAGGGGGATCCGGGTACCGAGGCGATATCCACGACGCGTCCGCCCTGCACGACCGGTCCAATGTTGCGCCACTCCAGGCCCCTGAAAATGGACGCGTTTTCCAATTCCTGATGGCGCTGCCAGGCCGCAGCATGACCCGCTGCATTGGTGGCCTGACCTGCCTGCGGGCGCCGTGCGTCGGCCTCGGCCGCAGCACCGGCAAGTAACATGCCGGTGAAAACAAGAATCCAATGCCGATTGCTTTCCATCATGATTCTTTTCATTTTATTGTCCTCGGTGATTCAACATCGCGGCGACGGAAACGACGGGCGGGCCAATGGCAAGCAACTCAGAGTTTCAGCCCGCGTTGCTCGGGTTGCCAGTGTCCCATATGTATCTGTACCCGCCCGATTCCCAACGAGCGCACCCAACGCGCGGAAGCATCCAGCGTGCTCCAGGTCTTTACCTTGCCCTTGATGGTCGCGGCAGTCACTGTGCCGTTGGGTGTATCGGCTTCAACATGGAAAATCGTCCCTTTGGCGATGATTCTGATGCGCTTTATGGCACCAGCTTCAACCAGGGCGCGCAGAGTTTTTTCATTCATGTCGTTGTCTTGGGTCACGCTGTGAGCGCAGCCGTGCACGCATGGCCGCCGGTTGACGAGTATTGTTATGACGCCAAATGTAAGGGATTTGCCGGCCCCAGGCCACCGCTTAGGCCTCAGACACTGGGTGCTGCAAAACCCAGAGCACTGAATCCGCCATCGACCGCCAGGCATTGGCCCGTGACGTAACTGGCTGCCCGGGAGCACAGAAATGCGATGACCGCGGCCACTTCGCGAGCGTCAGCGATGCGCCCCAGGGGCGTTTGTTGCAGGACTGCCTTACGATATGCGGATATGTCGAGAACGCTGCGCGCCAGCGGCGTGTCGGTATACCACGGTGCGACGCTGTTCACACGAATACCATCGGCGGCCCATTCCACCGCAAGATTGCGCGTCATCTGGATCATGGCAGCCTTGCTCATGGCATAGGGCGCCCCCGTGCCGAGGTGAGTCTGTCCTGCCACTGAACTGACATTGACGATTGCTGAATCCTTGTTTGCCCTGAGCAACGGATGCATGGCGCGACTGACTTCGAAGGCAGACCAAAGATTGGTTTCCATGATCGCCTGGATTTGGTCGCTCGAGTAGGCCAGCGCTGTTCTGCGGATGTTAGTGCCAACGTTGTTGACCAGAATATGCAGCTTCGATGTGGCGATCCTGCCGGCGAGCTTTGCACGCTCCCCGGGTTTCGATAAATCTGCGCTGACGCCGCGTATATCCAGTCCGCTGCGATGCCAGTCATCAAGCCTGCTTTGCAATCGGGCGGCATCCCGGGCGACCACGATTACGCTGGCTCCGAGTTCTGCGAAAACTTCTGTCGTAGCGCGCCCGATGCCACGCGTACCACCCGTAATCAAGGCTGTTTTGCCGGCCAGTGACAGTGTCGGCGCCTTGTCTGCGGGATTGGTCACCTTTGAATGACCTGATGCAAGCGCTCATCGATCGCTGCCATAAGGTCGGGAGCCAGACGCACACCTGCGGCGGCGGCGTTATCGCGAATCTGCTCCGGTTTGCTGGCACCGATGATCGCAGCGGCCACGTTGTCATTTTGCAGGATCCAGGCCAGCGACATCTGAGCCATGCTGAGTCCGGCTTCTTCCGCCAGTGGCAGCAAAGACTGCACCGCCGCCAGAATGTCGTCGGCAAGCCATTGGCCCATAAACTGGTTCGAATTGTCGTCGCTTGCGCGCGTGCCGGCTGGCGGCAGTTGCCCGGGCCTGTACTTGCCCGTGAGAACGCCTTGTTCGAGGGGGGAAAAGACAATCTGGCTGATGCCGTTGTCGCGGCATAGCGGCATCACTTCGGCTTCGGGCCAGCGGCCGAGCATCGAGTAATGGGGCTGGCTGGATACAAATTTGCTGACGCCGTTCAGCTGCAACGCCGCGCGAATTTTTTCGGCCGGCCATTCACTGAAACCAATATATCGCGCCTTTCCGGATTCGACGGCGCGGGTCAGCGCTGCCATGGTTTCTTCGAGCGGCGTGTCGTGGTCATAACGATGGCACTGATACAGATCCACGAAGTCCGTGCGCAGGCGGCTCAGAGAGTCATCGAGTTGCTTTTGAATTTGGCGAGCCGACAATCCACTGTCGGTGGCGGACATCGGAAAATATACCTTGGTAGCCAGCACATAGTCCTGCCTTGGGTAGTCCCTCAGAAGCTCGCCCAGGGCCTTTTCCGCGGCACCCCGGCCATAGACATTTGCTGTATCGATGAAGTTTATGCCCGCGTCGAAGGCCTGCTTCAGACAGGCGCGTGTGGTGTCGCTGCCGACGCCCACGCCATAGGTCAACCAGGAGCCCAGGGCAATTTCCGACACCTCCAATTCACTGTCGCCGAGTTGTCGATACTGCATAGTCTGCGCTCCGCAAGAGTGGCTTCGGGAGCCAATGATACAGACTCGAGGCACGCTATGTTCTGGCCACGAAAAAAGCTTGATTTTTCACTGCGACAAACTATATTCGCGCCACCCGGCATAGTGCCGTGGCCGGCCGCTGGCCGATAGCAACTGAGAGCAAGTGAAATGAAACGCAGAGCAAACTCTGACCCTGACCCTGACCCTGAGGACTTTGGACTGGACCTGGACGACGATGTGGACGTCGAAAGCTTTTTAGGCGAGATGGAGCGACGCGAACGCAGGCATACCGCCCGAGGGGCCTGGCGCGAGATCGAGCGCCGGCTGGAACGGCGTATGCTGGCTGAGGACCTGGAGGAATACTACAACTGCTGAGCGGACACGCGCCGCGCTGAGAGCAAGCCGCATCGGCAATTGCGCCGGTGCGGTTTTTTTTGCCGGGGCTGTACGGTGCCGTTTTCAGGGCTGGCGGCAGACAGCTGGGATGCGTCTAAGCAGGACCCGCCGTTTCAGCAACTGCAGCAGGGCGAGCATCGGGCTCATGTTATTGCCACACCGGGCCATCCTTGCCGCCGGCGCCGCAGGCGGCCAGGAAGCAGGTTTCGTGATCTTAGTCACAGAATTTAACAACTTACGGGTTTATGTTAATGTTTCCGAGGAATATACTCTTGTAACCTGTTTATGGCGCTTGCAAAAAAAATGACACCAGAAGAAAGCCAAAAGCACCCGGAGGGCATGCGCGCCTTCATCCAGAATCATGAGGATGCCGTGTGGGCCGTCGTGCTCGGGATTGGCTTGTTGCTGATGAGTCTTTACGCCGCCTGATCTTTTCAAGCGGGCGGAATATCCGGGCGACCGGCCCCTGATCGTCGCACGCTGTATTCACTGCGCCGAATTGTCATAAACCTTACCTTGCATTGCAGGTCAAACGCATTATCTATGTTTGCGTGCGCGGGTATCAGGTGTTGATTCGCGACACAGTTGCTTGACAGATTAACTGCTGCACGGGTAAATGAAGTCATGCTGACGAAGCGTGTACCGAAGGAACGCCTTTAGCACAGGATTCCATGAGTAGAGGAGGCTGCTGAATATGCAAACAGGCAGTCGTAAGCGGAGAGTTATTGCAAGCTCCAATGTTCGCGAGTTTTTTCGGGACTCGGTGGAACGCGCGCTCGTCAATCAAAACCTGAGTGCCGATGATCATACGGTTCACTACGTGGTAAATGTGCTGACGATGTTTACCCGGGCAGAAGAACTTTATGAGGACACTCCGGATGGACGTCAGTTAAAACCCCTCGCCCTGATGCTCGCCGATGCCATGGAAGCAACCAGCGACAGGCAGAGAAATGATGCGCTTCGCCGTCTCGGCGACGTATCATTGTTTATCTCCGGCTTCTTCAGCCAGATGTTCGCCCGACGGCTGGTGGATGTTGACTACTATGTGGCCATGGGCGGTAACGCTTATGGTTCGCTGCACCAGCGGGTTCGCGGCACCGCTTACGGCCGGGCATTTGCCGGCGTTTATCGCGAACTCGCGCGCAAATTTCAAGGCTTTGTAGATGTGCTCTGGGAAGTGAGCGAATGCGCCCAGGTCAGCTCGGACCGGGATATTTTGCGTTTGTATGAAATCTGGATGAAGACGGGCAGCAAGCGCGCCGGTGCTTTGCTCAGTAAGCTGGGTGTGCAGCCTGTGGGCATACCCGCCAGAAATATCCACCACTAGGATTGCGGCTGGCATGGTCGTCGTACGCACACAGAACCTGCTGGAAAAAATTTACCAGATTGCTGGCGGCTATCATGCTGCAGATTTCCTTGTGACGGACGCCGAAAGTGCCCGCGCCCTGGAGGGCAATGCAGAATCGGCGCGCGACGTACCGGAAAAACTGCTGGTCGCCGAGGACGACGAGGGCGCCCAGCTTGCCTTGTACCTGGATGCTGCGGTGCTGTCGCGGCTGGAAGACAATAACCCCCATGCGACCCTGAATGATCACAACATAGATGACTTCTGGACGGTGGTGGAAGGCATCAGTCATTTCATGTACCTGACCTGGCGTGCCGCGTCGGGCCGGGCTGTTTCCCTGCTGGAACTGGAACTTCAGGCGGAAGTTGACAAGTTTGTATGTTCGGCGATGCTGGCGGCGAGCCAGCGGGCGGGTCGGGTGCCACGCTTCCTGCATCACTGGTTGTTCGAGCGACATGAACTGGACCCTGCCCTCGACGAGGCCGGGCATGAGCGCTACCGGGTCGCCAATCGCTACGCGGCCAAGTATTGCCTGCGCCTGGCACGCAGATTTCTGGGGCGGCGGGCACCGCAAGGGCTGCTCAGGGAAATCCGCTCGTTTTACCGGCTTGGGCAGCGGGAAAAAATCCGACATATTGATCATGGTGCGATGGCACTCGCCTAAATACCCGCGCCCCCCTTGAAAGCGGCCGTCGCCGCCACCACATTCCCCCACAGCCTCCGCTTGACTGGCGGAAATTTTTTAATAAAATTTTGGCAGTCGCACGGAGAGAGTGCTAAAAAGCACAAACAATTTTATATTTTTCAATAACTTGGATAATCCTGTAGGAGGAATCGTCCATGAAAATCCGTCCATTGCACGATCGGGTGCTGGTAAAGCGTCTGGAAGCAGAGACCAAGTCCTCAGGGGGCATTGTGATCCCCGACACAGCAGCCGAGAAACCTATCCGCGGTGAAGTCGTTGCCGTCGGCAAGGGCAAACTGCTCGAAAACGGCGAAGTGCGTCCACTGGATATCAAGAACGGTGATCGCATCCTGTTCGGCAAGTACTCAGGTACCGAGGTCAAGATTGATGGCGAGGAATACCTGGTAATGCGCGAAGACGACGTCATGGCCGTCATCGACGCCTGATCCGGTTCACGACCCGCTCTGACCAAGTATTTGAGGAGGAATCAGAAATGTCAGCCAAAGAAGTTTTATTTTCACATGATGCCCGGGCCCGCATGCTCAAGGGCGTCAACATTCTGTCCAACGCGGTAAAGGAAACGCTGGGGCCCAAGGGCCGCAACGTGGTGATCGAGAAAAGTTTCGGTGCGCCGACCGTGACCAAGGATGGCGTATCCGTCGCCAAAGAAATCGAGCTCAAAGACAAGTTCGAGAACATGGGTGCACAGATGGTCAAGGAGGTTGCATCCAAGACCTCTGATGTGGCCGGGGATGGCACCACCACCGCAACCGTGCTCGCCCAGGCGATCCTGCGCGAAGGTCTGAAATCCGTCGAGGCAGGCGTTAATCCAATGGATATCAAGCGCGGCATCGATGCAGCAGTAGCGGTTGCCGTGAAGGAGCTTGAGTCACTGTCCAAGCCCTGCGAGGACTCCAAGGCCATTGCCCAGGTCGGGACTATTTCCGCTAATTCTGACGAAGACATCGGCAAAATTATTGCTGAGGCCATGCAAAAGGTAGGCAAAGAAGGCGTGATAACGGTGGAAGAGGGCTCGGGCCTCGAAAACGAACTGGAAGTCGTTGAAGGCATGCAGTTCGACAGGGGTTACCTGTCACCGTATTTTATCAACAATCAGCAAAGCATGAGTGCTGAACTTGAGAATCCTCTGGTGCTTCTGCATGACAAGAAGATTTCTAACATCCGGGATCTTTTGCCGATTCTGGAGGGGGCGGCCAAGAGCGGCCGGCCACTGCTGATCGTTGCCGAAGATGTCGAAGGCGAGGCCCTGGCCACACTGGTAGTCAACAACATTCGGGGTATCGTGAAGGTGGCAGCTGTGAAGGCGCCTGGCTTTGGTGACCGACGCAAAGCCATGCTGGAAGACATAGCGGTGCTGACAGGCGGCAAAGTGATCTCCGAGGAAATAGGGCTCAGCCTCGAGAAGGCGGCCATTGACGATCTCGGCAGCGCCAAGAAAGTGCAGATCACCAAGGAAAACACCACCATCATCGATGGTGCGGGCAGCAAGAAAGATATCGAGGCCCGCGTCACCAGCATTCGCAAGCAGGCGGACGATGCCACATCGGACTATGACCGCGAGAAACTGCAAGAACGCGTGGCCAAGCTGGCCGGCGGTGTGGCGGTAATCAAGGTCGGTGCTGCTACCGAAATTGAGATGAAAGAAAAGAAGGCGCGTGTCGAGGACGCTTTGCACTCAACCCGGGCGGCTGTAGAAGAAGGTGTCGTACCGGGCGGAGGTGTGGCTTTGCTGCGAACCCGCGACGCGATTCGCAAGCTCAAAGCCGTCAATGACGACCAGGCTGTCGGCGTCAAGATTTTGCTGCGGGCAATAGAAGAACCGCTGCGGCAGATAGTCCGCAATGCCGGTGAGGAGCCCGCCGTGATTCTCAATCGCGTCGCCGAGGAGTCGGGTTCGTTCGGGTACAACGCAGCCAACGGGGAATTCGGTGACATGCTCGACATGGGCATCCTCGATCCCACCAAGGTCACGCGCTTTGCCCTGCAAAATGCGGCTTCAGTTTCCGGTCTGCTGTTGACGACCGAAGCTATGGTGGCCGAACTTCCTAAAGAGGATGAAAATGTGCCGGCGATGCCCCCGGGCATGGACGGCATGATGTAAACCCCGCGTGGGTTACCTGTCCTGGGTAGAGCCCCTGTCGCTCACGCGGCAGGGGCTTTTTTGTGCTGCCGCAAGGGCCGCCTGGCGTAATGAAGTCATGGCTTGCTGGTATAGTCTGGAGCAATACAGATACGGAGGACCGGTGACAGACCTCACAGACAGACATGCCGAGGTTAATGCACAGGAGGCGACAGAGAGTCTTTGCGCGATCCTGGAAATGTGCGAGTGCCCGGCATTTTGCGTTGACGCAGACGGCAGGATTGTCGGCGCCAACCTGAAGGTCTCAGAAGAACTCGGGCGCGAGCGCGAAAAGCTGTTGGGCCGGCATGCCAGGAATATAGATCCGCGGCTAGCTGACTGGCCCAGATTTTTTGCCGAGCTGCAGGCCAGTTCCCACATGCACCTGGAACCGGTTTTCGAGGGCACGGACCCAAGAGTAAGTTCGCGCGCGATCCACGCCCGATTATGGCAGCCTGACGGTCGTGTGCTGGCCGTATTGGCACTCAAAGATGTACGCAACGATCAGTCACGCCAGGCGGCCATGGAAAGTCGCGACGCCATTTTGCAAACAGTCAGCCGGGCAGCGACGAGGTATCTTGCGGATGAAGACTGGGACGACAGCTGCAATCAGCTGTTGAAAGACCTGGGGGAATCCACGGGCGTAAGTCGCGTGTACATTTTTGAGGCCCATTTTGAAGATGAAAACAGGCTGTTGTTCAGCCAGCGCTACGAATGGGTGGCGCCAGGCATCACACCTGAAATCGATAACCCCGAACTGCAAAATCTCAACATGCAGGAAGCGGGATACGGACGCTGGCTTGACCTTCTGAGCCGCGGTCAACTGGTTGCCGGGCAAGTGCGGGATTTTCCGGCGTCAGAACGCGAGTTATTGCAATCACAGTCTATTGTGTCCATAGCAGTTGTGCCTATTTTTACCGGCAACAAGTGGTGGGGCATGATGGGTTTTGACGAATGCACCGGGCCACGGGAGTGGGGCGTCGCAGAGACGGAAGCCCTGCGGACCGTCGCCGGACTTTTTGGCCTGGCAACCGAGCGCCGCGAAGTTGCGCGGCTTGCGAGAGTAAAGCGGGACACCATGGCACATGAAGCGCGCCTCGTAGCGATGGGGGAAATGGCTTCCGGCGTGGCGCATGAAATCAATCAGCCGCTGAGTGCCATCAGTAACTACTGCGAATCGGGTCTGGCAGCACTGCACGCCGAGAATCTCAACACCGAGTTATTCGAACGCGCCTTGCGAGGCGCGGCTGCGCAGGCGCATCGTGCCGGCGAAATTATCAGGCGGCTTCGTGAGTTTGTGCGCAAAGGAGATACTACACGTTCGCTGGTTGACCTGAACGAGCTGGTAAGCGAAACAATTGAGCTTGTCGATTTCGATGCGCGGGCGCGCAATGTCGTGATCGTCAATGAGTGTCAGGGAGAATTGCCGCAAGTCAATGTATGCCGAATCCAGATTCAGCAGGTGCTTTTTAATTTGCTGCGCAATGGTATGGAAGCCATTGAAGAAAATGAGGAGGGCCGGGAGCGCCGGATTGCCGTAAGTTCGCAGCCATCCAATTCAGCCCTGGTGCAGATCGACATCGTGGATTCGGGCCCCGGTATCGACCCGCGCCAGGCGGCCTGGATATTTGAACCCTTTGAAAGCAGCAAGCCAGAAGGCATGGGTCTCGGCCTGTCTATCAGCCGGTCGATCATGGAGGCGCACGGTGGTGCGCTGGACGCAGACCCGTCGCACGAGCGTGGCGCCAGGTTCCGGATCACCATTCCATGTCTGGTCGATGACGAACTCCACTGAAGCCAGACTCGTTTACGTGGTCGACGATGATCGGGCGGTCCGCGACTCAATGTTGATGATGCTCAAAACGGCAGGGTATGAAGTCAAGGCATTTGCCTCGGCCAACGAGTTTCTCAGTGAATGGATCCCGGAAGAAATTGCCTGCCTGATTCTTGATGTCCGCATGCCTGGCAAAAGCGGACTCGAGCTGCAGGACATGCTGAATGAGCATCAGCATTCGGTACCGGTTATTTTTGTCTCCGGTCACGGTGACGTGCCCGTATCAGTGCGGGCCATCAAGGGCGGGGCCCTGGATTTTCTCGAGAAGCCTTTTGCGCGAGAGACTTTGCTGGAACGGGTTGAGCAGGCGCTGGTTATCGCCAAACAACAAAGGACCAGACAGCAGGGGCGCCAAGAACTCATCGAGCGCTTTGCAAGTCTGACGCCGCGCGAGCGCGAGGTTCTGGAGCATGTTGTAGCAGGACGGCAAAACAAGGAAATCGCCCGGCTTCTGAAAATCAGTTATCGCACTGTCGAGCTACACCGTACGCGCATGATGGAAAAAATGTCTGCGCGTTCACTGCCGGAGCTGGTGGCAATGGCTGTGCGCTGCGGCATTCATGAGATCACGGCATAAATAAAGTATTGTTTTAAATAAAGTTAACTTGTTTGGGTCGGCAGTACGTGCCAGCACGTATGGAAAGGTATGGCCCCGGCGTCCATCATGGCATTACCCGTCACAGGGACGTGGCGGCCCCCCCGATATACCAGGGACGTGGTGTTTCTGATCTGACTTGGCCGGGCCCTCGGGTCCGGCCAGTTTTATGTGGGGGCCACAAGGCGCATGAGCTGGCCGCAGATCCATGCGGCATAGGTGCCGATCGCATAGCCAAGCACCGCGAGCAGGACGCCGACCGGTGCCAGCGAGGGGTGAAAAGCACTCGCCACCACGGGCGCCGAAGCAGCCCCGCCCACGTTAGCCTGACTGCCGACCGCCACGTAGAAAACAGGGGCGCGAATCAAGCGCGCAACCAGCAATAAAGCTGCGGCGTGAATCCCTATCCATATGCCGCCGACCAGGAACAGCCCCGGGTTATCGAACACCGCCATGATATCCATCTTCATGCCGATGGTTGCGATCAAGACGTAAAGGAAGCCTGAGCCTACGGTAGAGGCGCCGGCTCCTTCGAGACTGCGCGCGCGGGTAAATGACAAAATCAGGCCACCGGTGGTCGCGATAACCACGATCCAGAAAAATTCGCTGGTCAGGCTCAGCCGCTCCAGCACGGGCGCCGAACTCTCGATCCAGGGGACGATAGCGCCGGCCAGCGCATGAGCCAAGCCGGTGATGCCAAATGCGAGCGCGCACATTTTTATCAGGTCCGGGAAATTGAGCAAGCGCGCGTGTTGGTCGTGAAATGCTTCGACCCGCTTTTTGAGGTCCTCGATGGCGGTCGTGTCGGCCTTCATCCAGCTGTCGATGCGCGCGGCCTTGGCAGCCGCCAGTAACAGGAAGAACAGCCAGATGTTTGCCCAGATCACGTCGACCGCGACCATCTGGGAGAATACCGGGTCGCTTACTTCAAATACTTCCTTCATGGCCGCCTGGTTGGCGCCGCCGCCGATCCAGGAGCCGGCGACGGTGGTGAGGCCCCGCCATACCGCGTCCGGACCACTGCCGCCAACGATGTCGGGATTAATCCAGCTGACGATCAGGATTGCCAGCGGCCCGCCCAGCAATATGCCGAGCGTGCCGGTCAAAAACATGACGATAGCCTTGTAACCCAGGCGCAGGACTGCCGGGAGATCGATGCTCAGGGTCAGGAGCACGAGGCAGGCAGGCAGCAGATACCGCGAAGCCACGAAATAGAGCTTGGAATTATCTGCATCGATCAGTCCGAATGTGTTGTAGAGCGAAGGTATGAAGTAGCAAAGCAACAAAGCAGGAACGACCTTGCAGAACTTCATAATGAAGGCTTGCTTGCTGCTATAGGCAGTAAATACCGCGCCCAGTGTAAGCATCAGCAATCCCAGCAAGACAGCGTCATTGGTGATCAACGCAGAATCCGGATTCACAGTTTGCTCCCAAGCGAGAAGGGTGCCTTAACATACCGGAATTCATGCGCCGGCACGATCCGCAGCATCGCGACCCATAGTGCTGCCGCCGCTGCTCGCAGTCGGCAGCAGCGTGCAGCGCCGGGGTCAGGCGCCCATTGTCGGATCCTGATCGAGGTGCCTGAGTATTTCTTGCGGATCACTGCGTATCCGGTAGTTGTCTGCGATCTCCAGGTAGGCAATGCGCCCACCAGCATGTGTCAGGATGACTGCGGGTATTACGGTGTGGCTCAGGTAGCCCAGCATCTGCAAACCGAGCGGGGTGCCGAAGCGCTGGACGAGGCCAAGTCGTGAGCTTGTTTTCAAGGCCGGGTCGGTAAGAAACCGGACCGGTGCGTCAAATTCTTTTGCCAATGCGTCGTTGCGTTGGGCGGGCTGCGGGCTGACAAATGACACTTCGATTCCGCGTCCTGCAAATTCCTGCAACACTGCCACGTATTCACGAACGCTGGCCATACAAAAAGGACACCAGTTACCGCGAAAGAAATGCAGGAGCAGGGGCCCGCTGCCCGCAGGATCAATGATTACGCGCTCCGCCTGCGCGTTCTCCAGTTCCAGCAATGGCAGGCGTGCCCCAACCTCAAGCGTTTTTCCGGGCGGCGGATTGAGCGTCGAATACCAATATAAGTAGAGCAGCAGACCGACCGCAGCGGCGAACGCAGATGTAAACAGGGCGGGGTCGTGGGCCGCCCCGCGGGCCATGCTGAAGGCCAGGATCGTCATGCCCAGCAGCGCCGGTGCACTGACCCAGGGCAGATGCCGCGATGTGCGTGCGGCCCGCCGTCGCAGCATTGCCCAGCTGATGAATATGAGTATCGGCAAAGTGAGCAGCAGCAATGAAGTCCAGGCGAGAGCCGAGCCAGTTGCCGTCAGCAAACGGAAAGCAGCCAGCCCTGCAAGAGCCGCCGCGAATAGCAGGTATACGCTGATGAAGACCGCTTTCACGGGTGCTCCGGGCTGCCCTGATCGGGCGGCCAGCCACCGGAATGCCGTGGCGGTCGCAACCTGCCGGCCAAGGGACCGGCGGCCATATCTGTACAAATATACAGGTTATTGTATATATTCACAGAATGCTCTCCAGCGCCGACAATCCAGCAGGTGATTATCTGGCGCCATTGAATGAGGCGCAAAGGCGGGCCGCCAGTTGCCATGTTCGCCCCGGTCAGGCGCATGGCGCCCGGCCCGTGCTGATCATTGCGGGGGCGGGGACCGGCAAGACCAACACCCTGGCTTATCGCGTGGCGCATATCCTGGCGTGCGGCGCCCAACCAGAGCGCATACTGTTGCTTACTTTCTCGCGGCGTGCTGCCAGTGAAATGACACGACGCGCGATCAGAATAGCAGGGGCAGTAGTGCCGGGAACCTTGCGTCTGCCCTGGAGCGGCACCTTTCATTCCATCGCCAACCGCTTGCTGCGCCAATACGCCACACAGCTCGGACTCACGGCAGATTTCACGGTCATGGATCGATCAGATTCGGCCGACCTGATGGACATGCTGCGCCAGGACCTTGGACTGGTCCGGGGCCGCCGACGCTTTCCGCGCAAACACTGCTGTGCAGACATTTACTCGCGAACTGTCAATATGCAGCGTCCGCTTGAAGATGTTCTGCAGGAGACATTTCCCTGGTGCAGTGACTGGCAGGCAGAGTTGCGCAGCCTTTTTCGCGCTTATACGCATCAAAAACGCGAGACCAATGTGCTCGATTACGATGATCTTTTACTGTGTTGGCACCTGATGCTGAAGGAACCTGAGCTTGCCCGTTCGGTTGCAGCGCGCTTTGATCACGTGCTCGTTGACGAGTACCAGGATACCAATCGCCTGCAGGCAGAAATTCTCCTCAGCCTCAAGCCAGAAGGTAACGGCCTGACGGTGGTGGGCGATGACGCTCAGTCGATTTATTCATTCAGGGCGGCCTGCATCGAGAACATCCTCGAATTTCCCCAGCAGTTCGACACCGCAGTCTCGGTCATTACGCTGGAGCAGAACTATCGTTCTGTGCAACCCATCCTCGATGCTGCGAACATGCTGATGCGCCAAGGCCAGAGAAGGTACGAGAAGAACCTTCGTGCTGTGCGAGAAGGCGGATCCCGTCCTTACTACACGACAGTGGCCGACGATGAGGCACAGGCGGATTACGTTATGCAGCAGGTGCTCCAGGGGCGCGAACGCGGTCAGTTGTTGCGCAAACAGGCTGTGTTGTTTCGCAGCTCGCATCATAGTGATCGGCTGGAACTCGAGCTGGTACGTGCCAACATACCTTTCGTCAAGTATGGCGGCTTGAAGTTTCTCGAGGCAGCGCATGTCAAGGATCTGCTGGCAATTCTGCGCTGGGCCGAAAATGCGCGTGACCGGATGGCCCTTTTTCGCGTCGTTCAGCTGCTGGATGGTTGCGGGCCGCGCACAGCGGCGAAAGCACATGAATTCCTGGCGACGGTAAATTGGCAACTTACAAAACTTATGGAATTCAGGGCGCCAGCTGGCGCCCGCAGGGAATGGCAGGCGCTGGCCGGAATTATGCAGCGCCTCGCCGACGCGCAAACCGCGTGGCCCGCCTCGATGGAGATCGCCGCGGGCTGGTATCGAGAGCAGCTCGAGCGCCTGTATGAAACAGCAGCGGCCCGGGCAGGTGATCTCGACCAGTTGCAACAGATTGCCGCACAATTTCCGAGTCGCGAGCGGTTCCTCACCGAGTTGACGCTGGATCCGCCGGCGGCATCGGGGGACCTGGCCGGGGCACCGTTGCTGGATGACGATTACCTTATCCTGTCCACCGTGCATTCCGCCAAAGGGCAGGAATGGGATTCGGTTTTTGTACTGAACGTGGCCGATGGCAACTTTCCATCTGAATTTGCAACCGGTGACGCAGACCAGATAGAGGAAGAACGGCGATTACTGTATGTCGCCATGACCAGGGCCAGGAAGAATCTGCACTTGATTGCGCCACTGCGTTACTACATTCCGCAGCAGGCACGTCACGGCGATGGTCACGTATATGGTGCGCGCAGCCGTTTTATGAGTGACGAGGTGCTGGCTTGTTGTGACAGAATCTCCTGGCCTCGGTCGGAGCAGGCTGATTCGTCGGCCCCGCTGGGGGCGGGCATGCGGGTGGATGTCGGCGGCAAGCTCAAACAGATGTGGTAGCGCTTCGCTTGCAGCCGTGCGGTTGATGTGACACCGTATGTAGCTTCAAGGCATGGCAGGGAAACCCGAGGCAAAATTGCCTGAACGCGCGTCCACACTTATTGGTCGTATAGCACCCCCAGTCCTGCTCCTTTTGCTGGTGCTGGTGCTCAACGCCTATTCCGATCGATTTGTCGAACAGATAGCCGGCACAATGGGCGCCAACGCCGCCCGAATCCTCGTTTACGTATTGCGAGCGCTGGTCTGGCTGACCGGGGCGTGGCTGGTAACCCGACTGATCAACGGCTTGCTGTTGAATCCCCTGATGGGGCGTCGCAGCGGATCTCCCGCACCGCGAATTCTGGCCAACAGCGTCGGTGCCGCCGTCTTCATTCTCGCGCTTTTCGGGATTGTGCGATACGTATTCGACCGGCCGGTCACCGGGCTCGTTGCGACATCGGGCGTGGTGACCATCATAATCGGTTTCGCCATTCGCGAGATGATCGCGGATTTCTTTTCCGGCATTGCCATGAACACCGAGCGGCCATACCGGATCGGTGATTTTCTGGAGCTGGACCCGGGTCTGGTGGGCAGGGTTACGGAACTCAACTGGCGATCCACCAGGCTGATTACCCAGTCGGGAACAGTAATCGTAGTGCCGAACAGCAACCTGGCCAGTAGGCAGTTTATCAATTACAGCCTGCCCACCTCTCAGTACCGGGAATCCCTGGAGCTGGTGCTGAATTTCACCACCGATCCGCGCCGCGCCGAGAATATTCTGCTTGCAGCTATGCTGGCGACCAGGGGATTGGTAGAGCAAGCGGCGCATTCTGTGAAGATCAAGAGCTTCAGCGAGCGTGGCGTGCTCTATGAATTGCGGTTCTTCATCCACAGTTATGCGGAGCGCGCCAATCTGCGCCACGAGGTGGCCCGCAACGTGCTTCACCATCTGCAGCAGGCTGGCGTGCCGATTCCTTATGGCCAGCAGGAAATCTTCCTGTCCAGGGAGCGCCCGCGCCGCCGCGAGACCCGCCTGAGCGCCAGGCGCTTGCTGTCACGGATACCCTGGCTGGATCCGCTCAACGATGACGAACTGGACAGGCTTGCCGCCAACGTCATTGAACGGGAATTCAGTCCGGGAGAGGTGGTGGTTCGCGAAGGCGATCAAAGTACTTCCCTCTACGTGCTGGTGGAAGGCACTCTGGAGGCTGCCACCCTGGGCGAGGGTGACAAGGAGGAAAAGGTGGGTACCATCAAGCCAGGGCAGGCACTGGGCGAGATGTCATTTCTCACCGGAGCGCCCCGCGCAGCTACGGTTACGGCGCTTACCAATGCCTTCATGTTGCAGGTGCGCCGCAAGGCATTCGAGCCGATCTTGCAGGCGCGCCCGGAAATCGCCGAACAGCTTGGCAAGACTATGGCGAAGCGCGTGATAAGGACCCAGGCTGCCATGCAGTCGGCCAACGAATCGGACACCGACGATATGATGAGCCGGGCGGGGCAGATTGCGCGCTCGATCAGCAACCTTTTCGGCCTTTCCTCGGGCAATAACTAAAGTGAGCGAATCAAAAAAAGGCCCGGCAGTCGCCTGCCGGGCCTTTTCCTGATCAGCTTTTCAGCCTGACACTCAGGGGTTCAGAACCCGCAATTCAACGCGGCGGTTCTTGGCGCGGCCTTCGCGAGTGCCGTTGTCGGCAATCGGGCTGCTCTCGCCATAACCCTTGGCATTCAAACGGCCAGCGTCAACGCCCTTGGAAACCAGGAAGCGCATCACGCTCTCGGCACGGCGCTGCGACAGCTGCTGGTTGTAGCCGGCATCACCGGTGCTGTCCGTATGGCCCGCAACTTCGACCTTGAGATCGGAGTGCTTCTTGAGCGTTGCGGCAGCATCATCGAGTACACGGATCGAGCCTTCGGTAAGGCGCGCCGAGTTCAGCTCGAAGTTGACGCCAGGCAGCTTGATGATTTCCTTGATCTCGCAACCGTTTACGTCAACACGAACGCCGGCCTTGGTATTGGGGCACTTGTCCTTGCTGTCGGCCACGCCGTCCTTGTCGCTGTCCAGTTCACAGCCGCGGGCATCCACCTTGGTGCCTTTGGGCGTGCCGGGGCAGCGGTCACGGCCGTCGGGCACGCCGTCGCCGTCACTGTCACGCTCGCAACCATCGGCATCCACACGTGATCCGCGGGGGGTGCCGGGGCACTTGTCCATGGTGTCGGGCACGCCGTCTCCGTCGCTATCGGCGGGCGCCGGCGGTGGCGGTGGCGCGGCTTTTTCACCGATTGGTGCCTGGATACCCAGGTTGAAAATGACGTCGTTCAGGGTCGGGGAGTCGAGATCACTGCGGTAGCGCACCTCTGAACGCAAACGCACATCCGAGCCCTCGCTGAGACGCGTTAACAGGCCAAGGCCGACAGATGACATCAAATTGGCGGTGTCGGTATCAAGGCCTCTCTCTCTTTGGGTCTTGAGATAACCTGCGCCAAGTAATGCATAGGGCGAAAACCGGCCATCAGGCATGAACTCGCGCACAAAGTCGACTTCAACGCCCCATTGGTCGGACGGATCGAAACCATCCATCGTCATGCCGGAGCCGGTGAATTCCACTTTCCAGCCGTCAGAGATTCCGCGACCGAAAGCCACGTAGGCACCCGCCGGCCCATCATCGACATTGCGCTTGGTGCTGCCATCTATGCCCGAAATCATCGGTGCCACATACCAGCGGTCGTCGTCGGCCGCCGTGGCAACGCCAGCCAAAGCGATACTGGCTAATATCAGGCCAGCCAAAGAATACTTTTTCATGTCCTCGTTTCCCGTATTTATAGAAGTTAAATGGCGAAGTCGTTCGGGCCAAACCCGCAGTTTCAATTCGCTAGTGGCAGCGTTTCCTGCCCCTATAGTCAAAGCTATTGCAACGCAGCAAGCGACAATCGGCGAAAGTTACTGGTTTGACAGGGGATTGTCAAGGATCACCCGGTCCCGAACGGGGAGGATTCTGGGGCCAGTTCGGCAGATTTCAAGCCCCGGTTTTTAGGCCCCACCGGCGCCGGCTGCCTACGCAAAAGCGGCTTGTAATATACTTTCGGCGGCAGCGGTGCCAGGGCCGCTCGCAGTCAATCTCAAGCCATCTATTTCCAGAGGTTTCATGGCCCCCCAAGATATTGTCGGCTACTTGGTAATTTCACTGGCGACCGGCCTGGCGCTGTTGCTGAGCTACCGTTCTTTCCAAAGACGTTCGGTACAGCTGGGTGATGAGCCGACCTTGCCGCGCTACATTACGCCGCGCACACGCTACTGGGTCGGCATTACTCTGTATTGTCTGCTTGCAGCGGGCGTTTTCCTGCTGCTTATCTGGCAGTGGATCCCGGTTCAACCGCTGATATCCCTCATTGTGCAGAGCGTTGCGGCAGGCGACCTGGCACAGTTTTTCGAGCGCCTTGACGGGCGCAGCGTATTGCCACTGATTTTCGGTGGTATTTACCTGCTCTTGCTCACCCTTGAAAGCAGGTTTAATCCCCTGCAGCTGATGCGCGATGTGATTTACGACCTGTTCGCTCAGCCACGACACGTTCAGGAAGTCTATAAAGTGCTGCGCACCTCCAGGCTCTCCGACATCGACGCACAGATAAAAAACGAAATTGTCAGCACATTATGGGTTCCCAGCATCGAAAAGGGAGATTTCGACAAGTC
The DNA here is from genome assembly GCA_041565075.1 of Gammaproteobacteria bacterium. Lineage (GTDB taxonomy): Bacteria > Pseudomonadota > Gammaproteobacteria > Steroidobacterales > JABDLF01 > JABDLF01. The sequence goes on from JBFGOQ010000001.1 coordinate 28,147, forward strand.
CAGTGACACGGTCGAGTATCGCTGGGCATATAGCTGCGTGCTGTTCAACAAGATCAAATCTTACGCGGACGACTCTTCTTATCAGCGTTTTTTCACCGAACCCTCATTGAAGTGGGGCGATATTTGCCTGTCTTTCCAGGCGAGCTCCGAACGCGTGGCGGCCTGGCGCACCGCGCCGCCGCATTACACCAAGACATTGCGACTCATCGATGACCTGGACAAGCTCGGTGGCCTGTTGGCGCGGCTGCTCGCCTGTATTGTGGTTTTCGGCTCATCGGGCGAGGAAGAACTGTGGCGCACGGTCAATCTGCTCGGCGGTAATGTGAGGCGCGCACGACTCAAACATACTTACAAATATTTCCTGACATTTACCGCCGCCGTGGTGGGGGGCGTGCTGGTCGGTCGTGAAATCGCGGTCCTGTTGCACAACCTGATATTTGCTGATCAGGCACTCAGGCACTTCAGCTTTGACACATTTCGCTGGGTGCTCTACGCCGTCGCCATTTACATGGTGCCAATCGTGCTGGTGTTTGCCGGGCGGGTTGCGGCCGACAGGTTTGTCAGCCCCGCCGAACAACGCTACTACGGTTTCTATACGCTGGTCATCGTGACCGGATTTCTGGTCAGCACCTCGGTTTCGGGGTTGATTCTCGGGCTTTCCCAATCACCTGAAAATTTCCGGTTTCTGGTTGCCTTCGGCGATTCCATGCGTTGGGGGATATTACCGGCACTGATGGCAGGCTTCGTCGCCTACCAGATGGATACCTTGGTTGCGGATGACGAGCCCAAATCCAGGATGCTGGCCCGCGCCGCCGGACGTTTCTTGGCGTGGGGTCTGGTAGCGCTGGTGGTAACCCTGTACGCGACTGACGAGCTTGGGCCGGTGGAACCCGGGCTGCGTTTTACAATAGTTGTCACGACGGTGTTTGTGGTTGGCGCACTTGCTGGCGTGGCTCGATTCAAAACCGTTTTTGCCGGTGACATAAGCGCAGCAGCGGCCGCGACCTGATCAGAAGCTCTCTGGATCTTCAATGCGCCCTTCCCGGTCGAAGGCCAGGCGCAGGCGGTCGGAGTCTCGGATGGCCCCGAGACGATCGCTCTCGATACCGAACCACTCGGCCATCTCCTGATCGCTGACGGTGGGCTGGGATATGCGACGATTCTTGTCGTGGAATCTGAAGTAGTTGCTGGCGGACCAGCCACCAACCGTGACCAGAATGATGACGATGATCAGAAGATACCAGCCCGACAAGTCGACAAAGGCGTCAAAGCCGCCGTTTATGACCATCTCCTGGTAGAAAAGATCGATACCGAGAAACCAGGCAATCAGGCTGATCAGCGGCAACCACAAATAGGCATAAATGCCCCACATTACCAGCGTAAGAACCTGGTCTCCGGCCCGCCTGTGCGGTGTACGCAAGGCGGGGGCATGGATAAAAATCTGTGGCTCGCGGCGTTCACTCATGGCGGCGGCCTCAGGCCCCTGTCCGGGCTGACCCAGATCGCACGCTTGCCCGGTTTCTGGAACAAGGCGCGCGGCAGGGCGACGATACTGGTCGCTGCCTGAATCACCCAGTAAATCATGGGATACCAGATCATCCAGTAGTAGAAGCGGCCGAGCTTTGGCTCATAGCGGCCGTCCATGGTGAGGCTCACCGCAAATTGCAACAGGCACGTGAAGCCCAGGATGACACCGGCCCAGCCAGGAATCACGGTGGGCACCTGCATATTTTCTGGCATGGGCAGAACTTTGCCAAGCAGCCAAAGAATCAGGATTGTGCCCATGACATAGGCCCAGAAGGTGGACACGAGCAGCTCGAAGCTAACGAGCCACATGCGGCGCGCCCGCCATGCAAACAAGGAGCGCCAGTAGCGACGTAACACTTCCAGGCCGCCTTGCGACCAGCGCAGCCTCTGGCGCCACAGACCCATCAGTTTCTCGGGCATGAGAATCCAGCACACCGCGCGCGGCTCATAGCGAATGTCCCAGTGATGCAACTGCAGCCGCCAGCTCACGTCGATGTCCTCCGTCACCATGTCCATGTTCCAGTAGCCGATACGGTGCAGGGCGGTCTTGCGAAATGCGCTGACAACACCGGACACGGTAAAAATGCGCCCGTAGATTCTTTGCGCCCTTTTGATGAGGCCAATGATCGAGGAAAACTCGCAGACCTGGATCTTGCCGAGCAATGTCGTGCGGTTCCTGACCCTGGGGTTACCGGTGACTGCGCCAACCCGTGGACCGTCCATGAAATGGCGCAGCAGCCACAAGGTTGCATTGGGATGCAGCAGGGCGTCGCCGTCGAGGCACACCAGGAATTCATGGCGAGCGGCGAGAGCGCCCATACGCAGTCCCATGGCTTTGCCCTGGTTGCTCTCAAAGTGGATGACGCGGACGCGTGAGTCGGCCGCATGCAGCTCGTCCAGCACCCGGCCCGTCTCGTCGGTGCTGCAGTCGTTGACCGCGATTACTTCAAAAACGGGATAGTTCTGGCGCAACAGTGATTCGATGGTATCGCGACAGTTTTCGCCCTCGTTATGACACGGAACGATGTATGACACACCGGGGTATTCGGTCAGTCTCGGTGCCTGTTCGTAAATGCCGGTATCTTTGCGCTCCCAGTGAAAATAATAGTACAGCGCGGCAATGATCCACAGATAGCCCATGAACAACGGGTAGTAATAGGCGAAATCGAAAATTGCTGCTGTATGACCGAAATCCATCGTCAGCGTCTCCGATGCGTGTATTCGGCCAGGGATGCGCCCTGGCGCAAGGTCTCCAGCTCGGGCCTGCCTGCTATGAAATCGTCCGGATACCAGGCGAGGTGCCGAATCCCGAGACTTTGCAGCCGCCGCATTTGTGCCCTCAACATTGCCGCGTCCAGCGGCGTGTCGTCACGCCAGTCGACGCTCTGTAGTTCGAAGATCACCTTGGCCGCGCCCTGCGGTGTGGCGATGACTTGCCTGGCGAGTTGCTCCAGGAATTGGTCTGCATCATTGCGATTCTCGAGAAAAGGCATCGCCATCAGGGCCACGTAGTCGTAGTTTTCCAGCGCATCCGCAAAAGACTGCGCCAGCCACAGCTCACTCTCGGGCCTTAGTACGGTATCCGCAAAAAGATTTCTCGCCGTCTTCAATTCGGGCTTAAACCGTCGTACATGAGCCGCCAGCGTGACGGTGAAATCGGTAAGCGTTTGCTGCTTGTGCCGGGCCCAGGCTTGTGACGCAATCGGGTCATTGGGGAGCTCAGCGAATTGCGCCGCGGGCCCCAACACCGTAACCAGCGCCTGCCTGCCTGCAGCACTCGCGTCTTCGTACTCGTTCATTCGCGCATCGTCGTGAAACAGCAGGCCGTCAAAAGCCGTGAAGACCGCGAGGTCTTCATAGATTTCTGTGATCAGGCGTCGGTTGTCAGGGTCGAACGGCGAAAGCCGGCTTTCACCCTTGGGATCGGGGCGGGTACCGGAGAGCAAGGCTTCCTGTACCAGACGGTTGGCCTCGACACCCGGCTTTTCGAACGCCAAAACCGGCATCCAGGCAAACACGCCGACTTCGGCCCGGGTTTTCAGTTGCCAGGCCACGCGGCTGAATAAGTCGGCTCGTACCGGCATGTGGCGATTTGGAAAGTAAAGCGCCTCGGCAGCGCCGTCCGCGTCAGGGTCGGCAAACGCCTGTAAAAACACATGGCTGATTTGTAGCGCCCGAATCCGGTCGAGCAGGACGCTGAGGTTTTCTTCCTGCTGCACAGGATCGTCATCAAACACGTAGTCGAGATCCACGTGAGCGGCGCGCACGATCTCGGGCCGGGCAGGCTGCGAGAGCACAACGGCGAGTTCGCTCGCGACGGGATTCGCTTGCACCAGGTAACGTGGAATCGTGCGAATTCTCGCCGCACTTGCGAGACCCGTATCCAGAGTAAGGTTCACATCCAGGCCAAGACGCTCAGCGATTTCCAGCGATGCTGAGTTGTACTTGCCATACGGCCAGGTCATTGCAGCCGGCCGCGCAGACAGTTCACGCTCCATGACCGCCACGCTCCGCGCCAGGTCACGATGCAAGCGCTGCCGGTATTCCGACGCATTCTCGTAACGACCGTCCAGGTGCAGGCGGGAAATGGCAGCCGGTAATTCATTGCCCTGGGGATTGGCGGCCACGCCCTTGTGCATATCGTGGCTGTGGGAGGCGAACTCGGCCAGCCCGGAGGCGGCCATTTCGCGAACTTCGTGCCATTGCAGGAAGTCTTCGCGGGTTTTGCGTTCGCGACCATAAGGAATGTCGGCACCGGCCGGCGCTTCCATCCAGCTGGTGACCAGGCTGAACACTGCCGGGAATCGAAAGGCACGCAACAGGGGGTAGACTCGAGTGTAGTGGCTGCGATAGCCGTCATCGAAAGTCAGCAGAATGGCTTTTGCAGGCAGTGCCGGACCGCCGGCGCTAGCGGCGCGGATCTGAGCGATGCTCACGGGTGTGTAGCCATGATCCCGCAACCAGCGGAAATGGGCAGCGAGATTTGCTGTCGAAATGGCGTATTGGTCGGGATCGTAGTCTGCGACAACCGCGTCGCGCACGTCATGGTAGGAGACGGCGGCAAACTGTTGCGCGGCATAAGCGGGTGACAGGCCCGTCACGCACAATGCTGCGGCGAGGATGAGATGACGGCGCATCAGAAACGCCCCCTCAGGCCGCCAGTGAAAAACGTGCCATATTCGAAGGTGCCGTCATACAAAGCGCGGACACGCCTCAAGCCATAATGAAATTGCAGCGCTTCCGATAATTGCAGAATATGCTGATATTCGATGCTGCCCACGTTGCCGCCGGCGAAACCACTTTGCGTGTAGCGTCCCGCGTTAAACAGCAGTCGGTGCTCGAAGCTGCGCTCATAGCGCCGATAAAGTCGCCAGCGGCTGTCGATGCCGAGACTTATTGACCGATCCGAGGACGGGCTGAAGTAGCCGACATCGCTCCGGTCATTTGCAGATGCGAACAGGTTGCCGGTCAGATCAATTTTCCACGCCGGCCGGTTGAGAATCCGCCTGCTTGCGTCGAGCAACCACGCGGTGCGGAAGTTGCCATCGGAAAAATCCATGGCTTCGCCAGAGAGTCCGACTCTCAGCGTTTCGTTGCGTCGATAGCGGGCACTCATTCGCAGCCGATCGGCATCTGTGCCCTGGCGATAGGCGCGCAGGGGCAGGGCATGCGATGCCGATTCGATGAGTCCGTCGAAACGCCACCGGTCATTAACTTCCCAGCCATAACCCGCAGACAGCCCGGTCCTGGCGTCGCCCTCGAGGCTGCTTACAATTGTCGCGTAGGCGCTGTGGCCGGGTTGCCGATATGCAATGCCCAAACCAGCACGGCGCCGCCTGGCAACACCTTCGCTGAATTCGGCTCGGGCATCGTGCAGTTGGGCGAAAGGTCGCCACCGGTAACCCGTGCCGCCGAGATAAACACGAGCATCGGATTGGTGTTGCCGGCTGCCGAATTGCTCGCCCGAACTTTCACCGCCATCGGCGTCGATGACAATCTCGTTGCGATGATAGAGTTCATGACGCCTTGCCAGGCGTCTGACGCCCGGATGGTCGGCGTAGTCCGCCTGCAAGCCGGCAAATCGGCGCTCAAATTCCTGCCCGCGGTGCAGGTCGAGGAGCGCATTGGCGAGGCCAACCTGTGCACTGAGTAACTCGGGCTCGACCGCGTCGACCTGGCGATATTCGAAAAGGGACTGACGTGGCCAGCCGCGCCATCGGTACACGTTAGCGAGTTCCTGGCGTATGTCGGTGTTATGTGGCGCTTCCAACAGCATGTCACTGAGCGTGGCTTCGGCGGCCTCCAGCTGATCGGCGTAGGCGTAACTCAGTGCGAGGGCGATTTCGGCTTTCAATCGACGCGGGTTATGCTTGATGACCCGCGATCCTGGCACGCTCCGCCAAATTGCCTGCGATGCTACGAGTGCCTCGGAAACCGAGCGCGCGGCAGCATGGTTTTCGAGTTCCACCAGCGCATAAAACCGCTCAAGGTTTAAATCGAAATCTTCCCCGGCAGTGGCCAGTGCGAGGTCATAGAGTCGCCGTGCTTCTTCTGGTTCGCGCAAGGCGAGCCGCGAGCCCGCGACCGAGCGCAGTACATATACCGGGAGCGATTCATCCGGCAGACCGAGTTCATGATAGACAGCGACGACATCTTCGTGACGGGCACGAGCGCGCAGGGCGACAATCCGGTCGAATTGGGTTACCTGCCAAAGCGGTGAGTCTGCGGGGAAGCGCGCCAGGTTAGCGTCGAGCAGTCGCAGCGCCTCGTCAAGGTCCCGGAAGCGTTCATTGCCCTGTGCTCGTGAACGCTCGCCCCAGCGAACCCAAAGTGCGGCGCGATCTGCATACAGCGTGTCAAGCTCGGCTTCGTCGGCGAGCCCGGGATACCTGGCGGCAAGTGCCAATGCCTGTTGCGGCAACAGCATTGCCTGCAAGGTATGCAATTTCCCGCGCAAGGCTTCCCGGTTGTGCGCCTCACGATCCAATATCCGGTCATAAGCTGTCAGCGCCTCAGGGTGATTGCCCGAGCTGCGCAACAAGTAAGCATTGATCAGCCCGCCACGCACGGAATTCCTGAATGTGTCGTTCAAAGATTCAAATGCAGCGCGCGCCTCAACCGGCCGACCCGCGTCGGCATAGGTCAGCGCGAGACCGGCCAGGGCATCCATCGCATGCGGATCCTGTGTCAACGTCAATTGATACCAGTTGACGGCGGCGTCGAAGTCGCCGACACCACGAGCAGAGCGTGCGACTGCTTGCAGCACGTAGGCGGGTGCGGTTTGGGTTTGCAGCTGCGGGGCGAGTGCCAGTACTCGCCGGTATGATCCTTGCCAGGAAAGGACACTGAGAAGATCGTGCAACGCCGCTTGCCCGCCGCTTGCCGATGCGTTGATGGCTTCCAGAATGCGTACTGCAGAATCGACGCGTTCGGCGCGAGCGAGGCTGACGGCGTGCGTGCGACGCTGATCACCGGTCAGGCCAAGCAAGTTGCGGCCGACCTCAATGCGTGTGCTCAGAGTGAGCTTGGGCTCTGGCGATAGTATTTCGGCGCCGGCCGAACAGGCGAGCGCCCCCATCATGAGCAGGGTCAGCGCCCGTCCGATTCCTTGTCCTGCCAGGTGACGCATATCTCGCCAATTTCCGGGATTGCCGCGCGGCAATGCTAGTGACATACAGACAAAATTTTAGCACCGGCAGGGTGGCAGGCCGAGGAAAAACTCTAATAAATTCCGCAGTTTGTGACGGGCGTCACGTTAATGGGGTGTTTTGTATCCGGGGAACGCCCAGGGGCAGGGCCCCCTGGACCGGCCGCCGGCTCAGGCGTCGTCCGCCTGGTCCTCGCTGTCGGGCTCGGCCACGTCCATATCCTTGAAGTGCAGGCAACGATTGGCGCCTGACTTCTTGGCTTCGTAAAGGGCATTGCGACCACGGGAAATGAGGGTGCGGCTGCCGGTTATGTTTTGAATTACCGGTGACTCATCGGTCATTGTGACAATGCCCAGACTGACGGTAACCGGCCGCAGCGGCCACTCCATCGCAGCAACCGATTTGCGCAGCCGATCAGCCTTGATCATGGCCCCTTCGGCATCTGTATGTGGCAGCACAAAGGCGAATTCATCGCCGGCAAATCGTGCCACATAGTCGGTGCTGCGCGTATCCTTGAGAATTATCTCCGAAACCAGCTTGATGAGTTCATCACCGGCATGGTGACCATGCTCGGCGTTGTAACCTTTGATGTCATCGATGTTTACAAACACCAGTGACAACATGCTGTGATGGCGCAGTGAGCGCTGAAATTCTCTTTCCAGGTGTTCGTTAAAGGCCCGGCGGTTTTTCATGCCGGTAAGCTCGTCCGTGACGGTGGTGGCCACCAGGCGCGCGTGGGCAACCCGGAGCTGGGTTTCTTTGTCGGCGAGATCTTTGCGCGTCTTGATGAGATCGCTCACATTACGCGCCAGAGCCACATAGCCGCTGATCTCACCTGCCGCATCACGCGTTGCATGCAGTGACATGCGCACGGGGAAATGGCTGCCATCGCGGCGCACGCAATTCCATTCCTGTTCGTCGGGAATGCCTTCGCGGGCCCGGAATACGAAAACTTCGAAGCCGGGCTCGATGCGTTCACCGACTTCTTCGGATAGGCGCCGGGCGCGACGGGTTATTTCGCGGGGTTCATGCAGTATCGCCGGCGCGATTTTGCCGCGCAGTTCTTCGAGGGAATAACCGAGTTGATGCAGGCCTCCGGCACTGACATCACGAATTACTCCATGCGGGTCGAGCGACATCAGGAGATAATCTCGGCTGTCGAGAATGGCGCTCTGCCAGGTTCCGTCCGTTAGGAAATCGGATGACGTCTCGGTTTGCCTGTTCATATACGTTCCCTGAGCAAATCGCAAAACACCCACTCTTGCTCCCGCAAGAGATGGGAAATGGCATGCCTGGGTTGTTGGAATCCCGGCATGCCCACATGCCTGACAAGATTCTGCAATTCAGCGTTCCCTGCCAGACGCCCCCGAAGCCTGCTTTTGGCGGTGCTCCGAAACTGGCTGTAATCATGCCTGCTTGGACCCGCTGCTGGAATCGGGGTTTCCCTGAAATCTCCCATTTTGTGATGCAGTACTCACAATTTTTTCGCTGCCGTCGTGGCAGCCTGCTGCGGGAGCTACCCGGAAGTAGCCCGGAGTGCTTTGGCTGGTGGCATGAACATGCGAAAATACCCATGCGCCGGGCCCGGGCTGACGATAGACAAAGCGAGAATTAATGAGCGACTTCAAAGGTATACCCGTGATCCGTAGCGGCAGCAAGTTTCGCACCGAGGCTGGATATACCGCCATCAAGGACGGCATCAAGGCTGCTGCGGCTTCTCAGGCCGAGCCCATCGGGCGCAAGCCGCCCTGGCTGCGGGCGAAGATCCCCGGCGGCCCGGTATACGATGCGGTCCGGCAAAACGTTCGCGCGCACAAACTGGCGACCGTATGCGAGGAAGCGAAATGCCCCAATATCGGCGAATGCTGGAGTCATGGGACTGCCACCATCATGCTGATGGGTTCGGTGTGCACGCGCGCCTGCCGTTTCTGCTCCGTAGACACTGGGAATCCAGGGGGCACACTCGATGCGGATGAGCCTGCTCATACCGCTGAATCCGTGCGCCTGATGGGGCTGCGCTACATTGTGCTGACATCGGTCAACCGCGATGACTTGCAAGACGGGGGCGCCGCGCACTACGCGGCTTGTGTTGCGGCCGTAAAAAACGCAAATCCGCAAACCCGGGTCGAAGCACTGACTCCGGATTTTCAGGGCCAGACCGGGGACGTGGAGACGGTGCTGGATTCGGGCGTCGATGTCTTTGCGCAAAACATCGAGACGGTGAAGCGCCTGACGCATCCGGTACGCGACCCGCGTGCGGGGTACGAACAAACCTTGCGGGTACTGGCGCATGCCAAGGCATATCGGCCCGATGTGCTGACCAAGACCAGCCTGATGCTGGGCCTGGGCGAACGCGATGAGGAAATAACCCAGGCGCTGGACGACATCAAAGCGGCCAGCGTCGATATCGTTACTTTCGGGCAATATCTGCGTCCGACGATCAATCATTTGCCGGTCCGTCGCTACGTTACGCCGGCTGAGTTTCAGACCTACCGGCAATGGGGCCTGCAGCGCGGATTCCTGGAAGTGGTCTCAGGGCCAATGGTGCGTTCCAGTTATCGGGCAGACCGGGTGTTCGCGGGCAACAACGTTGGCCTGGCAACCGGCACATGACAACAATAATGAAAAGATCTGGCCGGATTGAAGTTTGCCGTGGTCTGCTGACGGGCCTGCTCGTGGTTGTGCTTGTGGCCTGTGCTACATCACCGACCGGTCGGCGCCAGTTGATCTTGTTTCCCGAGGATCAGGTAAATGGCATGGGCCTGACCGCTTTTGAGGAAATCAAGCAACAAACTCCGAGACTCAATGATCCCGCCACGGTTGACTATGCACAATGCGTGGCCACGCAGATCATTCGTCAGATTGAAGGGGAGAATCCTGCTAATTGGGAAGTGGTGGTATTTGCCGGCGACGAGGTCAATGCCTTTGCATTGCCCGGCGGCAAGGTTGGCATCTACAAAGGTCTGCTTAAAACTGCGGAAAATCAGCACCAACTGGCAACCGTTATCGGGCATGAGATTGCCCATGTGCGGGCAAGACATGCCAACGAAAGAGTTTCCACGGCTTTCGCGGCTGAAGGCGGGTTGCAGCTGGTGCAGATCCTGGCGGGGGATCCGAGCCCGCGCAAGACTCAGTTGTTTGGCCTGCTGGGAGTCGGCACGCAGGTCGGTGTACTGCTGCCGTTTTCGCGGGCCCAGGAAAGCGAGGCCGATGCACTGGGTTTGCGCCTTATGGCGGAGGCCGGATTCGACCCACGCGAAAGCGTACCGTTATGGGAGAACATGCAGCAGGCAGGCGGGGCAAAACCGCCGGAATTTCTCTCCACCCACCCGTCGGGAGATACCCGGATTCGGCTGCTTCAAGAGCAAATCCCGAGCGCCATGGAATTGCATACACGAGCGCGACAAGCTGGCAGGCGTCCCGCCTGTCGCTGACCAGGGCGCTCAGGTTTCCTCGTCGATAATCATCACCAGCTCTATGCGCCGGTTGCGTGCGCGCCCTTCCTTGGTTTCGTTATTTGCGATCGGCTGTTCTTCACCGTGTCCGACTGCAGCGATCTGACCCGGGTTGAGACGCAAGTTGACTATCAGGTACTGGCGCACGGCTTCGGCACGCTCGTGCGACAGATTCAGGTTTTTCTGATCGCTGCCGAAGGAATCTGTGTGACCCTCGACCACCAGGCGGGCACGAGGAAATACCCGAATGGCGCTCGAAACTTTCGCCAGTAACGGGAAGTTTTCTGCACTGATATCGGCTTTGCCTACGTCGAATCTGAGGCCCACCAGGCGCAGAATTATCTTGCCCGATTCCCTCAGAACCGCCGCTTCATCGCTATCAAACATTGCCTCAATCTGCCGAAATCGTTGCCGCAAATGTTCCTGGCGGGCAAGTTCTTCTTGCAGAACCGAACGTTCCCTGGCCACTCCGCCGAGCCGCTGTTCGAGATCGCGGATTTCCAGTTCCATCTGGGCCAGCTGCTGCTCGCGGTCGGTCAAGGCAGTTACCAACCCGGCGATTTCTGACTGGCGGGCACGAATGTACTCGGTTATGGCAAGCGCTACCGGACCCGGTCCCTCATGGAAATTAGCCGCGAGATCCGCTGCGTCGGCAATGCCCGCCATAGTCTTCTCCCATTGCAAAACCAGGGATTCCTGGGTCAGGCGGCCTTCGCGAATGTCATCGAATATGCGCGCCAGAAAAATCGCATGACGCGCTTCGATGTTTGCAGCCCGGGCCAAGGCACGTGGCCGATCGGCATCGTAGCGGTCTTCTGTTAGCGCCGCATCCGCTTCCCGGAGCAAGGCGTCGGCCTGGGCCAGCGTTTGCGGCGCATAGCGCTCAGCACGCAAAGCCCGTGCCTCGGCCAGCAGCTTGCGAGTATCAGCTAACAAGACTTGCTTGATGGCAGCCAATTCGGCATTGCGATAGCCGCTTGCAAGGCGTTGGTCAAAAGTGGCCAGATCGCGATTGCGGCCCCTTTCAAGATCATTGGCGAGCTTTAGTAAGTCCTGATCGGTTTCCGCAAAAAGAACCGGGGCACGTTGGTCGGCCTCCGATGACAACGCGTCTTTTCTGGCTTGCAGGGCGCCAGACAAGCCCGGCGAAATTCTGGCGGACTGGCTGATTGCCGCTTCAAGGGACTCACTTGCCACTGTGATGTCAGCGCGAATCTTTTCCAGCGACTGGCCGCGCGCCAGGCGTTCTTCCGCATCCCGGTAAGCCTCCTGCGCACGACTAAAATTGCGTGGTGCGAGCAATTCTGCCTGTGCCTCACGAGCCTCAATAAGCAGCTTGTCCACCTGGCCGAACAAGCTCGCCCGCAAGTCGGCATCGGCGGCCAGCGCCACGACGCTCAGCAAGCCCAGCAGACTCAAGACAAGCCAAAATTTGATTGCATTCATAGAAGGCTCCGGTAACGCACAGCCTGTAGCGAGCAGGCGGGCATCATGGCGCAAATTGCTCGATAACTGCAAAAAACCTGGCCAGATCTTGTGCGTCGTTATGCAGGTGCGGGGCCACCCGGATCTTGCAGCCGCGAACGCTGACGTGAACGTTAGCGTTTTGCAGCGCTGGCACAAGACCTTCCGGGATAGGCCCGGGGAAACCCAGGCCCAGTAAATGAGGACTGCGCGCGCTGGCGGGCGCTACCTCGTAGTCAAGCGCCAGTGCCCGGTCCGCGATTTCGGTAGTAAAGGACTGCAGGGTCGCGGCGATCCGCGACGGCTGCCAGGCCAGGATCTGCGCCAGAGCCGCCCGGGCCATGGGCAGGAGAATGAAATTGCTGTGCTCACCGGCATCATAGCGTCGGGCGCCGGGCCGATATTGGTCGTGGTAATCGATCAGGCCGGCAAAGTTTTCGCTACCGGCCCGGCTGATCCAGGCTTGCTCCAGCGGCATGCCTTGCTGATGCCAGGGTGCCGCATACAGGAAACTGACGCCGTATGGACTCAGCAACCACTTGTATGCAGCGGCCACCATGAAATCTGGTTGGATTGCGGATACAGAAAAGGGTACCGCGCCCAGCGACTGCGTCAGGTCGAGAACCAGCGCGGTGCCCGATTCGCGGCAGCGATCGCTGATGATTTGCAGATCCAGCGCCGTGCCATCCGTCCAATGCACCTGCGGCAGTGCCGCGATCGCGGTGCGTTCGCTTATGTTCTCGAGGACCGCCCGGGTCCAGTTACTGTCAGCAGGTCGGGCAACTGTCCGGATGTTGGCCTGGCAACGTTGCGCCAGGATTTGCCATGGATAGACATTCGAGGGGAATTGTTCGGCAAGCAACAGGATATCCTCGCCGGGTTGGGGCGCCAGGTTCGCGGCTGCGATGCCAATGCCGTAACTGACCGATGGGATCAGGGCGATATCATCTGGCCGGGCATCGGCGATTTCAGAAAAATATTGTCGTAACTGGTCCGGGACTTCGAAGAAGTCGCGGGATGTCGTTGTCCAGGGAGCGCTGCCGGCGGTAAGTGCCATGCGCCCGGCATCGCTTACGCTGGTAAGACGCGGGCCCATGTAGGCAGCGTTCAGGTAACAAACGCTACGCGGTACCTCAAAAAGATGTCGCTGACTGACCAGCATCGCTTCTGTTTTGTGCAAAATCACCATGTGAGTTCAGTCTTATCTGCCAGCCAAATGCGGGTGTATAGTCACTTGAGATGGAAGATTTCACTATACCTTCGGCCGCCGCCACCGCGAAGTTACTCGATGATCGACTCGGTGCCGACGCGGTTCGAAGCAGGCTCGAGGCCGAAAAAGGGCATGGCAAACCGGTGGCCGGGCATGCGACGGTTTTCGCCTACCTGGAGGAGTGGTTCCTCGGTCCCAAGTTTCTGCGCGCCGTGCTCGGTGGGCTGGGACTTTACCGCAGAGGCAGGAAAAACGCGCTGGATATCACGCTGCGTCGCAACGAGTTTATCGCCGCGGATTTGCCTGCAGCGTTTGATGGCTTCCGTATTTTGCATCTCAGCGACCTGCATATCGATGTGTCACGGCAATTACAATCCGTTCTGCACGAGCGCATGGAGGGGCTTGAATTTGACCTGGGCGTGATAACCGGGGATCTGAGATTTGCGACTTATGGAGATGCGCGGCCCGCCCTCGCTGCGATGCAGCGCCTGCGGCCGTTGCTGGGTTCACGTGCCCTGCTGGTGCTCGGCAATCATGACTCCTTGCGCTGGGTGCCGGTGCTCGAAGACTTCGGATACGAGGTTTTGGTCAACGAATTTACACAGGTATCTGTGAACGGCGATATTCTGTACATCGGCGGCGTGGACGACGCCGGCTATTTTGGGGCAAGTGACCTGGCGGCAGCCGGGGCCGCAATTCCCGACCAGGCCTGTGCGTTGTTGCTCAGTCATTCGCCGGAGATTGTCGCCGACTCGCGCCTGGAGAAATTCGACTTTGTACTTTGCGGCCATAGCCATGGTGGCCAAATCAACCTGCCGGGCGGCTGGCCGCTCGTTACCAATACACGCTGCCACAGGCGTTATTGCAAAGGTCGTTGGCGGCACGGCCCTGTCCAGGGCTACACGAGTTCAGGGGTGGGAACTTCTTTACTTGACGTCAGGTTCAACTGTCCCCCCGAAATTACCTTGCACCGGTTGCTTGTGGGTCACGAGCCTGCGTGATTAGCCTGGATCGGGTTTTGCGGGAGGGCGTTGCCTGGCGAAATGTGACAGCAAGAACTCCTGGTCGACGGGGGATAAATCGAACTTTCGACAGGCTGCATCGATTGCTTTACCCGAGTGATCGCCCTGGTCTGACAACCACCTCACGGCATCGCGTAAAGCCGTGCCTGATCCCGGTTTGTTACTTTGGGCCATGACAATAGCTGCTGATAAGGATTACCGGCCTGCTAAATTGCCTCGAGGTTCGCCCTGGTATCCGGCCCTTTCTTGCCTGGCTTGAAATCCAGGTGCAGCGGCAACTCCCGCGCATTCATTTCAGGTCCGAGGAACTGACCCTGAAGATAGCGGCAACCATTGTCCTTGAGCCACTGGGCCTGGACATCGCTGGTAACCCCGACAGCACAAACTTCGAGGTTGAGTGAATTGGCCATGTCAATTACTGCCTTGACGAATTGCCGCAGTCTCTCGTCGGTGCTGACATTTCTGATAAACCGTGGATTCAACTTGATGCCACGGGCGGGTACACGCTGCAGATTGAGCAAAGATGCAGATCCGGAGCCGAACTGGTCGATCCAGATTTCGAATCCGGCCTCGTTCCATTTGCGCAATATGCTGACGCTTTCACCCGAAGCCGAAATGATCCGGTCTTCACTGGCTTCGATGCGGATATCACGCGGGCCGAGCTCCCATTGCGCTAACAATCCGGTGACCAGATCGGGCAGATCTTCACGCAACAATTGTCGCGACGAAATATTGATGGACACGAACAGGCCGTCGAGACCCTGATCTCTCCATTTGGCCAGATCTGCGCATACCCGTGCCAGGGCCCAGCGGCCCAGCCGCTCGATCTCACCCGATTTCTCGGCGACTTCAATAAATTCTGCGGCTTTTATAAGCCCGCGCTTGGGATGATGCCATCGGACCAGGGCTTCTGCCCCAATCGTTCTGCCGCTGCCGGCAGCAACTATTGGCTGGTAATGGACCGTAAGGCCTTCGCTGTCCAGCGCACGACGAAGGTCGTTGATCATAAACAATTTGTCTCGAGTTTCTTCGAACATGAAATCTTCGTAGAAGTGAAACGCGTGCTTGCCGCGACGTTTAGCGTGATACATCGCGACATCTGAATGTGCCAGCAGAGTCTCAGCGTCCCGCCCGTCTTCAGGAAAGGTGGCAATGCCAATGCTGGCGCCGATATAAACTTCGTGCCCGTTAACATTAAACGGCTCACGCAGTGTCTTCAGCACCGCAGCCGCCACGATGCCAGCCTGTTGCCGGTCCTGCAGGTTTTCCAGGATCACGGTGAATTCATCGCCGCCCAGTCGCGCCACGGAGTATTTCCCCTGGTGGCCAACACGCCACGTCGATGCAGGCTCACTGTCCAGGCAGTCGATGAGGCGTTGTGCCGTGCTGATCAGCAGTGCGTCGCCGGCATCGTGCCCCAGGGTGTCGTTAACGGGCTTGAAATCGTCGAGATCGATGAACAGGACCGCGCCCCCGACCTTGCCCGTCCGACAGTTAATGCAAAGTTGTGCCAGCGAATCCAGCAAGCTCGCGCGGTTGGGCAAGCCGGTCAGAGGATCATGATAGGCGAGAAACTCAATTTCTTTCTGACTGGACTCGAGGTCCTGGCTCATGCCCCGGAAGGCCAATGCAAGATCACCGATTTCGTCGTTCCTGCCGACCACGACATGGTGATCAAAGTCGCCCTTGCCCAGTTGTCTTGCCTGCCTGGCCAGGTCGCGAATCGGACTCGCCAGCTTGCGGCCTGTGACCAGGGCGAGCAGGGCGCCGGCCAGCACGAAGACCAGGGTGAAAATGCCGGCATAAGTCAGTTCCTTGCGCAGCCGTTGGCCGGTCAGCGCACTGAGGTTGTTTCGCAGGCCTGCCGATTCGGCGGCAACTACATCCAACGAGAGCCCGACCGCAACCCCTCCCAGATGTTCGTCGCCAAGCTTGACGGGTCTGACAATGTGGAGGATTTCCCCGTCGCGAACCAGGTGCAATTCGCGGGTGGCGCCTGCATCCCAGCCCAGCAGTTCGTCAAGCTGCTGACCGTAAGACGCGATCGCGGGACTGCCGTCATGGACGATTGCACCTTGCGCGTCGTAGACGTAGGCGAACACCACGTCGCGCTGCGCCACTGTCGTCGAGAGATACTCCAGCATTCTTTGCAGATTCAGGGCGAATAAGGGGTTAGTGAGATTTTGCACCAGGTATTGCGTCATGATCCGGCCCCGCTCTCTGACCTGTTCCTCGAGATGCGCCTCGATGGCCTCGCTGGTGACGTTTTGGACTTCCCCTGCAGCAGACTTGAACTGCCAGACTGACAGCAGAGAAAGACCGATCATGCTGACGAGTATGACGAGCAGAATTTGCACGAAATAGCGTGTTTGCAAGTTGATGCGAATGCGCTTGTTCACGGTGCCCCCGGCATTTCGGCCGGCGCTGCGCTAACGGCATCCCGTATGTTGCGCAGAGCGATTCGGGATTCGCGGTCCAACTCGTCGAACCTGGTAGTCATCTGGTAGGCCAGAAGCGCGTCACGTGCTTTCGGATCATCGTGCGCCGCGAGCAAAATCTCTTTGATTGCGGTTTTGACACGGTGATTTAAGCTGGCCCGCACGAGCTCGACTGCCCTTGGGATTGGTGGGCTCGTATACACAATCTTCATGTCATTACGCGCGTTTTCCGGGATCAGGTCTTTCTGTTCCCAGTCGAGATCGCTGAGGACACCCGCATTTATCAGGCCCTTGTGCACCCACATGGCGGTGTTGTATTCGGCATTTGAAAATATATAGCTGACGGAGTCGGATGTGGGTCTTTCCCGTACCGATCTCATGGGTCTGAGCGCCAGGCCTTCTGCCAGCATCGCCGCACGGGGCACAAAGAAGCCGGTTGTCGAGCCCGGGTGCTGAAAGGCAATGCTGCCGCCTTGCAGGTCGCGCAGGCTGTCGATACCGCTGTCCTTGCGAACAAAAATCACACTTTTATAGACAGGTACGCCATGCTTCCATTTGCGCAGCAGAATTTCGGCGTCGGCATGCTTTTCCAGCATGGCTGCCGAGTAGGCGGTTTCGGTAACCCAGTCAACCCGGCCGTCACGCAGGAATCGAATCATCTGTTCGTGACTTTCGGCAATCTGAATATCCACGTTTTGCACACCTAGAGGTGCCAGCATGGTGGTCATGTATTCGGCCAGCGGCTTCATGGCACTGATGTGTCGTTGCGGGTCGTCGCTGATGGCTGCCATGACCACGAGCCGTGGAATCTGTTCAGCATCGCGCGCCCAGGTCGCCTGGCACGCACACAGCGCGGCCAGGAAAATCAGTAAGGCTTTACTGCAGGCTATATTGCGCCGGCGGTTGAACATCGGGTCTTCCCAAGCAGGCAAAGTCAGCACGCAGGCAACATCAGCGCCGCGCGTGACAGGTGAATGAATTATGACAAATAGGAACTTGCGTTCGATGTGATGCCTATCACATTAAAAAGGACTGCAACAATCGTTGACGCAGGAAATGAACGGGCGAGGCGGCGAAAACGGCGGGTTTTGCGGGGCGGAACCCAGTTCACAGATTGTTGGATGCAATTTCGCTAGATTGTCGCGCCATGGCAATTTCCTACTACACGAGTTTTCTCGTTGAAGACCCTGATTGCGATGATTTTCGGCACATTAGCGGTGTCCTTGATCTGCAGCAGCCGCCAGCGCGATCTTTATGCGATGCTGATCTGCGTGCGATCCTTGCGCAAGGCCTTAACGTCGGCAGCGAGAATATACAACTGGTGTGCTGGTCGGCGCTGCATTAATCAGTTTTTCTTGATATCGACGATCTTGTTGCCAGCCAGACGTCGACCCGATTTTCGCAGCAGCTCGGTGAATTCCTCGGCCGGAACAGGCTTGCTGAACAGGTATCCCTGCATAACGTGACAGCTGCGCTTGGCCAGAAATTCTGCCTGCTCCTTTGTTTCGACACCTTCGGCGATCACTGATTTCTTAAGACTGTGTGCCATACCAATAATGGCCTCGGTAATCGCCCGATCATCCGGGTCGGTGGTAATGTCATTGACAAAAGAGCGGTCGATTTTTATCACGTCAATGGGCAGCCGCTTCAGGTAGCTGAGAGATGAATATCCGGTGCCGAAATCATCGACGGAAATTCCAATGCCCATGGATTTCAATTCGCCCAGCGTGCGCGTCGTCTCGACGGCATTTCTCATAATGATGCCCTCGGTCAGTTCCAGCTCCAGCAAGCGGGCATTCAGACCGGACTTTATCAGCGCTTGCGCGATCATGAGCACCAGATTGGACTGTCGAAATTGTCGCCCTGATAGGTTTACGGCGACCTTGAGATCCTTGAAACCCTTGGTGTGCCAAAGTTGCGCTTGTTTGCAGGCTGTATTGAGCACCCAATCGCCGATCTTGTGGATAAGCCCCGTTTCCTCTGCCAGCGGGATAAATTCCATCGGCGACACCATCCCACGGTCCGGGTGCCGCCAGCGCAGTAATGCTTCGCAACCGACAATGGTGTTGCTGCGGCCATCGAATTGCGGTTGATAGTATAGTTCGAGCTGCTCGTGGTCCACGGCGCGCCTGAGATCGTTTTCCAGGGACAGGCGGTCGACAGTCAGCGCATTCATGTTTTCGTTATAAAACTGGTAAGTGTTTCTGCCGGCGTCTTTTGCGTGATACATGGCTGTATCGGCGTTTTTCAGCAAGCTCTGGGTGTCGGTCCCGTGTTGTGGGAATTGCGCAACGCCGACGCTGGCACTGATCGTGACTTCGTGATCGCCGAGCGTAATTGGCTGCGCCAATTCTTCCAGCACCTGGCTGGCAAAATTCCGGATATCGTTGAGGTCCACCAGGCCAGTCATGGCGAGCGCGAACTCATCGGCTCCGACGCGCGCCACGAAGCCGCGCGGTACCACGCTGGCGAACGGGTCGTTTGTCGCTGGCTTGTCGAGACGTCGCGACAAGCGTTCCGCCACGATACACAGAAGATCATCACCGGCGATATGCCCGAGTGTGTCATTGATTCGCTTGAAGCGATCCAGATCGAGATAAAGTATCGTTAATTTTCGACTGTCCTGGCGTGCGGCCTCGAGTTCGTGCTCGAGCCGGTCGTAGAAGTTCAGCCGGTTTGGCAGACGCGTCAGGTCGTCGTTAAAAGCCAGAAACTTCACACGCTCTTCCGCCATACGGCGCTCGGTTACGTCGCACATAACCAAGATCGATGCCAGGTTGGTATCGTGGCGGTCGTGCATGCGCGAGGCCGAGAGGCTTAGTATTTTTTGCGCTCCTTCCTGGTCGTCGTAGGGAATCTCGAGGTTACGAACCAGTCTGCCGCTGTCGAGCTCATCGAGAACATCCTGCAGGTGCATGCTGGCCAGGTGCTTGTCGGCAGGCGTGCCTACCAGGTCTGACTCACTGAGTCCGAGAAGTTCGCTGGCAGCGGGATTGACCAGGCAGATGCGAGCGTTCTCATCGAGCACCAATAGTGCATCGCTCATGGTTTCGATGATTTTGCGGCTGGCTACTGCCGGCGTAATATCAATGAGATGGTAATGCCAGGTTATCAACGCCATGATGCAGAAAAACACGAACAGCATGGTAAAGCCGAAGGGGTAGACTGGCATGCCAAAAGTTGCGAGTACGTCAACGACGCTCAAGCTGGCAATTGCCACACCGATCAGCAACAGTCGGATACGTCGTCGGGTAATACTGCCTCTTTCCGCTACCTTATAGGCTTGCCACAAAAGGTAGAGACTGCTGCCAAGCATGACCGATACAAATGTCACGAACAACAGGCCTGCCGGCCCGTAGCGGGGATAAAAACCCCAGTAGTGGCGGTATATCCCGCTGGTGTGCAGGTCGGAAAACAAAACCAGCAGGAAGAAAGCTGACGAGACGGCTGCTGCCGCATAGACCGCCAACTGAAGTTGTTCCAGCCTGTTTACCAGGCGCACCGCAAAAAAGAACGCGCAAGCCGGGAGAAACGCAATTGCAAGTTGCCCGAAGCGCGCCCAGAACTCTGCCACCTCAACGATCTGTGACAGGTACATCATGGTGGCGCCACACATCCACAGAAACAGACACAGGGTAACCAGTCCAAAGGGCAAGGCGACCCGGGAACCGCGTTCGCGGCTCAAGGTAATGATGCCAATCAGTGCGCCGGTAATGGCTGTCGCCAGCGTGGCGAGCGCATGCGGATTGAAGGCATAGGCTTCGGGCTTGAATATCAGTGATGCGAGCATGGTTTCATTTCAAGACAAACAGATGTTGCAGAATACTTATCGGGATATCGCCTGGCTGTTAGCCTTGATTAATAGAAGTCAGCAAATTAAATGTCTGTACATCATGCCTTACAAAGTGCGTATGACCCATCGGGAGAACCCTGAATTAAACG
Organism: Gammaproteobacteria bacterium; assembly: GCA_041565075.1. Lineage (GTDB taxonomy): Bacteria > Pseudomonadota > Gammaproteobacteria > Steroidobacterales > JABDLF01 > JABDLF01. Next base: position 48,853 of record JBFGOQ010000001.1, read on the forward strand.
CCATTAGCGGCATCTGTTGGTACCAGTTCACAGATTTTTCGCATTTAGTGTGACCTGCGTCTGAGTTTTGTTGACCGGCCAGTACCGCCGGTTGCGACACGAACATGTTTGTGACTCCAGTCACGGCAATTCATGAGCGTCACGGTATGGTGGTGTGCCATGGGCGCAAAATTTCACACCAGTTTTCTAGTTCAGGACATCGGCTCCAGCCTGTGTCGCGAGGTAAACGCGGTCGTCGAAGTCAGCCGTCTGCCCGGCGCCATGCTCGAGCAGGAGGACATCGAGCAGATTCTGACGGACAGCCTTGAAATCGAGGCCGCGGAGTTGCGACTCATTCACTGGTCACGCCTGCACTGAGAGAATCCAGGTTTTTTCCAAAGCCGCCGCAAGGCGGCTTTTCTGTTTGTGCAAGTGATGCAGGGTCAGCTTACCAGGCGGTAGCAAGGTTTATAGTCCTGGCCCCTTAGCTTCATACGGTACTGTGCCACGAATGAACTCAAGAGTTCATCGAGGTTAGCCATCAGGCGAGCGTCACCCTTGATCTCGAATGGCCCTTTTTCCTCGATGGCGCGGATGCCTGGTTCCTTTACATTACCCGCGACAATTCCCGAGAAAGCGCGCCTGAGATTGGCGGCCAGCACATGGACGGGCTGATCCTTGTGCAGGGCCAGCGCGCGCATGTTTTCATGGCTGGGTTCGAAGGGCATCTGAAACTCCTCTTCTATGCGCAGCAGCCAGTTAAAATAGAATGCATCTTTGCCGGCGATCCGGTACTTGCGCACTTTTTGCATGCCACGCCGCATGATTTTGGCAACCGCGGCCGGATCGGCGATCACAATGCGATACATTTCGCAGGCTTCAGGCCCCAGGGTCTCGCGAATAAAACGATCGATTTGCTTGAAATAATCGGCCGACTCTCGCGGGCCGGTAAAGACCAGCGGCAAGGGCATATCGCGGTTTGCCGGATTGAGCAAGATGCCCAGCAGATAGAGAATTTCCTCGGCGGTGCCTGCGCCGCCCGGAAATACGACGACGCCGTGACCCATGCGAACGAAAGCCTCGAGGCGTTTTTCGATGTCCGGCAGGATCACCAGGCCATTGACGATAGGGTTGGGAGACTCGGCCGCGATAATGCCTGGTTCCGACACGCCAAGGTAGCGGCCGTCTTTGATACGCTGTTTCGAGTGGCCGATCGTGGCACCTTTCATCGGGCCCTTCATGGCACCCGGTCCGCAGCCAGTGCATACATCGAGGCCGCGCAGCCCGAGTTCATACCCGACTTCCTTGGTGTATTCGTACTCCTCGCGCCCGATCGAATGGCCACCCCAGCACACGACCAGGCGTGGGTCACGGTTCGGGATCAACATGCGGGCATTTCTCAAGATATGGAATACTGCCGACGTTATGTGCTCGGAATCCGCGAGGTCGAAGGTACCGCTGTCGTAAATCTCGTTGCGCGTATAGATAATGTCACGCAGCACGGCGAACAGATGTTCCTGGATGCCACGAATCATACGTCCGTCGACAAAGGCTGTTTGGGGTGCATTGCGGACTTCCAGCTTTATGCCGCGGTCCTGCTGCACCAGCTCGATGTCGAAGTTCTTGTATTGCTCGAATACCTGCTTGGCGTCGTCAGTAGTGCTACCGCTATTGAGGACCGCCAGCGCGCAGCGCCGGAACAGATCCTGCAGGCCATCCTTGCTGCTGTCGCGCAACGCCAGCACCTCGAGTTGCGACAAGACCTCGAGGCTACCCTCAGGCGTGACACGAATTTCCTTGCTCTTTCTTGTCATTATCTGCGAACTCTTGTTTTCTTTTCAGTCGTCGTAGCAGTAAGCCGTACCAAAATGCGCATGGCGGATCTGATCTCCCGCATGTATCCCCCGCCGGCTGGCCGCACCACCCGGCAGTTCCAGCACGGCATAGACAGCTTGTTCGGATGAAATGTAATCCAGGGAGTGCGGAATCGCATTTTCATGAATCTTCACAATGGTGCCCTGTGCGTCGGCGAACAGGATATCCAAAGGAATAAAAGTGTTGCGCATCCACATGGAAATTTCACGCTCGGCCTGCATTGCAAACAGCATACCCAGGTCGTCGTCGAGTTCCTGCACGAACATCAGCCCGCGTGAAAATTCCTGCGGTGTCCTGGCGACCCAGATTCTGAATCGCCAGCAGCGGGCCATGCGCGTGGCGACCCACAATGGTGTTACAGGCTGAAACCTGAGCCAGGTGGCTTCCACTGGCAAAGCCTCACCTTCGTCGGCCGATGCCACAGTCATCAGCAGGCAGGCGAAGAGCAATGCTAGGGCACGACGCCGGTATGAATAAAGGTGGCTCATTTTCTCTCGATGCTTTCAGCGGCCGGGCATTATAGCCGCATGTCGTTGTTGCATGCCTGTTTGCGCCCCGCATCAGGCACCGCGGCTTATGACATAAGCACTCTTTGTGCCCCCAATAGTATGCTGATACTGTGTAAGGCGGTCCGGAATCAGCGCCATGTTCCTTGACGCACGTCACTGACGCCGATTGGAGGCACCGCTATAATCCGGGCCGTCGTAGACAGCTCAGGAGACATTCATGCGCAGTCCGCCCGTCGAACGCACGGACATTCCGGCGCTCAAGAGCTTCGTGGAATACTGCCGCGTGAGGCATGCGCCGTCGCGCAGCATGATTATCCATGCTGGCGACGTCTCCGACAGCCTGTTCTACGTCCTTGAAGGATCCGTCGAGGTCATGATCGAGGATGAGGACGGCAAGGAAATCGTGCTCGCCTATCTGAACCCCGGGCACTTTTTCGGTGAGATGGGGTTTTTTGCCGGACAAACCGAACGCACGGCCTGGGTTCGCGCCCGCACAGACTGCCGGGTTGCGGAAATGACCTACGTGCGTTTTCGCCAGTTCGCGGATGAAAATCCCGAACTGGTTATGGAGCTGGCTGTGCAGCTCGCCACCCGTCTTAGCCGCACCAATCGCAAAATCGGGGATCTGGCATTTCTCGATGTTACCGGTCGCGTGGCCCATGCTCTGATGAACCTCGCCGATGAACCTGATGCTGTGTCGGTGCCGGGCGGTATGGCGGTGTCCGTTACGCGTTCGCAGCTTGCCCGACTGGTAGGATGCACCAGAGAAATGGTGGGTCGGGTGCTCAAGATCCTGGTCGATCAGAATCTCATTGAAGACCAGGGCCGCGTCCTGGTGGTCTTGCGCCGGCCCGAGCCGGCGTCTGAGGAAGTCGAACAGGCCGGTTAAAATTCTCTGGCGCGCTAAGGCGCGTGTATCACTGACCTATCTGCGCTGCCACCCGGCCGGTTCCGGCAAGTCACACCGGGTCATCCAATGCCTGTACAGATTGCGTGAAATATCTTTGCAAGTCACGCGGCAGTCGCGTGACATCTTCCTGGTCGAGGTTGTCGGGAAACGCTCGCGAATTGTAAGTATTCCAGAACAGCACTCGCTTGCCACGCAAGCGCCCCGAATCCAGGTCATGGAGCAGCGCGGCGAAGGCCTTGCCAGTGTAGGTGCCTTCGAGTCCGGGTGCACCGAGTTGTCTGGCATGGGCGATCGCCTGCATACCGGCCCGCGTAAAACGCGCGTATTCGCCGCCGTAAAACTCATCTCTGAATTCCAGGCCGGAAAAATCGTCCCCGGTCCCGGGCATGGCCGGGACAATGCGGTGCAGCCGGGTCGAGGTCGCCTCGGCGAGTCGCATAAAGCGCTGCGGATTGGCAACGCGCTCATGCACTACCCGCACACAGACCAGGTGACTGGAGAGGCCGGCTGCGCGCATGCCGATCAGGAGCCCGGCGGCGGTGCCCATAGTTCCCAGAGCGACGTAAACATAGTCCGGCTCCGGCAGCTCACCGGCGTCGATCTGGGCGCGCAGTTCGAAGCCGGCGTTGACGAAGCCGACCGTGCCAAGCGCGGAAGAGCCGCCGCCGGCCGCGACATAGGGGGCGACACCGTCAGCGATGCGATGCCGCAGGCGAACCCAGGGCACGGCGCGCCGGGCTGACCGATCGTCGGGGTAGGCATGAAATTCGATTCCGGCCCTGAGGCCCATGCGTAGGTTACGTGCTACGTAGCGCGCATTTACTTGTGGTATGAGCATGGATATGCCGGTCAGGCCACTTGCCCTGGCGTAGATGCCGGTGGCGAGTGCGTGGTTGGACCCGGCGGTGCCGAAAGTCATGATTTTTCGCGCCCCGCACGCCAGCGCGGCGCCCACCAGGTATTCGAGCTTGCGCACTTTGTTTCCGCCATAGCTCGCACCGCTGAGGTCGTCGCGCTTGATCCACAATTGGGTGTCGGTCTGTTCGAGCAGCAAAGTCTCGACCGGCGTGGGTAATGTCGCCAGGCGCTTGCGCGGCAGCGCGTCGGCAAGGACGGGGAAGGCTTGTTCGAGGTAATGCATGGCTGCATGCTTGTAGCCGCGTTGTGCGCCTGCCGTCAAGTGGGTTCTCGATACCGCGGACCTTGACCCGCGATTAATCCTGCGTTTAGCGCTAAAATTTCAGCCATGGCCGCCAAACGCTGCATCTATTTTGCTTACGGATCCAACCTGCATCCCTTGCGATTGCAGGAGCGTGTGCCTTCTGCCCGCGTGATTGGTGTGTCCTCGCTTGAACGTCATCTGGTGGTCTATGGCAAGCGTGGTCTGGACGGCTCGGGGAAGTGCACCGTTACGCCTGAGTGCGGCATCCGCGGGCGCGTGCATGGCGTGTTATTTGAGATGGCGGTAACCGAGCGGCGTGCGCTGGATGCAGCGGAGGGGCCGGCGTACGAGCGCAAAGTGGCCACCTTCCATTTGGGCGGCGGCCGCTTGCAGGGGTTTTACTACGAGGCCCGTTCGCTCGTCGAGGATGAATTCCTGGCACCCTTCGACTGGTATCGCGACCTCGTGGTAGCGGGTGCCAGATTTCATACCTTGCCCGAGCGGCATGTCGCCAATCTTGCTGCCGTTACGTGTCAGCCTGATCCTGACACTATTCGGTCGGCCCGCATGCGCGCGCTCCTCGCCCGCATGTCACTTTTCTGATTCGGGCTCGCCATAACCGCCGCCGCCCGGGGTCTCAATAATTATCCTGTCACCGGCGGCGACATTAGTGCTGGCCGTCGCGCCCAGCGACACGGCTGGTTCGCCTCCGCGTACCAGCGTATTGCGGCCACATTGGCCGGGCCGCCCGCCGGCCAGTCCGAATGGCGGAATTGTGCGATGCCCGGAGAGGATGGCAGCTTGCATGGGCGCCAGGAATTCGATTTCCCGGTAGGCACCGTTTCCTCCACGGTGCCGACCGGCACCGCCTGAGCCATGACGCAGTGAGAATTCGTGCACCCTCACAGGGTAGCGCAACTCCAGAATTTCGGGGTCGGTGAGCCGGGAGTTGGTCATATGGGTTTGCACGGCATCGGCACCATCGTGATCCGGACCGGCGCCGGCGCCGCCGGCTATCGTTTCGTAGTACTGGCGCCGCGCATCACCAAAGGTGAGATTGTTCATCGTGCCTTGTGCGGCCGCCATTATGCCCAGGGCACCAAACAATGCATTGGTAATTGCCTGGGATGTTTCGACATTGCCGGCGGCTACCGCGGCCGGCGGGCGTGGGTTCAGTATGCTGCCTTCGGGTACTTTGATGCGGATGGGTTTGAGGCACCCGGCATTCAGTGGAATCGGCGCGTCGACGAGGCAGCGAAACACATACAACACGGCTGCTCGGCAGACGGCATACGGCGCATTGAAGTTACCCTTGTGCTGGCGGGAAGTGCCGGCGAAATCAACGCTGGCAGTCCGTGCTTTTCGGTCGACCCGCACGGCCACGCGAATTACCAGGCCGTTGTCCATCGGATATTCGAATTCGCCATCAGCAAGATTTGACAGCGCGTCACGCACCGCTTGCTCGGCGTTATCCTGCACATGTTGCAGGTAGGCGCGCAGCACCTCGTCGCCATACTTCCCGACGCTGGCCATGAGCAGGCGTATGCCTTGCCGGCAGGCGGCCACCTGCGCCTTCAGATCAGCGATGTTCTGCCCCGGATCGCGGGCCGGGTAAGGCGGGCTTGTCAGTGCGGCCTGCAATGCTGCTTCGTCGAAGTGACCGCGGTGCACAAGTCTGAAATTGCTGAACAGGATGCCTTCCTGCGCGATGTTTTCGCTGTCAGGCGGCATCGAGCCGGGGGTCACGCCGCCGATATCGGCATGATGGCCGCGGGCTGCGACATAGAAATCGGGTGCCTCCCGGCCGGGTACGAATACCGGGGCGACAACAGTGATATCCGGCAGGTGAGTGCCGCCGCGATATGGGTCGTTGAGCATGTAAACGTCGCCGTCTTCGAGATCCGGGTTGTCCCGGATGACTGAGCTCACGCTTTCGCCCATGGAGCCCAAATGCACCGGCATGTGTGGTGCGTTCGCTACCAGTGCGCCGGCACCGTCAAAGACTGCGCAGGAAAAGTCCAGCCGTTCCTTTATGTTTACCGAACGGGCGGTGTTTTGCAGCACCAAACCCATTTGCTCTGCGATGTGCATGAACAAGTTGTTGAACACTTCGAGACGGGCGGGATCTGCCTGCGTGTCGCCGGGCCTGAACGATGCCTTGTGACCTGTGCGGCTCAACAACAGCTGGTTGCGCGGCGTCACGCGCGCTTGCCAGCCAGGTTCGATAATGGTGGTGGCGCCCTCTTGCAGCACCACACCCGGCCCGGACACCGTCATGCCAGGCGCCAGGCTGTTGCGTTCATAGAATGGCGTGGCGCAATGTTGCCCAGCGAAAAATACCGAGCGCGTGGCAATTGCGACGGGGTCACGGGGCGATGGGTCGTGCAGCCCGGTGTCCTGAAATTCTGCAATTGGCGTTTCAATTTGCGCCAAGACCAGCACACTTTCAATTACCAGCTTCTTGTCCGGTGCGGCAAAGCCGAAGCGCGCGAGATGTGCGCTGGTGAACCGGTCGCGCATGCGCTGCGCGTCGGCACGCTCAATGGCCAGGCTGGTATCGGTGCCGGCGTAGCGCAGCAAAACGGTGACGCTGACCTTGGTGTTCGCATGCTCATCTATACCCTGCGCCGCAAGATCGTCAATTACCTCTTGGCGGAGCAGCTCTTCGGTTCGCGACAGCAACGCCATTCCCGGCTTATCCAGGTCTCGGCGCAAGGTTCGCTGGCGCAAGCTCGTAACCGGCGCGAGGCCGATGCCCCAGGCAGATAACAGGCCCGCGAGGGGATGGATGAGTACCTTGCTGATGCCCAGTTCTTCGGCTACCTGGCAGGCATGCTGCGGGCCCGCGCCGCCAAAGCAGGCCAGCACGAAATCGCCCAGGTCGTGCCCGCCACTCAGGCTTATATGCTTGATGGCGCCGGCCATGCGTTGCACGGCGATATCCTGGAAGAGTCTTGCGAGTTGGATGGGCGTGGTAGCGAAACCCGCATCTTGCAGCTCATTCGCTAATGCCGCGAACTTTTGCTTTACCAGTTCGACCTGTAATTGCGAGTGGCCGTCGGTGCCGAGTACGGCCGGGAAGAAGTCGGGCTGCAGTCGTCCCAGCAGGACGTTGCAATCGGTAACCGTCAGCGGACCACCCAGCCCATAGGCTGCCGGACCCGGTCTGGCGCCGGCCGAACGCGGTCCCACCTGCAGCCGGCCTTCGCTGAAATGCAAAATGGATCCGCCACCTGCCGCAACCGTATGGATCTTCAGCATCGCGGCACGAATGCGTGCACCTGCTACTTCGGTTTCCTCGCTGCGTTCGTAACTGCCACTGAATATGGATACGTCGGTCGAGGTGCCACCCATGTCGAAACCGATAACCTGGGAAATGCCCTCTGCAGCGGCGCTCCTGGCCATGCCCACTATGCCGCCGGCGGGCCCGGACAAAATGCTGTCTTTGCCCCGGAAAGCCCCGGCATCGGTGAGACCGCCACTGCTTTGCATGAACAGGAGGCGGTCGACCGGCGTGATCTGCCGTAGCCTGCTCGTGGTTTCATCGACGTATTCGCGCAGGATGGGATTGAGATAGGCGTCGACCATGGTCGTGTCGCCACGAGCCACCAGTTTGATAAGCGGGTTGAGATCGTGGGAAACCGAGACATTACTGAACCCGAGCCTGCGGGCGATGCGGGCGGCGCTTTGCTCGTGTTCAGGAAAGCGGTAAGCATGCATGAACACAATGCCGATTGATTCGATTCCATCAGCCAGCAATGTGCTCAGGTCATGTTCGAGTGCCGACTCGTCAAGGGGCACAATCACTTCCCCGCCGGCCCCGACGCGCTCACTGGCTTCGATGACTCTGGCATACAAAGGCTCACGCAGGCAGATCTGGCGGGCGAACAACAGCGGTCGATTCTGATAGGCAATTCGCAGCGCATCCTTAAAGCCGCGGGTGATCAGCAAAGCGGCGGGCGCGCCCTGTCTTTCCAGTAAGGCGTTTGTCGCCACCGTTGTGCCCATGCGCAATTCGCTGATTTGCCCCGCACCAACCGGCGTGTTTCCGCAGATTCCCATAATGTTGCGGATAGCCGTGAGCGTGCTGTCGCGGCGGCTTCCTGCCCGTTCGGATAACAGTTTGCGAGTCACCAGCTCACCACCGGGAGACATGCCGATCACGTCCGTAAAAGTGCCGCCACGATCGATCCAGAAGCGCCAGCCACGGGCCGCGTTTGCAGGTACTTTTTGTATCAAGCCGTCGCCCCTGTGATCACACTCGCCGGTCCCGGCGTCAGTGTAACGCAGGCAAGCCTTGATCGAGGAAGACGCACCCTGTGTTAGCGTAGTCAACGAGCTGCGAGGAATACCGATGGACAAGACCCTGGCAATTTTACTGACGCTTATCGCTTATAAGGTCGTGCTGGTTATGATCGGTTTCTGGGCAAGTCGGCGCACGCATGACAACGCAGATTTTTTTCTGGGAGGCCGGCGCCTGGGACCGCTGGTCGCGGCCATCAGCGCATCCGCCAGCTCATCATCTGCCTGGACCTTGCTCGGTGTCAGCGGCGCTGCTTTTGCCATGGGATTGCCCGCACTTTGGCTGTTTCCTGCCACCGTATCCGGCTTTCTCATCAACTGGTTTTTTATCGCACCGCGCCTGATGCGTCAGAGTCGCGCAGACCAATCGGTGACCGTAACCGATGTGATCAGTGGCTCCAGGGCGAGCCCGCTTTACCCGCTGATCGTGCGCACCGCCAGCCTCATTATTCTTTTTTCTTTCATATTCTATATCGCCGCCCAGTTTCAGGCGGCCGGCGATGCGTTTGCCAGCACTTTCGGTATGCCAATCGAAGCGGCTGTCCTGACGGGCGCCCTGATTATTCTGGTGTACACGCTGCTTGGTGGTTTCTGGGCGGTAAGTGTTACCGATACTCTGCAGGGTCTGCTGATGGCGCTGACCGCCGTGGTATTGCCGGTGATTGCACTGATAGCCGCCGGAGGCTTCACCGCGCTGGGCAGTGGGCTGCTGCTCGTGAGCATGCCGCACGAACTGAATGCCACTGGTATACATGTCGGCATCGCCGGGTTTGGTTTTGTACTTGGCACCCTCGGCATCGGGCTGGGTTACCCGGGCCAACCCCATGTGATCAATCGCTTCATGGCGCTGCGTGACGAGCAAGCCTTGCGCCGGGCGCGGCTGATTGCCGTGGCATGGGCCAGCATTGTGTACGCGGGGATGTTGTTGCTGGGTCTTTGCGCGCGCGTGCTGACCCTGGAAGCCGGCAGTTCGGGTGAACAGGTCCTGTATGCAGCGGCCAACACGCTCTTGCCGCCGGTGCTGGCGGGCATCATGATCGCGGCGGTGCTGTCGGCGATCATGTCCACGGCTGACAGCCAGTTATTGGTGGCTGCTTCGGCGGTTTCCCATGACCTGGGCAGACTCAGGCATGCAAACACCCCGAGGGTTGCCATGTCGCGCTGGGTTGTGGCGGGCGTCTGCACTTTGGCGGTGCTGCTCGCAATTTACGCGCCTGACAGGATCTTTACCCGGGTCTTGTTTGCGTGGCACGCAGTGGGCTCGGCATTCGGACCCCTGGTTTTGATGAAGGTGCTCGGTCGTGAGGTCGACAGCAGGGCCATACTCGCCTGCCTGGTAACAGGCTTCGGTCTGACCGTCGTATTGCATGCCCAGCCCAACGCGCCCGGCGATGTGACTGAGCGTTTGCTGCCGCTGGTGCTTGGATTGCTTATCGCCTGGGCCGGTTCACGCCGGTCACGCTCGTGAAGAATAGCGGTTGAAGGCAGTAATCGTGTCCATGGGCAGCTTGGGCAGGCGCCCACCAAAAACTTCCTGGCGCAGGTACGCGAGTTCAAGTTCCAGGTCAGACTCATCGACGTCGCAATACCAGGCCTTGGGGCGCCCGTCGTCGCCGGCGTTCCAGCGATAGTGGCGTACTTTCAGCTTGTCTTTGGCATCGAATGGACTGCCCTCGGCCCAGATCCGGATGGTTTTCCTGCGCGCATTGGCCAGCAATGAGGCCAGCGCCAGTCCGCCGCTTTCAGGTAATTCCTGAGCGAGCAGATGTATGCCGGCCAGGCAGTCACCCGTGGCGCGGTGTGCGTCGTAGAAAAAACCATACCTGTAGGCAAGATATTCGAGCTTGGCGCCTTCCAGGCCCTCGTCCCGCCAGGGCACTTCCGCCATGGAGCAGCCCCAGGCCTTACTGGCGAACAGCGGGTGAATCTGTTCCGCGAAAGGACGGTCGAATCCAGCGTTGTGCGCGACCACCAGGTGTGCCGGCGTGACGATATCTTCGATCCGCGCCGTATCAAGAGCCTTGCCCGAGACCATCTGGTCCGTAATGCCGGTGAGGCGCGTAATTTCAGGTGTGATTGGCACGCCCGGGTCACGCAGTGCGTCGTAGCCTTTATACAATCGAAAAATCCGCCCGTCCGGCGCGAAATCGAACGGCACGAGCGCCAGTTCGATAACCTGGTCGGTGGCAGAATCCAGGCCAGTGGTTTCGACATCAAGGAAAATACCACGCCGCATTTCGCCGCTTTCTTCAAGGGCAGTATCGGGTTCGTTGTAGTAAGAAATTTCCGGCAGGCGTCTGATGACACGATAGTTCTGGTCGCGTTCGAGCGTCAGCGCCAGCGTTTCGAGGTCCTGGTCGGTCATTTTGTATGCAGATTTCAGATCACAAACGGGATAAACAACCAACTGCGCGCGCGATAATCGCTAAACTCCGGGTAGCGTGAAAGGGAGCGATCTTTACGCAGCATGTTGGGTACCCAGTAAGCGATTATGAAAAGGCCCAGCACGACAAAGGGCAGCCAATGCATCGCAAGTAGCGCGAACGCGACGTATATCAGCAGCTCGCCGAGATAGTTCGGGTTGCGCGACCGGGCCCATAATCCGTCGCTGAGCAGGTGGCCCGGTCGTAATGCCAGCGACATGTGCTTTTGCATGTCGGCGCAGAAATGCAGGAATACGCCAAAGGCGAAACTGGCAACCGCCAGAGCCAGCAGCCAGCCGGGGGCCTGCACACCGTGTATAACAATGATCCAGGGTGCGATCCAGTACAGGCTCAGGCCCAGCCAGATGATCAGCCCGCGCATGATCGAACAGTCTTTTTCCCATGACTTATCCGCAAACAGGCGACTTTTCAACACCCACATGAGGCCGTAACTGCCGTGCAAGGCCAGGTAGATCAGGGCGGTGGCGTTTTGCCAGGCGTCCTGCCAATAGATCAGAGCAACGATAAACAGACCGGTTACGCCCTTGTGGCTATCGATGAAATTTTTTTCGCGCATGCCAAAGCCTCCGGCCGGCTGGTTTTGGATTGTAACCGTATTTATGCCGCCCAAGGCTCGTACCGGTGGGGCTTTGGGTTTACACTGTCGGCATACGCCCCGGGGGCAAGAGCGGAGTAGCTGTGTCCGAGCTGGAGGATACCGGCATTTATGTGGCGGTAGGGGCTGGTGAAGCCGAATCGATCCCGATGGCTCCCACCTCAATTACCGCATTCGTCGGTCGCGCCCGTCGCGGCCCGGTCAACTTTCCCCTGACCATCGACAGTTTCGACGAATTCGAGCGCCTTTTCGGCAGTCTGTGGATGCCGAGTACGATGAGCTATGCAGTGCGCCATTTCTTTCTGAACGGTGGCCGCCAGGCAATCATCGTGCGGGTCATCAATGGCGGCCGGCATAACACCATCCAACTGCCGGCCGGCCACGACGTACTTGTGCTCGCTGCCCGGCACCCGGGCACCGGGGAGGTGCTGCGCGCCGCAGTCGACTACGACAACATCCCGGAAAAATCCAACAGCTTTAATCTTACGATTCAACGGGTGCGCGGCGTCGGTTCCACGATTGTGGAAGACCAGGAGATTGTCAATCGTGTTTCCATGCGTGCTGAGTCGCAACGCTTCGTCACTGATGTGCTGCATGACTCCAACCTGGTCCGCGTGCGTGATGGGGTGCCGACAGCGCGGCCGGAGCCCACCGCCAATTCCGGCCATGGCGAGCAGCGTGGCTACGTGACGTCGGCCAGCGATGGTGATGATGGCCGTCCTCTTTCCGACAATGACATTATTGGTTCGGAGCGCGAGCAAACCGGGCTGCATGCTCTGAAGACGGGGCCACGCTTCAATCTCCTGTGCATTCCGCCGCTGTCACGAAACCATGACCTGGGATTCGCGGCCATGCGCTTCGCGGCCGAATTCTGCCGCCGCAACAAGGCCCTGTATGTGGCTGATCCGCCGTCGATCTGGCGCTCGCCGGATGACGCCATAGCCGGTTTGAGCGATCTGGGTCTCAGCAATGAGAACGCGGCACTGTTCTACCCACGGCTTATCATGGACGACGAGGCCCAGGGTGGCCGCTCGGAGTTTGCCCCCTGTGGCACGGTTGCGGGCCTGCTGGCGCGCTGCGACGAAAATGCCGGGCCCTGGGAAAGCCCTGGCTTGAGCCATGCACCGCTGCGTGGCGTGCGTAGATTTGCGGATGAAGTCGATGACTACGAATGCGAGAGCCTGATAGCGAGCGGGATCAATTGCCTGCGCGCCCATGGGCGCAGCATCCGGGTGCTGGAGGGCGATCGCACCCTGGGCGGTGCCGATTGCCCGGCGCCGGAATGGCGCAGTCTTTCTAAGCGGCGTTTTGCAATGATGGTCATCGACAGCGTGCGGGAAGGCACCGGATGGGCAGCATTTGAAAAGAACGATTCCGAATTGTGGTACCGGCTGCAGGGCAAGGTCGAAGAATTTCTCATGCGCTGCCATGCACTGGGTGCCTTTGGCAACCTCAAACAAAGCCAGGCATGGTTTGTGAAGTGTGACCGCGAGACCACCACCGAGGAGGACCGCCGCAAAGGTCGTGTCAACGTGGTGGTGGGTCTGGCGCAAGATCGGCCGTCGGATTTTCTGGTGATTAATATCAGTCAGCCGGTGCAGCCATTGACAGACGAGGATGCGTTCGCCGAAGCCAGCCTGGCCAGTTATGATGCGCTCGCCTGAGTAAATTACCAGTACCCCATGTCCGACGAACCTCTGATCGCAGTATTTATAGACTTCGAAAATCTCGCGCTTGGCGCGCGCGATATGAAGGAAGACAAGTTTCGCATTGATTTAGTGCTGAAGAGGCTGCTCGAGAAAGGGCGGCTGGTTTACAAGCGGGCGTATTGTGATTGGAGCAACTATCGTACTGCCGTGCGTGAGTTTCACCGTAACGGCATAGAGATGATTGATATCCCACAAACCAAATTGAGTGGCAAGAACAGCGCGGACATCCGCATGGTGGTGGATGCGCTGGACCTGTGTTACGCAAAGGATCACATCGATATTTTTGCGCTGGTCTCGGGCGACAGTGATTTTTCCCCGCTGGTATCCAAGCTCAAGGAAAATGACAAGCGCGTCATTGGCTGTGGCGTCAAGAGTTCCACTTCGGATCTGCTGATCGCCAACTGCGATGAATTCATCTATTACGATGACCTGATCAGGAAAGCACGCAAGAAATCGCCCTCGCGCAGAAAGCAAGGCCGTAAGAAAACCAAGAAAGACGAAGCGCTGGAAATGCTGCTGGGCATCGTTAACTCGCTTGATTCCGACTACGATCCGGTGTGGGGTTCGCTGGTCAAGCAGACTTTGCGCCGGGTTTATCCGGGGTTTGACGAGACCTATTATGGCTACCGGAATTTTTCGGACATGCTTGAAGATGCCTCTGGCAAGAAACTGCTTGAACTGGAATATGACGAGCAGCGCGGCAATTACAAGGTTCGTACGGGTCTCTGAGGGCGGCAGCATTGACCGGCGACTTCTCGAGTTTCAAGGATTTTTATCCCTTTTACCTGGCTGAGCACAGCAACGTGAATTGCCGGCGCATGCATTTCGTCGGCACCCTGCTGGTGATTGTCACGACAATCATTGCCGTGTTCACCGGACGCTGGCGGCTGTTGTGGCTGTTGCCGGTGCTCGGTTACGGATTTGCCTGGCTGGGCCACGGCGTTTTCGAAAAAAACCGGCCGGCTACCTTTACCCATCCCCTGTACAGCTTGCTCGGAGATTTCGTCATGTTCGGCCAGATGCTGACCGGCCGCCTGCGATTCTAGGCCTGTCCAGCAGCGCCGGCCGTGAAATCGGCTGATTTCATGGCGTATACTGACACGATCCCGTGATCAACTGCCGGCGCGCCAGCGATCGGCCAAAACAAGTAACTGGGAATCTGAGCATGAACTATTTCGTAACCGGCGGCACCGGGTTTATCGGCAAGCGACTCGTTGCCAAGCTGCTTGAGCGCGGCGGCACTGTGTACCTGCTTGCCAGGAAGGGCAGCGCTGGTCGCGTCGCAGCACTGCGCGACCAATTGGCAGTCGATGCCAAGCGATTAATTTTGGTAAACGGCGATCTGACGGCCGAAAACCTCGGCATCGGTGCCAAGACCAGAAATGAACTGCAGGGAAAAATTGATCACTTTTTTCATCTGGCTGCCATCTATGACCTGACCGCGAGTGCTGCGATCCAGGAGCAGGTCAACGTCGCCGGGACTCGCGCGGTTATGCAGTTTGCAGAACAGATCGAGGCCGGCACATTTCACATGGTCAGTTCGATCGCAGCAGCGGGAACATACAACGGCGTCTTTCGCGAGGATATGTTCGAAGAAGCGGAGGGCCTGCAGCACCCGTATTTCCGCACCAAACACGAGTCCGAGGCACTGATCAGGAAGGAATACCCGAGGCCCTGGCGGATTTATCGGCCTGGCGTTGTGGTCGGGGATTCCGAGACCGGCGAAATGGACAAGATCGACGGTCCCTATCACTTCTTCAAAGCAATCCAGAAAATTCGCCGCACTTTGCCGCGCTGGATGCCCACCATTGGTGTGGAAGGCGGGCGGATAAACATCGTCCCGGTAAATTATGTCGTTGCGGCGATGGATCATATAGCCCACAAGAAAGGTCTTGACGGCAAATGTTTTCATCTCACGGACCCGCAAGCGCGCCGCATCGGTGACGTGCTGAATATTTTTGCGCGCGCGGCGCATGCCCCGGAAATGGCCATGCGGGTCAATGCGCGCATGTTCGGGTTCATCCCAAGTTATGTCTGGAAAGGGGTCGCCTCCATCGCTCCGGTGCGGCGCATGATCAGTTCCGTGCTGGAGGACCTGCGCCTGCCCCCCGACATGCTGGGGTTTATAAATTATCCCACGCGTTTCGATAGCCGCGAGGCAGAAAAAGCGCTGGCGGACAGTGACATTCGGGTGCCTGATCTCAGGGAATATGCGTGGAAGCTCTGGGATTACTGGGAGCGGCATATGGACCCGGATCTGTTTGTCGATCGCTCGTTAGGTGGCCGGGTAGGCGGCAAAGTTGCCTTGGTTACCGGCGCCTCTTCGGGCATCGGGCAGGCGACCGCGATTCGGCTGGGCGAAGCCGGTGCCAGGGTAGTCATCGTGGCACGCGGCGAAGAAAAGCTGGCAGAGACCGCCGAGATTATCCGTCAAGGCGGGGGTGAAGTCAGCACCTATACGGCGGATCTTTCAGATGCCGATTCCTGTGACCGGCTGGTCAAAGCTGTACTGAAGGATCATGAGTGCGTGGACATCCTGGTCAATAATGCAGGGCGCTCGATCCGCCGTGGCATTGAACAGTCTTTCGACCGGTTCCATGACTTCGAGCGCACCATGCAGCTCAATTATTATGGTGCACTTCGTCTGATTCTCGGGTTTTTGCCGGCGATGGCCAAGCGGCGCAATGGGCACATAATCAACATTTCTTCAATCGGGGTGCTCAGCAATGCGCCGCGTTTCTCCGCTTACGTTGCGTCCAAGGCGGCGCTGGATGCGTTTACACGCTGTGCAGGATCCGAGTTTTCGGATCGCAACGTGCGTTTTACAACCATCAATATGCCCCTGGTGCGAACGCCAATGATCGCTCCGACCAAGCTGTATGAGAACGTGCCAACCATCAGCCCTGAAGAAGCCGCGGATATGGTCGCGGATGCGATAATCCGTCGCCCGATACGCATCGCAACGCGTTTGGGCGTGACCGCGCAGATCCTGCACTTGCTTGCCCCAAAAATGACGGAGGTGGGTATGAACACTGCGTTTCAAATGTTCCCGGACTCGGCGGCCGCCAAGGGCAAGAAGGGTGAGGGTGAGCATCAGCCGTCGCCGGAACAAATCGCGCTGGCCCAGTTCACCAAGGGCATCCACTGGTAGACGACAGTTAAGCAGGTGACTGTTCGCGCGGAACATACGGCCGCCATCAGGGAGGCCGTAGCCTCCATACCTCGCGGCAAAGTATGCTCCTATGGGAGAGTGGCCGAAGTTGCGGGGCTGCCGCGCCGGGCCCGGCTGGTCGGGCGCGTTCTGGGGGAGATGTCAGCGGCAGAGGAATTGCCCTGGCACAGGGTTATCAGGGCGAATGGCACGCTGGCCTTCGAACCGGGCAGCAGAGGCTATGAAAAGCAGTCGTCGAGGTTGATAGCCGAAGGTGTCGCTGTCGAGGAAGGGCGCGTAGACCTGGCTCGCTTCGGCTGGCAGCTGAGCCTGGACGAACAGCTTTGGGGGCCCTCCTGAAATGAACCGTTATCTCGGTTTCGATCGCCTTGGCCTGGGCCTTGCACGCCGCCTTCTCAACCTCTGGGTCCGCACCCGCGTGCTGCCTGAAGATCTCGGGACGCTGAAGGTGAACGCAGATATTCCGGTCTGCTATGTGCTGGAGATGCGCGCCTTGTCTGACTTGCTGGTGCTGGACCGGGAGACGCGCAAGGCCGGGATGCCGCGGCCAAATGATGCGCTGGTCATGGGTCCCATGCGTTCCAGACGGTCCGTGTTTGCCACTGCCCGCATGCGCGGCTGGATGCCAAAGCGGGTCGAGCAGCAGGTACCAGAGCTGTTACATGATATCGCCGGGGCCGTTCTTGATGACGCAACGCTGGATGTGCAACTTGTGCCCGTGGCGATTTTCTGGGGCCGTGCTCCGGAAAAAGAAACTTCTATTTTCAAGGCCTTATTTGCCGAACGCTGGCAGCCCAAGGGCCGACTCAGAAAGTTACTGACAATCCTGTTGCATGGGCGCGCTGTGCTGGTGCAGGTGGGCACGCCGTTGTCAGTGAAGGCCAACCTTGAAGACGGCATGAAAAAGAAGACTGCCGCACGCAAACTTGCACGTTTGCTAAGGGTTCATTTCAAGGGCATCAGGACGTCGACGATCGGGCCCGATTTATCCCACCGCAATACCCTGGTCGAGCAAATTCTGGTGGCGCCGACGGTGCAGCAGCAGATCGAGCGGGAAGCGCGTGCTGCCCAGGTGGACGAGCACGAGGTGGTGCAGCGCGCCCGGCGTTATGCGCTGGAAATTGCCGCTGATTATTCCCCCGGTTTCGTGAGCTTTGCCGAACGCGTGCTCGCGTGGCTGTGGAACAGGCTGTATGACGGCATTGCCGTACACCAGATTGAGGAAGTGCTCAGTCTTTCACGTACGCATACGATTGTTTATGCGCCTTGTCATCGCAGCCACATCGATTACCTTTTGCTGTCTTATGTGGTGTACCAGCATGGATTGGTGCCACCACATATCGCGGCCGGGCTTAATCTGAACCTGCCGGTTCTAGGCGGCGTGCTCAGACGCGGCGGCGCCTTCTTTTTGCGCCGGAGCTTTCGCGGCAACAAGCTATATGCGGCAGTTTTCAACGAATACCTGCGGGCTAATCTGGCAAAGGGCGTCTCTATAGAATACTTCGTCGAAGGTGGCCGCTCGCGAACCGGCAAATTATTACGGCCCAAGCCGGGCATGTTGTCGATGACAATGCGCAGTTTTGTCGACAATCCGGACCGACCGCTCGCTTTCGTGCCGGTGTACATCGGCTATGACAAGCTGGTCGAGGGCCGCAGCTATATCGGCGAGTTGAGCGGTCGCCCGAAGCGCAAGGAAAACTGGCTGGACTTCCTGCGCTCACTGAAGATCCTGAAGAGCGAGTTTGGCACGGTGCAACTGGCGTTCGGTGAGCCTGTCGAGGCGGCGCCGTTGCTGGATGCGCGAGCGCCGGGCTGGCGGGAATCCGACAAGGCCGAAGAGAAGCCTGAATGGTTTGCCGATGTGGTGGCAGAGCTCGGCGAGGAAATTATGGTGCGTATCAACCAGGCTGCGGTCATCAATTCGGTAAATCTGCTGGCGCTTGCCTTGCTTGCAGTACCCCGTCAGGCGATGGCGGAGAATGATCTTATCAGGCAGGTAGAAATGACCCAGGCCCTGGTGGCAGCTATTCGGGCTTCGAAGCTGGATGCGCATCAACCCATTGCCGGGAGTGAGGTCATCGCCGAGGGCGAAGATCTCGCCATGCTGGTGCGGCGACAACACGAGCTCGGTGATGTCCTCGTGTTGAGTGAAGAGCAGGCCGTGCTGTCCACCTATTTCCGCAACAATATTCTGCATCTCGTGGCGTTGCCCTCGCTCATCGCATGCGGCTTTCTTTACAACGAGTATCTTGCAAAAGACAGGCTGATTGAACTGTGCAAAATGGCCTATCCGTTCATACGCTCGGAGCTTTTTCTGCCGTCAGATGACAGAAGGATGGAGGTGCAGCTGGAACTCAGCCTGGAGGCGATGCAGGATCTCGGGTTGCTGGCCAAGTATAAAGACCGCGTCGTACGACCGCCCGCGACCTCAAGGGAGGCAGGGCAGTTATCGGTTCTGGCCCAACCCATGCTGCAGATCCTGGAGCGTTATTACCTGGTCATCGCCTTGCTGCGCAACCGCGGTTCCGGCACCTTGACGCAAAAAGACCTCGAGTCGCTCTGCCAGCTCATGGCACAGCGCATCTCCATGATCTATGAACTTGATGCGCCGGACTTTTTTGCCCGCGATCTTTTCCGGAATTTCATTAACGAACTCAAGCGCTTCGAGGTAATCAAACTCGATGCGGACGGCAAGCTGGAATTCGGCGATATCCTGGTAGCCGTCAGTGACAAAGCGCAGCATGTGCTCAGCGAAGAAATCCGCCACAGCATCCTGCGTGTGACTCAGGCCTGATTGCAAGGAAAGACCCGATGAAAGACAGGTTGGTGGAATGCGAGACGCGCTTGGCCTTTCTTGACGACACGGTCCGTACCCTGAACGATGCGGTTTCCGGTCACCAGCGGAAAATCGAACGCCTGGAAAGGGCGTTGATGGAGCTGCAAGGCCAGTTGAGAATCATCGCTTCCGGGGACGTTGCCAGTGATGACGAAGCGCCACCCCATTACTGAGGACGATCGACAAGTCGCAGGATGATGCAGCACACAGATAGCCAGGACATAGAAGTTGCGACGTTTTATCGATTCGTTGCGCTGGCGGATTACGCGGCGCTGGCAGCAAAGCTGCACAACAGCGCGTCGGCGAACCGGCTACTGGGCACTATAGTCATCGCCGCCGAGGGCATTAACGCTACGCTGGCAGGTGATTCATCTGCGTTGAGGCGCTGGCTGGCAGAACTGACCCGGGACGAGCGTTTTGCCGATCTGGCGCCGCGCCTGATGAAGGCGCCACGCATGCCCTTTTATCGGCTCAAGGTAAAGTTGCGGGACGAAATCGTCACTTTGGGCCAGCCTGACGTCGCGCCTCATGAGCGCACCGGAACGCACGTGGGGCCGGAGCAATGGGATGAGCTTCTGGAGGATCCGGAAGTGCTTGTAATCGACGCGCGCAATCGTTACGAGGTAGCCGTTGGCACTTTCGCAGGTGCGACAGATCCACAAACTGAATCATTCCGCCAATTCCCGGACTACGTAAACGAAAATCTCGATCCCGCCGTGCATCGCAAGGTGGCGATGTTTTGTACCGGCGGCATCCGCTGCGAGAAGGCTTCTGCCTGGATGCTGGCCCGGGGTTTTACCGATGTTTATCAGTTATCCGGAGGTGTTCTTGCCTATCTTCAACAGAAGACTGCAGAAGAAGGGCGCTGGCGGGGCGGTTGCTTCCTGTTCGACCAGCGCGTTGCCGTTGGCTACGGCCTCGAACGCAGCGACATCGAGATTTGCCACGGCTGTCGGTATCCGCTGACACCGAGCGAGCGAGCGGCTCCCGAGTATGAAGCAGGCGTGAGCTGTCCACATTGTGCGGCTGAGCTGAGCGACAAACGACGCGATGCACTGCGTGAACGACATCGCCAGGAACACCTGGCCCGCAGTCGCGGCACAAAACATCTCGGCAACCGCCAGGGCTGACGAGCCACCTGCCGCTCGCAATTACGCGTTCAAGTCAGGAATCAGCTCGCTTTCCATTTTTTCGATGAGGTCCTTGAGTTGCAGCTTGCGCTTTTTCAGGCGCCGCAGGCGCAATTGATCGACATGCAAATCGGAATTGAGGCGCTCGATGACGTCATCGAGGTCGCGATGTTCGATCCGCAGCTCCTTGAGCCGTCGCATTTTTTCAAAAGCCTCGGTATCGACGTTGTCGGTCATGGCTATCCTATCTTAGACCCCACAGGCGATCACGGCCACGCCGGACTGGCGAGGCCGGGTCACTGCAACGGCGGCCAAGCCCGCGAACTGTCGCCAATCACAATGAAATAAGGATTCAGGATGTCCTCCTTGGCATTGTAAGCGAGGGCCTTACCGTCGGCGGTCAATACCTTGCCGCCGGCACATTCCACCACCGCTTGCGCAGCCGCGGTGTCCCATTCTGAAGTCAGTCCGAGACGCGGGTACACGTCGGCTCGGCCTTCGGCCACGAGGCAGAATTTCAGCGAGCTGCCAACCGGAACGACCTCATGGGCGCCCAGCTTGTCGAGATACACCTGTAAATTGTCACCGGCATGGGAGCGCGAGCCGACCACGCGCAATGGCGCAGCCGCGGGGATTCGTACCTTGATGGGCTGATTGACTGCAGCGCTGTCCGATTTGAATGCCCCGATATTTCGCGCCGCGCTGTAAGTGACCCCTGTGACCGGGACATGTACGACACCGAGGACCGGCTCATGGCCATCGATCAGGGCGATGTTGACCGTAAACTCGCCGTTGCGCTTGACGAATTCCTTGGTGCCATCCAGAGGGTCGACAAGCCAGTACCTGCGCCAGCCGGAGCGTGTGGTCCAGGGCAGGCTGCGGGATTCCTCGGACAGCAGCGGTAATGCGGGCGTGAGCGCGGCCAGGCCCTGTTTGATGCAGCGATGCGAGGCCAGATCCGCAGCAGTCAGCGGCGAGTCATCATCCTTGCTTTGCACGCTGAAGTCGGTCTCGTAGACTTCCAGGATACGGGCGCCTGCGCGGCGGGCGATTTCGCAGCTTTCGTCCAGTAAGTATTGCAGATCGAGGTCGGCCATAGTGAGCGAACATCCTGGCAAGCGAGATAACGTGGGGGGCGCAAGTGTAAAGCAATCAAGGCTCGACTGGCAGAGCATCGCCACGGTCATGCTGGATATGGACGGCACCCTGCTGGACCTGCGCTTCGATACCTGGTTCTGGACGGAGCTTGTGCCGCGGCGCTATGGCGAACGCCATGGACTGGATCCCGAACAGGTCGTGCGCAAGCTAATGCCCGAGTTCGAATCAAGGCGCGGCACCCTGGAGTGGTATTGCCTGGATTTCTGGGCAGACCATCTGGATATGGACCTGCAAGGGCTCAAGCACAATGCTTCCAAAGACATTCGTTTTCTTCCCGGCGTGCCGAGATTCCTGACTCGCCTGCGCGCGATGGGCAAGCGGCGGGTCCTCGTGACCAACGCCCATTCGGGCATTTTAAATCTCAAACTCGCCTGTACAGGCCTGGCCAGCTACTTCGACGAGATTTACTCGAGTCATGATTTTGGTGCCCCCAAGGAAGCCGCTGAATTCTGGGGGCGACTCAACCAGGTTGAGCCTTTCGAGACCAGCAGCAGCCTGTTCGTCGACGACAGTCTGCCTGTCCTGCAGGCGGCGCGGGCTTATGGCATCCGCAATGTGGTGGGCATTGGTAAACCCGACAGCTCGATGCCGGCGCGTGAGTTGATCGGCTTCGACACGGTGGAGGCGCTGGACGAGCTTCTCGGCTGATCAGTTGGCCTTGCCGGAATGGCGGCTTGGCCGTCTGCGCTTGCTGGAGCGGCCACCCCGGCCCTTGCCGCCGGCGCTGTGTGGCGGTTTGCGGCGCGGTGCGGGGCGCGGGCGCGTGAGCTGCGGCAACATGCCGGGCTCGATGCTGGCGGTGGGAATCTTGTAGCCCACGAATGCTTCAATTTCCGGCAGCGCAAACACGTAGTCCTCGCAACCAAAGCTGATAGCGTCACCGGCCGCGCCGGCACGTGCAGTTCGCCCGACGCGGTGTACGTAATCTTCGATATTTTGCGGCAGATCGAAATTGAATACGTGGCTGACGTTGTCAATATGCAAACCGCGCGACGCGACGTCAGTGCCGATCAGGACCGGCAGAGCGCCGGTCTGAAAGTCGGCCAGCATACGCTCACGCTTGCGTTGTGGCACATCGCCGGAAATGGCGGCGGCCTCGATGCCGTTGGCGACAAGATAGCGCTGCAAAACTTCCGCCACGCGCTTGGTATTGACAAAAACCATCGTGCGGGTCGGGTCCGTCTTTCGCAGCAGCCCTATCAGCAGCGGGATTTTCTCGTGGTTGGAAGGAAAGTAAATAACCTGCCTTATACGGTCGGCGGTTACCTTGTCAGGTTCAATACGCACCAATTCGGGTTCGTTCATATGTTCGTAGGCAAGTTCAAGAACGCGCTGTGACAATGTCGCCGAGAACAGCATGCTCAGGCGCTCATTGGCCGGTGGGAGGCGGCGCATGACATAGCGGATGTCCTTGATGAATCCGAGATCAAACATGCGATCGGCTTCGTCAATAACGATCACCTCGACCGCGCCCAGCCCGAACACGCGTTGCTTGAAATAATCGATCATGCGCCCGGGGGTGCCAATCAATACATCGACGCCCTGTTCAAGAATGTGGCGCTGCTTTTCGTAATCTTTACCGCCATAGGCGAGGCCCAGGCGCACATCGGTGAATTGCCCGATAGCTTCCGCATCCTTATGAATCTGCACGGCAAGTTCGCGCGTTGGCGCCAGTATGACCGCGCGCGGGTCAGTGACCCGGCGCTGCGCCCGGGCAGGCTCTTTGAGCAGGCGATTGAATACTGCGATCAGGAAGGCGGCCGTTTTGCCGGTGCCGGTCTGTGCCTGGCCCGCAACATCATCGCCAGCCAGCGCCACCGGCAGGGTTGATGCCTGGATAGGCGTGCACTTCTCAAAACCCATTTCCGCGACCCCACGCGCGACGGGTTCGGCAAGCGGCAAGCTGCCAAAACTGGTATTGCTTAAGTGCTTGCTGGTCATGGTCAGTTCCGGACCTGTGCCGTCCCGCCAGGGGCCGGACTTGCAAAATGGTTGCTAAAAGGGTGAAATACGAAAAACGCGCGTTGCGGGTCCGCCACGCGAACCGAAAGACGCTACCAGCCCAATTTTCCACGGAAGTCTCGAGCGAGCCCGCTCATTGTGCCTCAACCGGACTCCCGCGTCACATATTCAGAAAACGCTGGTCCACCGAATTTACGATTCATTAAACATACTCAGCCAAGCTGCAATGATCCGGAGGGATACGACGTGAGCGATCACATCCTTGAAACTTCTGACGCCACCTTTGAAGACGATGTATTGAAAGCACAGGAGCCGGTACTGCTGGATTTCTGGGCTGAGTGGTGCGGCCCGTGCAAGATGATTGCACCCATCCTCGAAGAGGTCGCCGAGGAATATTCCGGGCGCCTCAAGGTTGCCAAGATCGATATTGATAACAACCCGCAAACGCCGCCAAAGTTTGGCATTCGCGGAATTCCTACACTGATGCTGTTCAAGAACGGCAACGTCGAAGCGCAGAAGGTGGGCGCGCTCTCCAAGTCCCAGCTTTCTGCTTTCCTGGATACCAACTTATGAGAGGCTACTTAGGCAATTCCAATCGCGGACGACCCAAGTCCACGAAATCCTCGTCGGGGCGTCCCAAACGATCCGGCAATGCCAACAAAAAGGGCCGCTCGAGGCAACGCAAACCGAATAAAGCGGAGCTGCCCAACGATGATGATCTGGATCTCGAACCCGCCGGCCCGGTGACCCTGAGCGAAAATGCGCTCAACCTGACCGACCTTAAGAAGCAGCCTGCTTCCGAGCTGGTGGAGCTGGCCACCTCAATGGGCCTCGAAGATCTCGCGAGATCCCGCAAGCAAGACATTATCTTCTCGGTGCTGAAGGCGCATGCCAGCAACGGCGAAGATGTGTACGGCGATGGCGTGCTGGAAATTCTCCAGGACGGATTCGGATTCCTGCGCTCTGCTGACAGTTCTTATCTGGCGGGCCCGGACGACATTTATGTGTCGCCCAGTCAGATTCGGCGCTTCAACCTGCGCACCGGCGACACGATTTCAGGCCTGATCAGGCCACCCAAGGATGGCGAGCGATATTTTGCGCTGCTGAAGGTTGCCGAGATCAACCTGGAAGCGCCGGAAAACGCGCGCAACAAGGTGCTGTTCGAGAACCTCACGCCGTTGTTCCCGAACCAGCGAATGAAACTCGAAACCGGCACGGGCAGTACCGAGGATCTTACGGCGCGCATTATCGACCTGGTGGCGCCCGTTGGTAAGGGCCAGCGCGGCCTGATCGTTTCGCCCCCCAAGGCCGGCAAGACAATGTTGCTGCAGAACATTGCCCAGTCCGTGACAACCAATCACCCGGAATGCGAGGTGATCGTTTTGCTGATTGATGAGCGTCCGGAGGAAGTGACCGAGATGCAGCGCACGGTGCGTGGAGAAGTGGTTTCCAGCACCTTCGACGAACCTGCGACGCGCCACGTGCAAGTTGCGGAAATGGTTATCGAAAAGGCCAAGCGTTTGGTGGAGCACAAGCATGACGTCGTGATCCTGCTGGATTCAATTACGCGGCTGGCGCGCGCTTACAACACGGTGGTGCCGAGTTCAGGCAAGGTACTGACAGGTGGCGTCGACGCCAACGCCCTGCAACGGCCAAAGCGTTTTTTTGGTGCGGCGCGTAATATCGAGGAAGGCGGCAGCCTGACGATCATCGCCACGGCGCTGGTAGAAACCGGCTCGCGCATGGACGACGTAATTTACGAGGAATTCAAGGGCACCGGCAACATGGAATGTCACCTTGACAGACGGATCGCCGAAAAACGCATTTTTCCGGCGATCAATATCAACCGCTCCGGTACGCGCCGCGAAGAGCTGCTTACCAAGCCGGACGAGCTGCAGAAAATGTGGATATTGCGCAAGTTGCTGCATCCCATGGATGAGCTGGCAGCGATCGAGTTCCTGCTCGACAAGATGAAAGAGAACAAGACCAACGTCGAGTTTTTCGAACAAATGAAGCGCTGACCGCTACGAGATTGGCTGTGGTGAGAATGCGATTGTTGCTTGGCCTGGGTGTGGTCACCTTATGCGCGGGCTGCGCAAGCAGTGCGCCGGTCATTGCCCAGGCACCGGTGCCGTCGGCGCCCGCCACAGCCTGTCAGGCCGATGAATTCCGCCATTTTGATTTCTGGATTGGCGACTGGGACGTTATGGTCGCCGACGGCAAGAAGGCCGGCGATAATTCTATCAAGCCGATTCATGGTGGTTGCGCTCTGCAAGAAAGCTATCAGTCAGCGGGCGGTTACCGCGGACAGAGTTTCAATATTTATGACGCGACGCGCCAGGTATGGCATCAAACCTGGGTTGATAATACCGGGCTGTTGTTGACGATCGAGGGTGGTTTGCGAGACGGCAGCATGGTGATGACTGGCACGCGTGCCCGGCAGACGCCCCAGGGCGAGGTGCTTGACCGCATCAGTTGGACGCCTAATGAAGATGGAACAGTGCGGCAAGTCTGGGAAGTCTCCGCGGATGAGGGCGGCAGCTGGCGGGTAATATTCGACGGCACCTACCGTCGCAAGACCGCCTCCTAGAAAAATCAGGCTTCGAGTGCTTGCTCCCGGGCGATCGCCCGGTGACCGATATCCCGGCGCAGGAAACAACCCTCCCAGCTGATTTGCGCTGCGGCATCGTAGGCAATGTCTGCTGCCCGGGCGACACTTTCGGCCAGCGCGGTCACGCATAAAACACGACCGCCACTGGTCACTACCTTGCCATCTCTGCTGGTAGTTCCGGCATGGAACACCTTCAGATTTTCACGCTCCGCGGGCAAGCCGCGGATCGCGTGGCCTTTTGAGTAACTCCCGGGATATCCGCCGGCCGCCATCACGACGCCCAGCGCTGCCCGGGAATCCCATGCCACTTGCTGTCGATCCAGCTTGCCTGCCAGCGCGGCCAGGCACAGTTCGCTCAGCGGGCTCTTAAGGCGCATTATCACCGGTTGGGTCTCGGGGTCACCGAAGCGGCAATTAAATTCCAGTACCTTGATACTGCCGTCTCCCGCCACCATCAGCCCGGCATACAGAAAGCCGACGTAGGGTGTACCCTCCCGGGCCAGACCACGCACCGTCGGGATCATGATCTCAGTCATGATGCGCGTATGGACCTCCGGGGTAACCACCGGCGCCGGCGAATAAGCACCCATGCCCCCGGTATTCGGGCCCCTGTCGCTTTCGTCGCGCGCCTTGTGGTCCTGAGAGCTCGCCAGCGGCAAGATATGCTTGCCGTCGACCATGGCGATAAAACTCGCTTCCTCGCCGACCAGAAAATCTTCGACCACGATTTGCTTGCCCGCATCACCAAACCGGTTCTCGCCAAGCATGCTTCGGGCAGCGGCGCAGGCTTGCGCCGTGCTGTCGGCGATAATCACACCTTTGCCTGCCGCCAGGCCGTCCGCTTTGACCACCAGCGGGGCGCCGCGCTCGTTGATCCAGCGCTCTGCAGCATCGATGTCGGTAAATTTCCGATAGTCGGCAGTAGCAATATCGTGGCGCGCAAGAAAGTCCTTGGTAAAGGCCTTGGAACCTTCGAGTTGTGCCGCGGCCGCTGACGGACCGAAACAGGGCAGCCCGGCTTCGCCAAACCGGTCACAGATGCCTGTTACAAGCGGTGCCTCGGGCCCGACGATAGTCAGGTCGAGATTTTCTGTGCGCGCAAATTTGACCAGCGCCGCTATATCCTCTGCCGCTATGTCGAGGTTGCTGACACCAGGTTCGGCCGCGGTGCCCGCGTTTCCAGGCGCAACAAATACAGCGTCAACGCGGTCTTCCCGGCTGAGGTGCCAGGCCAGAGCATGTTCACGACCCCCGCTGCCAACAACAAGTACCCGCATTCCTGTACCTCTCAGGCCTGGGCCAGACTGGTCAATGCCGGAAATGGCGCATGCCGGTAAACACCATGGCCATACCGTGTTCGTCGGCGGCGGCGATGACTTCAGGATCCTTACGCGAGCCACCGGGCTGAATGACGGCAATTACGCCGTGTTCGGCCGCAGCGTCAAGCCCGTCGCGAAACGGGAAGAACGCGTCCGATGCCATCACCGATCCCTTGACCGCGAAGCCATGGTCCGCTGCCTGCATGGCTGCGACCCGCGCGCTATAGACCCGGCTCATCTGACCTGCCCCGATACCTATCGTGACCTGGTCCTTGGCATAGACAATTGCATTGGACTTGACGTACTTGACGACCTTCCAGGCGAACAGGAGATCGCGCATTTCATGCTCATCCGGCCTGCGTTGCGATACTACTTCCAGGTCTTGCTGGCGCACGAGTCCATCATCACGATCCTGCACCAGTAATCCACCGCTCACGCGCTGATAGTCCAGGGCCGGCATGCGGTCCATGTCCCACCAGCCGGTACTCAATATCCGCAGATTCTTTTTTTCTGCAAGCAAAGCCAGGGCATCCTCGGCAACTTCCGGCGCGATGATTAGCTCGGCAAATTGATTTTGCAGAATAGCCTTGGCAGTCAGGGGATCCAGCGCGCGATTCAGAGCAATGATGCCGCCAAATGCGGACACAGGATCTGCAGCATGGGCCCGGGTGTAGGCTGCCAGGATATCCTGATCGGTGGCAACCCCGCAGGGATTTGCGTGCTTGACGATGACACAAGCAGGCTCGTAAAACTGCCGCACGCACTCCAGCGCCGCATCGGCGTCGGCGATGTTGTTATAAGAGAGCGTTTTGCCCTGCAACTGGCGCGCCACCGCTATAGCCGCCTCGCCGGAGGTGCGTTCGACATAAAACGCCGCTTCCTGGTGCGGATTCTCGCCGTAGCGCAAGTCCATGCGCTTGTAAAGTTGCTGATTGAATATGCCTGGCAACTTTTCGCTGTCCTGCGCATTAAGATGCGAGCTGAGATAAGACGAAATTAAACCGTCGTAGCGCGCGGTATGAGCGAAAGCGCGCGTGGCAAGGCGCCGGCGCAGCTCGTCGGGCACGACATTGTCGTTGTCGCGCATGCTCGCCAGCACTTCCGCGTATTCCTGCGGATCCGTTACCACCGTTACCCAGCGATGGTTCTTGGCCGCCGAGCGAATCATCGCCGGGCCGCCGATATCTATTTGCTCGATAGCGCGTTCCAGACTGCAATCAGGCTGCGCAATAGTCTTTGCAAACGGATACAGGTTTACCACCAGCAGATCGATGTTGCCGATATTGTGCTCTGCCATTACTGCTGAGTCCTGATCACGCCGCCCGAGAAGCCCGCCGTGTACCGCGGGATGCAGCGTCTTTACGCGACCATCCATGATTTCCGGAAAGCCGGTGTAAGAGGAAATGTCTGTAACCTCGATTGCCTGCTCGCGCAGCAGCTTTGCAGTGCCGCCAGTGGAAATAATTTCAACGCCGGACTGGGCAAGCCCGCGGGCGAAATCGGTAATACCCTGCTTGTCGGAAACGCTTATGAGCGCCCGCTTGATTGCTTGCATAGGCTTAATTCCCGCGCCCCTGTGGCGTGGCCGATCAACCGAAAGATTTATCTAACAATCTGTATTGCTTGAGTTTTTTTCTGAGCGTGCCGCGGTTTATACCGAGAATGCCGGCGGCTTTGCTCTGATTGCCGTGCGAAAACTTCATGACCGTTTTCAACAGCGGCTCTTCGACTTCGCCAAGCACCAGGTCATAAAGATCACCGGGCGAATGCCCGTTGAGACGATCAAAGTAGGACTTGAGCGCGTCTTCAGTATGGTCTCTGAGAGGCTTGCGTTCGGACTTGAAACGAATTGTTGATTGCTTTTTCTTGGCGCGACTTTTTTTCTTAGTAACGACCACAACACTGACTCCGAGATTTTATGCGGCCTGCTCACCCCGTTGAGCGAGACCGGCAAAGTAACGACTTGTAAGTTCTATCTGTTCCTGCGCGGTTTCCAGTCGCACGACCTGGTGCCGATAATTTCCGGCTTCGGCATGACCGCGGCAATACCATCCCAGGTGCTTTCTTGCAATTCGCACACCCGCTTTTTCACCGTAGAAGCGATGCAGGTTTTGCACGTGGCCGAGCATGATATCACGGACTTCGAGAGGCGCCAGAGCGGGCAGTTCAAGGCCGGTCTTCAGGTAATGATCTATGTGCCTGAAAAGCCATGGGCGTCCCTGGGCGGCCCGCCCTATCATCACCCCGGCCGCGCCGGTGTAGTCGAGAATCTTGCGCGCTTTTTGCGGTGTGTCAATGTCACCATTGACAAAAACCGGGATACCCACTTCCCGGCAAATGTCACGAACGGTCTCATACTCTGCGCTGCCGCTGAAACGGCACTGACGTGTGCGACCGTGCACTGCCAGAGCCTGCACGCCACTTTCCTCGGCGAGCACCGCGACTTCGACACCGTTGCGTTGCTCAGGCGACCAGCCGGTTCTTGTTTTCAAGGTCACCGGAACGTCGACTGCATCGACTACGCTCATTAAAATGCGCCGCACATTATCCGTGTCGCGTAGCAGGGCCGATCCAGCTGCCCGCTTGCATACTTTCTTGGCGGGGCAGCCCATATTGATGTCGATGACCTGTGCGCCGCGCCGTACGTTTTCCCTGGCGGCCTGCACCATCATGGCGGCGTCCGCGCCGGCAATCTGCACGACCCGCGGTTCCGGTTCTCCTTCGTGATCCAGACGCAGTCTGCTTTTACGCGAATTCCACAGACGCATATCCGCAGTAACCATCTCGGAGGCGGCGAGGCCGGCACCGAGCCGTCTGCATAGCAGCCTGAATGGCCGGTCGGTGATCCCCGCCATCGGTGCCAGGGCCAGCCTGTTGGCGAGAGCAAAGGGTCCGATGACGGGCGCCTTATGCTGCGTCATGACCGCTTTGTCCATCAGTAAGCGCTGTCGTGAGCGCAAGTAAGTTTATTGCCCGCGTCGCGCAGACAAGCGTCAATGCCGTAACTGACTGCCCCGGCTCCCGGGTCCACGATTAACACACTCGCCTCGACGGTCTCTCCGGCTGCAATCAAGCTGCCGGCGCCGGCAGGTTCGGCAAGATATTCGGCGGGTGCAAAAAAACGTTCGCCTAGCGGTTCGCCCCAGCGGTCGAGCAAGGTGATCTTGAGTAGCGGATAGGGCTGTGCGAGGGCTGCCGTATTAGCCACCATGGCATTGACCAGCAATGCGCCGGGCACTTCGGGGTGATCGCTGACCGTGTCCTTCTCTACACTGTATTTCTGGATGTCCCAGTGCTCCGGTAACGGTGCACCAAGCGAAGAATAAAAAGATTCTAGCCAGGGCGTGAGCGCCGGTGACTTGGCCAGGTCTTCTCGCCAGTAATGTATGGACTGCGCAACCAGGGCGATCCCCGCAAGTGCAGCGGCGACTGCCCATGGCCAGGTGCGACGGCGGCGCTCGGTGCTAAGTAACCATTCAGCGTGGTCAGCGGGTTCGGCCAGGCTGATCTCGTCCTCGTGGCCCTCGTCGTCCTCTTCGACCGCCTCGTCGGCGTCGTCGCCCCGCGATTCATTGAGACCGAGCTCTGCGAGTTTCTGCTCCCAGCGGCTTTGCTCGAGCGATTTGACCTCGTCTTCCCCTACCGGTTCGTCGTCGGGCGCCCAGTCCTGTTCTTGATCGTCATCAGCACTCTGTTCCGGGAAGAGGTCTCCGGAACGGCGTAACGATTCCGGTTCCTGGTCGTCGTCGGATTGCGTGATGCCCTCCAGCGAATGCAATTGCAGCTGCTCGCCCGGCGGAATATCCGTGAGACTGACCAGCGCATTAAAAATCTTGTCGCATTCGCCGCAACAGACACGGCCATCGGCCGCCTTGAGATCGTCAATGTCGAGTTCAAAGATGGTCTTGCATTCGGGACACTGGGTAAACACGATGAATCTCTATAACTTGCGGCCGGTTTCAGTGACGCCGACGCCCTGACAGCAAAGCCCAGCCATCTCGTCTGTCGACCGGGCTTAATGCAAACGCCGATTCAAAAACTCCGTGCATGCTCGCTATCTGTTCCTCAAGTATCCCCGCCAGGGCGATTTGCCCGCCCGGCGCCACCAGATCGGCAAATCGCGGTGCCAGTTGACGCAACGGGCCGGAGAGTATATTCGCGACCAGTATATCGGTTTCGCAATCACCCAAGTCATCCGGCCGCAGCACTGCGATCTTGTTCTCCAGGGAATTGTGTGCCGCGTTGTCGCGTGTCGCCAACAGCGCCTGGGGGTCAATGTCGGTGGCCAGGACACGGGCTGCTCCGAGGCGGGCAGCAGCCAGTGCGAGTATTCCCGAGCCGCATCCGTAGTCGATAAGCGAGCGTCCCTCAATATCCGCACGACACAACCAGTCGAGGCACAAGGCGGTACTCGGGTGAGACCCGGTACCAAAGGCAAGCCCCGGGTCCAGATCTACGACCAGGGCGCGGGGATCTTCAGGGCGCTGTCCGTCCTGGCAAATCCAGAGCTTGGAGCCAAAGCACAAGGGCCGGAAATTCTTGCGCCACTCATTACACCAATCGCGCTCAGGCAGGGGCTCGACAGTGATGCAGGAAACCTCGATGCCGAGGCGGTCGGCCAGCGCGCCGCGCAGTTGCTCGCCCGCGTGAGCATCGTGATCGTCTCCTTCAAACAGTGCGGACAGGCGGGTTTGTGGCCAGACCGGAGTCGTGCCCGGTGGTGGCTCGAGGACCGGGTCATCAGCTGCGTCGGCAAGGGTCACAGACAGGGCGCCAAGGCACTCACAATCAGCCTGCACCGCCTCCGGATTCATATCTTTGAGATCCATGCTGAGCTGCAGCCAGGCCATGCCGCCTCCGGGTTCAGTGACCGAGCTTTTTCTCAAGATAATGAATATTGGTACCGCCTTTCATGAAGCCAGCGTCGGCGAGTATGTCCTGATGCAACTGAATATTTGTGACAATGCCTTCGACCACGAGCTCGCCGAGCGCGCCTCTCATGCGCGCGAGAGCAGCATTACGGTCTTCGCCATAGCAAATCAGCTTGCCGATCAGGCTGTCGTAAAAAGGTGGAACGGTATAGCCGCTATAGACATGTGAGTCCACGCGCACGCCGGGTCCGCCCGGCGCATGCCATTGACGCACCGGTCCGGGGGAAGGCGTGAATTTGCGCGGATCCTCAGCATTTATGCGACATTCAATAGCGTGTCCCCGCAGGGTTATGTCTTTTTGCCGATAGCCAAGCGGATTGCCGGCAGCGACCCTGAGCTGTTCCTTAACCAGGTCGATGCCGGTAATGAGTTCGGTGACCGGGTGTTCAACCTGAATCCGTGTGTTCATTTCGATGAAATAAAATTCGTCATCCTGGTAAAGGAATTCGAAAGTTCCGGCTCCGCGGTAAGAGATTTCTTTGCACGCCTGAACGCAGCGTTCGCCAATTGCACGGCGTTGTTTTTCAGTAATTCCGGGGGCAGGCGCTTCTTCGATTACTTTCTGATGTCGACGCTGCATTGAGCAGTCGCGTTCGCCGAGGTGGATCGCGTTGCCGTGATTGTCGGCGAGTATCTGGAATTCCACGTGCCGCGGCTTTTCCAGGAACTTTTCCATATAGACAGTGCCGTTACCGAAAGCTGCCTCGGCTTCCGCACGGGTTGTAGTGACGGCATTGTGCAAGGCTGCTTCAGTGCGCACCACCCGCATGCCGCGGCCGCCACCGCCACCGGCGGCCTTGATAATGACCGGATACCCGATATCACGGGCCAGGCGCACTATTTCTTCCGCATCTTTACCAAGTGCGCCCTCTGATCCTGGCACACAGGGAACGCCGGCATTTTTCATGCGTTGAATTGCGGAAACCTTGTCGCCCATGAGTCGAATGGTTTCTGCTTTGGGGCCAACGAATATAAAGCCGCTGTTTTCGACCCGCTCTGCAAAGTCGGCATTTTCAGCCAGAAAGCCGTAGCCGGGATGGATAGCCACCGCGTCCGTAACCTCTGCGGCGCTGATGATGGCGGGCATATTCAGGTAACTTTCACTGGATTTGGGCGGGCCGATGCACACGGTTTCGTCAGCCAGCAAGACATGCTTTTGGTAACGATCGGCCGTGGAGTACACGGCCACGGTGCGGATACCCAGCTCCCGGCAGGCACGCAGGATACGCAGGGCGATCTCGCCGCGATTGGCAATAACGACTTTGTCGAGTTTCTTTTTGCTCACAGCACGCTTGACGGCCATTACTCTATGAGGAACAGCGGCTGGCCGAACTCAATAGGCTCTCCGTCGGCAGCCAGAATGTCCTTGATCCGGCCAGACCGATCGGCCTCTATCTGGTTCATCATTTTCATAGCCTCGATGATGCAAACGGTGTCACCGGCATTCACTTCCTTGCCGATATCCACGAAGGGCGGCGAGCCGGGCGCCGGCGCACGATAAAAGGTACCCACCATGGGTGCGGTCAGGATTTGCCCGGAGGACGATTTGTCAGTCTCGACGCTGGCCGCAGGTGCACGCTCCTCGTTACCGGCGACCGCGGCCTGGGGCTGAACAGGTGGTGCAGGTGTGCTGACCTGAGTACTGACCGGTGAGGCGGATGGGTGCCTCACTATACGCACCGAATCGTCACCCTCGGTGATCTCAATCTCTGCCATGCCGGACTCGTCCAGCAGCTCGATCAGTTTCTTTACCTTTCTGATGTCCATGCCTGTTTACCTGTGCAATGTTCGCCAATCAGTGGCCGGCGGGCTGAGACGTACTCCGAACGAGCATCTTGTCGGCCGCTCGTAACGCCAGCACATAGCCCTGGGGACCCAGGCCCGCCACCACGCCAACAGCGAGGTCAGAGAAATATGAAGTCCTGCGAAACGGTTCGCGCGCATACACGTTGCTCAGGTGTATTTCGATAAATGGAATCCCGCAGGCGGCGACAGCGTCGCGCAAGGCCACGCTGGTGTGGGTGAAAGCGGCAGGGTTGAGCAACATAAAGTCGAAGCCCTGAGTGCGGGCCTCATGCATCCATTCCACCATCTGGTGTTCGGCGTTGCTTTGCCGGGCCTCGATGCTATGCCCGAGGGTGCGGGCCTCGCTCGATAACTCCTGTTCGATTTCCGCCAGACTCGTATCGCCATAGGTGCCCGGCTCACGCTCTCCGAGCAAGTTGAGATTGGGGCCATTCAGAACCAGGAATTTCGCCATGCCGTGGGGCCGGCACCGGGGCCGGACTTCTTGTTATTTGGAAGATGCCGGCAAGTTTATTACTTTTAGTCGCAGTTTGCCCGCCTTTTCGAAGATTTTGATGCGGCGGCGCAGCAGGGGTGGTAGCGCGGACTAGGGCAGCAAAACCTCGATCGCATGCCGCGCGTCCTCCTCGCGCAGCTCTCCCGTATGCACCTCTATGACCCGGCCGCGGGCATCGATCAGGACCGTGTATGGCAGTCCGATGAACTCGATCCCCAGGGCGACGGCAAGATCGATGGCTGTCTGCTCGCCGATGAGAATTGGATAATTAAAAGCCATTTCCGCTGCAAGCTGGCGCACGGGTTCCGCTTCTTCCACCGCAATGCCTACCACCGTCAAGCCCTGATTTTCGGACTGCAAGGTCTTGAGTAAGGGAATCTCCCGGCGACAGGGCGGACACCATGTCGCCCAGAAATTTACCAGCAGGGGTCGGCCCCGAAATTCGGCCAGACTTCTTGCCTGGCCATCGAGGTCTTCGAGCACAAATCCGTCGGGAACAGTCGGCGGGCGGGTCGCGAGGTATATGCCGAGGCCGGCAAGGAGCGCGCCGGCCAGCAGCACTGCACTGAATACTTTTTGCCAGCGATTCATCGTTGGGCGTCGCGCAATGCCTCGCCGACGTGCACGGTAAACTCGTCGGCCGGCATGAAACCCGCGACGCGGTAACCATCGAGCTCGCGGCCGCGCCGATCATAAAAGACGATAGTTGGCGGGCCATAAACGCCGAAGCGTTTGAGCAGCGCCTTGTCGGCAGCATCATTTGCTGTCACGTCTGCCTGCAGCAACAACGTGTCGCCCAGCGCCGCCTGCACGGACGGATCGGTAAACGTGTACTTTTCCATTTCCAGGCAAGAAACACACCAGTCGGCATAGAAATCGAGCATTACCGTCTTGCCGTTGGCACTTGCTTCGGCGAGCGCAGCGTCGAGGTCGGCGATGGTCTTGATCCGATTAAATTGCAAGCCATGCCCGGTTTCGACGCTCGCGCCGACTAACGAGGTGCCTCGCAGTGGCCGCCAGGTATCCTTGCCGCCGGCCGCGACTCCCACGAGCATCAACAAGCCATAGGCGGTCATGATGAAGCCGAGCGCGCGACCGAAGCGGCGCCATCCGCTTTGTGCCGCACCCATCGCACGGGCAGCGCCCATGAAAATACCCGTCACCACCAGCAGGGCGCCCCACATGAACATGGTGATTGCATGAGGCAACACGCGTTCCAGCATCCAGATCGCCACGCCCAGCAGCATGACACCGAATGCCGCTTTCACGACATTCATCCATGCCCCCGCCTTCGGCAGCAGTTTGCCGGCCGAAGCGCCAACGATCAGCAATGGCGCACCCATTCCAAGACTCATGGCAAACAAGGCTGCTGCGCCCCGCGCGGGTTCCCCGGCCTGGCCTATTACGGCGAGTGCTGCGACCAGTGGCGGCGCAACGCACGCGGTGACAATGAGGGCCGACAAGACGCCCATGATTGCAGTACCGATATAGGTGCCCGCTTTCTGGCGGTTGCTGAGATCAGACATGCGCGTCTGGATCGCGCCGGGCATCTGCAATTCGTACAGTCCGAACATGGATAAGGCCAGCACCACGAACAGGCCGGCGAAGCTTATGATTATCCAGGGTTGCTGAAATATCGCCTGCATCTGCTGGCCAAACAATGCTGCCGTGGCGCCTGCTGCCGTATAGGTAATGGCCATTCCCAGTACGTAGGTCAGCGACAGCATGAAGGCGCGTCGGGTGCTTACATTTTCGCCCTGCCCGGCGATGATCCCGGACAATATTGGAATCATGGGCAGTACGCACGGCGTGAACGCCAGCAACAAGCCAAGGCCGAAAAACGTCAGCAGGACCCAGGCAAGGCGGCTGTCCTTGATCAGTGTTGCGAGCCGCGCCTGCTCGGAAATTTTGCTGCCGCGGGCCGTCGCGGGCAGGAGCGCGCTCACGCCATTGGCCGCGTTCAACAGGACCGGTGCTTGCTGCGCGAAAGGCGGGTAACAGATGCCGTCTTCCTTGCACCCCTGCGATTCGGTGAGCAGCATGAATTCTTGCAGGCCGTCATCGCTGTTGGCCAGCGGCAGCAAAATCTCCACGCCGCGGTAATACACTTCGCTACGCCCGAAATACTCGTCCTCCTTGAACTTGCCATCTGGAAACTGGGCATCGCCAAGGCTCACGGCGGGTGGCGTCGCACTGAAGCGAAACTTGTCGCGATACATGTAATAGCCGGGCGCAATGCTCCAGCGCACCCGAAGAAGCCCGCCGCCGACCATTTCCGCGCTGAGAATAAACGCCTGTTCGGGCGGCAAGATTTCGTCGTCGCGTTGTTTTTCTGCTGCAGTCCCGAACAACTCGACGAGGCTTGCGGGCGCCGCGCCCGTCGACTGCGTGGCGGCTTGCGGCGCAGGCGGCAGCGCGATATCCGTGACCCAGGTCTGCGGTGGAAAGCAAATACCAATGTCGGCACACCCCTGGCTCTTTATTTCCAGCGTCAGGGTGTCGGCGGCAGCTGCCAGACGCGTATAGGGGATCACAATTTCGAAGCGGCCGCGATAAATTTCCATCTCGCCGAAAAATTCGTCGACCTTGCGTTTGCCTGGCGGCATCTCGGCTGCACCGAGCTCGATGTTTTCGCTGCGGCTGGCGAAGCCGAACTTGGCGCGATACATATAGTAGCCCGGTAAAGCGTTCCAGCTGACGGTGAGCTTGTTTGCGTCAGCGACCGCGGTATAGAGGTACGCTTCGGTCGGCGGCAGCAATTCTTCCTGGGCGGCAGCGGCGAGCGGGCTCAGCACAAGCAAGAAAATGACGGGGATAAATCTCATGGTTCTAGCACGGCGACATTGGCGCTCACCCATTCCAGGTAGGCTCGCGAGCCTCCGGAGCTAGGGACCGCGAGGACCTCAGGAAGTTCATAGGGGTGCCGGTCATGAATGCAGCGCTCCACCGCAGGCACACAGGCCGCACTTGTCTTGATAAGCAGCAGGCATTCTTCATCATGACAGACCTTGCCCGACCATTGATACGTGGAGATCACTCCGGGCAGCAAATTGACGCAGGCTGCCAGCCGCGCCTCGACCAACGCCCTGGCGATCTCTTGTGCAACTTCCTGAGTTGGGCAGGTACAAAACACGACCTGGATGTCGCGGCTGGAAGTGTCTTGCTGGCCCAGGGTCACTCAGTTTCTCCCCAAAATGGTCGCCAAGGATACGTGGCAAGGGGGCCGCTGTCATGGCCGCTGAGGTTGACTCCGGGTCGCTGGTGACTAGAATTGGCACTCGTTTCGCACGAGTGCCAGAGTCAGGCGCCGCGGGCTGCGACTTTAAAACGGCAGCTGCGTAAAAAAAGTTAATTAAATCAAGGAGAAGTATCCATGAAGATGCGACCGCTTCATGACCGGGTGATCATCCGGCGGATGGAAGAAGAGACCCTTTCTGCGGGAGGGATCGTGATTCCTGACAGCGCTGCCGAAAAACCCATACGTGGCGAGGTCATCGCCGTGGGCAAGGGCAAGGTGATGGAAAACGGCGATTTGCGTCCTGTCGATCTGCAGATCGGCGACCGCGTCCTGTATGGCAAGTATTCGGGTACCGAGGTGAAAATCGACGGGGAAGAGCTTCTTGTCATGCGCGAAGAAGACATCATGGCGGTGCTGGAGAGCGCCTGAGCAAACCCATCACAGGGCAACAATTTTTTGAGGTTCAAGGATTAATTCAATGACTGCTAAAGAAGTGAAATTCAGTGACGACGCACGCCAGCGCATGTTCAAAGGCGTTAACGTGCTGGCGGATGCCGTGAAAGTCACGCTGGGGCCGAAAGGGCGCAACGTGGTACTCGACAAGAGTTTCGGTGCGCCCACCGTTACCAAGGACGGTGTATCGGTAGCCAAGGAAATCGAGCTGCAGGACAAGTTCGAAAACATGGGTGCTCAGATGGTGAAAGAAGTCGCCTCGCAGACTTCCGATATTGCCGGTGACGGCACCACGACCGCTACGGTTCTAGCCCAGGCCATTCTGCGCGAGGGTCTGAAGTCGGTAGCGGCCGGCATGAATCCGATGGAT
Organism: Gammaproteobacteria bacterium; assembly: GCA_041565075.1. Taxonomy (GTDB): domain Bacteria; phylum Pseudomonadota; class Gammaproteobacteria; order Steroidobacterales; family JABDLF01; genus JABDLF01. The sequence goes on from JBFGOQ010000001.1 coordinate 87,820, forward strand.
CTAAAGCGCGGCATCGACAAAGGCGTGATAGCGCTGGTGGACGAGCTGCAGAAGCTGTCCAAGCCGTGTGAAGATTCCAAGGCCATCGCCCAGGTGGGCACCATTTCTGCCAACTCCGATGAGAGCATCGGCCAGATCATCGCCGAGGCGATGGAGAAAGTCGGCAAGGAAGGCGTGATTACCGTGGAAGAGGGTTCCGGCCTGGAGAATGAGCTGGAAGTCGTCGAAGGTATGCAGTTCGACCGTGGTTACCTGTCCCCGTATTTCATCACGGATCAGCAGGCGCAATCGGCTGACCTGGAAAACCCGTTCATACTGATTCACGACAAGAAGATCTCCAATATCCGCGATCTGTTGCCGCTGCTCGAATCGGTGGCGCGTGCCGGACGCCCGCTGCTGATCGTGGCGGAAGACGTGGAAGGCGAAGCGCTGGCTACCCTGGTTGTGAATAACATCCGTGGCATTGTCAAAGTCGCGGCCGTCAAGGCGCCAGGTTTCGGCGATCGCCGCAAGGCCATGCTGGAAGACATCGCTATCCTCACTGGGGGCACGGTGATTTCTGAGGAAGTTGGGCTCAGCCTCGAAAAGGCCACTATCGAAAACCTGGGCTCCGCCAAGAAGGTTCAGATCAGCAAGGACAATTCCACGATCATCGACGGTGCCGGTGCCCATGATGCAATCAAGGGACGCGTGGAGCAGATTCGGGCGCAGATCGAGGACGCGAGCTCCGACTACGACCGCGAGAAGCTCCAGGAACGGGTCGCCAAGCTGGCCGGAGGTGTGGCGGTAATCAAGGTCGGCGCGGCTACCGAAGTCGAAATGAAAGAAAAGAAGGCGCGCGTTGAAGATGCTTTGCATTCGACCCGTGCGGCGGTCGAGGAAGGTGTCGTCGCCGGTGGCGGCGTGGCGCTGTTGCGCGCACGTGCCGGTGTCAAGGGATTGAAGGGCGATAACCCGGACCAGGACGTAGGTGTACGGATTCTGTGGCGTGCTGTTGAAGAGCCCCTGCGCCAGATTGTCAGCAACTCCGGTGATGACGCCTCGGTCATTCTCAACCAGGTATTAGCTGGTGACGGGACCCATGGCTATAACGCAACCAGCGGTGATTTTGGCGACATGATCGAGATGGGGATTCTCGACCCCACCAAGGTCACACGTTCGGCCCTGCAGAATGCGGCCTCGGTGTCCGGTCTGCTGATCACCACCGAAGCCATGGTGGCCGAGCTGCCCAAGGAAGAAGAAGCTGCCATGCCGGGTGGCATGGGCGGTGGCATGGGTGGCATGGGCGGCATGGGCGGCATGATGTAAGCCTCGTCTTTCCCGCGATCACAAACCCCGCGTGCTGATGTACGCGGGGTTTTTTTTTAGGGGTTAGACTTGCCGCACATAAGTGGTCCCGGACCGTGATATATGAGTTTGCCTGCTGCCATAGAAAAATTGCCGCCGCCGCTCGCGGAAAGTGCTGGGGCGAGCTGGGGGGAACTGGCCACACGCGAGCCCGATCTCGCCGCGCGCCTGCTTGCAGATACGAAGCTGGCCACCAGCCTCGGGCGGGTGTGGGGGGCAAGCGAGTTCGTCAGCGGGCTGTGCGCGCGCCGCCCGCACCTGCTAGCTGAGCTGCTCGAGTCAGGCGAATTGCTGGCAGCAGACCCGGCCGGGAATTGGCCCCGAGTCAGGTTTGCCCTGGAGCAGGACGAGGATGTTTTTATGACAGCGCTGCGCGGCCACCGACAGCGCGCGCTGTTGCGTATTGCCTGGCGCGATCTGGCGGGCTGGGCGTCACTGGAGGAAACGCTTCGTGATCTGTCGGCGCTGGCCGACGCCTGCATCGAAGCGGCGTTGGCATACAGCGCGCATCAACTGGCCCAACGTCATGGCTGGCCGGGTCCCGATGAGCAGGGGTCGCCTTGTGAGCTGATTGTCGTGGCCATGGGAAAACTCGGCGCCAGCGAGCTCAATTTTTCTTCGGACATCGATCTCATATTTCTTTATCCGCTTGCCGGAGAGTCTGACGGCGAGCGGCCGCTGACACATGAAGCCTGGTTTACACGCCAGGCTCGCCAGGTAATTCGCCTGCTGGATACGAGGACCGAGGATGGCTTCGTGTTTCGTGTGGACATGCGACTGCGACCCTTTGGCGCGAGTGGGCCGCTGGTTATGAGCCTGCCGGCGTTCGAGGTTTACCTGCAGCAGCACGGCCGCGATTGGGAGCGCTATGCATGGGTCAAAGCGCGCGCGCTCAGCGGCACACAGGCGCAGCGTACGGCGATGGCCGAAGTTCTGCGGCCGTTTGTCTACCGGCGCTACCTCGACTACGGGGTATTCGAGTCGTTGCGCGCAATGAAAACCAAGGTGGCCCGATTGAGCCGGCAAAAGGCACGCCAGCACGATATCAAGCTGGGACCGGGCGGTATTCGCGAAATCGAGTTCATGGTGCAGTGTTTTCAGCTGATTCGTGGTGGCAATGACCCGGCGCTGCGCACGCGCGGGCTGCTGGCAGCGCTTGCCCGGCTGGCTGAGCGATCCCAGCTGGAACCGGCCACGGCGGAAGCGCTGGCCCGGCATTACCGTTTCCTGCGTGTACTGGAGAATCGCATTCAAGCGATGCAGGATCGCCAGGTTCATGAGTTGCCCGCGGATGAGACCAGCAGATGCCGGCTGGTCCTGGCAATGGCTGTGGATGACTGGCAGGCGCTGAGTGATGAAGTGGCCTCGCGCACCGCGCACGTGCACAGCGTTTTCAAGGAACTCGTGCTCGGGCCGGTGGAACCCGAAGACAACGATGCTTCCGAACTCGTCGGTGCCTGGGAACAGAGCCTCTCTGAAGAAGCTTGCCTGGCCTTACTTGCGCGCGCCGGATTCGAGTCGCCAAAGGAAGTGCTCGGACTGCTACGCGCCCTGCGTAGCGGTAATCTGTATCGTCGCATGGACGCTGCCGGGCGCCAGCGACTCAATCGGTTGATGCCGCTGATGCTGCAGGCGGCCGCCAACACCAGCCCTGCAACTGATGTTCTGCGGAATGTGGTCGCAATCATCGAGACGGTCGGGCGACGCAGTGCCTATTTTGCCTTGCTTAACGAAAACCGCGACGTGCGCAACAGGTTGGTGAGCCTGTGTGCCGGCAGCCGTTTGCTGGCGGAGGAGATTTCCGAGCACCCGGTTCTGCTGGACGAACTCATTGATCCCCGGGTTTTCGAAACGCCACCCAGCAGTACGGAAATGCACCATGAACTCGAGCGTCGGTTCGCGGGTATCGCGGACACAGACCTGGAGGCGCAGATGGAGGTCCTGCGAACCTTCCAGCGCGCATGGGTGTTTCGTATAGCACTGGCTGATCTCTATGGCGTACTGCCGCTGATGAAAGTCAGCGACCGCCTGACCGAGTTGGCCGAGATCATGCTGCAGAAGGTTCTCGATCTGGCGCAGGCGCAGCTGGCAGCAAAACACGGCCGCCCCCGCAAGCAAAACAGCGGCGAAGGCGCAGGCTTTGCCATAGTCGGTTACGGCAAGCTCGGTGGCCTGGAACTTGGGTACGGGTCGGACCTGGATCTGGTGTTTGTGTATGACGGTGCGACTCAGGGTCACACCGACGGCCAGCATGTCATTGACGACGGGGTCTTCTTCACGCGTCTCGCGCAACGTATCGTGCATATGCTGTCTACCCAGACACGCTCCGGACGGCTGTACGAGGTCGACACGCGACTGCGTCCCAGCGGCCAGTCCGGGTTGCTGGTGATCGAGATCGGGGCCTTCGAAGATTATCAGCGAGACAAGGCCTGGACCTGGGAGCACCAGGCTTTGCTGCGGGCGCGCACCGTGGCCGGCGACCGTGGGCTGGCGCAAGAGTTCGAAGCGCTGCGCCGGCGAGTACTTTGCCAGCCACGCAGGCAGCCAGCCCTGCGCGCCGAAATCGTCAAGATGCGTGAACGGATGCGCGCGGAACTCGATACCAGCGAGAGCGGGCGGTTTGATCTCAAGCAGGGACGTGGCGGTATTACCGATATTGAGTTTCTGGTGCAGTACTTCGTGTTACTGCACGCAGATGCGTATCCGGAACTGGTGCATTGGTCGGACAATATTCGCCAGCTCGAAAGCCTTGCCAACGCGCGGGTAATTTCGGCCGCAACCGCGGAATCGCTGGCAGAAATCTATCGGACCTATCGGCAGCGCCTGCATCGCCTTGCACTGGACCGGGCGGGAAAAAGTGTGCCCGAGACCGAATTAAGCAATGAGCGCGCTGCTGTCGGCCGACTCTGGCAGCAGGAATTCGGCTAGCAGAGAGCCACTCCCGCACTGCTATAATCCCGGCCCGGCAGATAAACAGAGAATTGAGCAAAGCCTATGCGGCAATCTTCAGAAAGTATGACAGGTGGCGAGCAGCCCAATGCACAGACGAAGTACGAAGTTTCGCAGGATGATTTACCCTTGCATTGCCCGCTGCCAAATATGAGCCTGTGGAATTCTCACCCGCGGGTTTTCATTCCGATCGAGGATACCGGGGAGGCGCATTGCCCGGACTGCGGTGCTTTATTCGTGCTCAGCCAGGGCTAGTCGGCGGCAGGTGTCGCTGCAGCCCGACCCGAGTTGACGGACCTGGGGCTGAGCCAGCTGCGGTGCTTCAGCGCAGAAATATAATACCGGCACAGGCGCACCCACAGCGCGCCGCGTAAACGCAGACCGCTCACCTGTCCGAGCGTCAATAAGTTCGCAATGCCGGCCAGGCTCAGCGGCACCAGGTTTCGCATCATTACAATGGCCTGGTTGGCGAGACCATGCATGCCCCGGAAATGCCGGTTCACATAGACATGTGCGGATATCATGACTTCGGTCTTGGTCAGTAGCCGGGTCGCTGCGTCGCGCCGGCTGGCCCCACCATGCACATGCACAAAACCCGCGATTGGCGCGCATCCCCGACGCATGTCAAGAGCAGCTGCGCGCCGACACAAATCCATGTCTTCCGCATACATCCAGAAATCCTCGCTCCAACCAGCCAGCCTGTCGAATTCGGGCCGGCCGATCAAGAGCAGCGAACCTGAAATCCAGTCGCATTCCACAATCTCTGCATGCGGTCTTCGCGGGTCGGGATTGCTTGCCGGCGCAATGATACGCAACAGGCCACGCACGGCGCGTGAGTAGGTGAGCAGGTCCGGGAAGCGATCAAAAGCTTTTTGCAGGCGCCCGTTCTCGTTCTCCTGGAGCGCGGTCAGCAGCTTGAATTCGGGGTACGCCTGTCGAGTCGCAAGCAAGCGCCGGATGGCCTCGGGCGCGACGCGCATGTCGGGATTCAGAAACAGCAGCGATCGGCCCATGGCGTGGCGCGCACCAAGGTTGTTGCCGTGGGCGAAGCCAAAGTTGCCGGTATTCAGGTAGCACTGCACCTGCGGATAGGCCTGGCGAAAGCCGGCCAGGCGATCATCGGCTGAATCGTTGTCGATGACGATGAATTCCCAAACCCCGTCGGCAAATTCCGCTGCGCCGAGCAGGCCGGTAAGCAGGCGGTCCAGATGCGCCCAGCTGCGATAGTTGACGGTAATGATACTTAAGTCCATTGCAGCGTTTCAGAGTATGCGGTGACCGTGCATCAATACGCCGCATGGTGCGCTGGCAGCTTGGTGGCCAGCCTGTCCAGTCGTGCGCACACCTCGGTAACCGTGATCAGTTCCATGGCGCGCGGATTGCGAACGCGCTTGCCCCAGCGCAGCGCGGACACCTCGCTGCCAAGAAATTGCCGGCAGGCATCAGGATAGCGGTCAACGACCCACTGTTTACTGAGGTAAGGTCCGGTGCGGTCAGGATTTGAAGTTGCATACAGGCCGATGACGGGCAGCCCGACGGTGGTCGCCATATGCGCGGGTCCCGAGTCCGGGCAAATCAGCACCTTGGCACGTGCCAGCAAGGCCAGCAATTCCTTGAGACTGGTTTTGCCGATGAGGTTGCTTATCTGTGCGTCGACCCGGCATTCGATTTCCCGGCCGTAGCGACTTTCGAGCGCGGTGGGTCCCCCGGTGAGAATTACCTGCATGTCATGCCTGGCGACCGCGTGCGCAGCGACCTGTGCATAATTAGCGGCGTCCCAATTGCGCCAGTTGCGGGCGCGTTGACTCGAGCAGGGGCTGATGATCAGGGTCTGGCGAGTAGCGTCAATGTGCTGCTCGGCAAAGCCCTGCGCCGCATCGGGGATCGGAATGTCCCAGGAAAGTGTACGGTCGGGAATTCCCAGGTGCTCGGCAAAGGCCATGAAGCCTTCCAGCACATGTGGCCTGTCCTGCGCTGCGATTCGTGCATTGGTGAACAAGCGCTGGAAATCACGAGCCTGATCGCGATCAAAACCCAGCCGCAACGGTGCTTTGATCATGAGCGTTGCGATACTTGCCCGCAATGCCGCCTGCATATGCACCAGTAAGTCGAAGTTGCGTCCGGCCAGAGTCCTGCGCAACTGCCGAAATGCCCGCCAGCCGTCCCGCTTGTTGAAAATGATAAACTCGATGCCGGGAATGTCATCTACCAGGCTGGCTTCCAGCTGGCCGATCACCCAGGTGATGCTGGCAGATGGCCAGTGTCGCTGCAAGGCGCGCACAAGTGGCACTGCATTGCACACGTCGCCGACCGCGGACAGCCTCATGATGCACAGGCTGTCCGGTTGTCTGTCCTGAAAAAGGCTTGGCATGATCGAGCAAAAAGTCCTTACCCGTGAGCGCGCGGCCATCCTATACGATGCCCGGGCGGGCGGTAAAATCAACGAGGAAATATTTCAACCGCAATACTGGGCTGCGCGCGACAAGGTGCTCGGCCACGCAAGCGGCCGTGGTGTTACCTTATTCGTAGACAGCGGTGACGAACACTGGGTTCTCAGGCCCTACCGGCGTGGCGGTCTGTTCGGGCGCCTGGTGCATCGCTGGTATGCCTTTACCGGCCGGGCGCGCACACGCTGCTTCCGCGAGTTTCGGGTGCTGGCCGATCTGCATGCAGCCGGCAAAGCAGTGCCGCGCCCGGTGGCGGCCTGGTACCGACGCAGCGGACCGTTTTACGAGGCGGCCCTGATCACCGTGCGCATACCGGACACGCGGACGCTGGCGCAATGCCTTAAGGAAGACAATCTGGCCCCCGAGGCCTGGCTGGCAGTGGGTCGCAGCCTGCGGGAGTTTCACCAGGCTGGCCTGTGCCACGCCGATCTCAACGCCCACAACATCCTGCTGAATGCTAAGGGCAAGATTCATCTGGTCGATATGGATCGTGCAGTCATAAAAAGTGGCACCGGTCGTTGGCAAAAATCCAACCTCGCGCGACTGCGGCGTTCACTCAACAAGGTCAGTGTCGAAGAAGGCGCGGAATTTCGCGGTGACGCGGATTGGGCGGCCCTGATGGCGGGCTATGCTCACGAGCTGTCTGCTTCAGCATAAGGATCGGGAGCATCAGGCTGCACGGCTTTGAAGCGGCGGTGCACCCACAGGTATTGTGCCGGTGCCTCGCGCACCGTCTGTTCAATGATTTTGTTGACCCTGGCTGCGTCGGCGCTGGCGTCGTCGCTCGGGAAGTTCTCCAGCGGGGCGCGAATGATCAGCCGGTAGCGACCGCCCGGTAAACGAAGGGAAAAAAACGGCAGCACCGGTGCGCCGCTTGTTCTGGCCAGCCGCGAGGTCGCGAGGTTGGTGGCGGCCGGCACGCCGAAAAAAGGCACGGCGGCAGCATGCTTGCCGCGATAGGCCTGGTCTGGCGCGTACCACACTGCGTGCCCGTCACGCAGGCTGCGCAGCAATGCGCGCACATCGTCTCGCCTGATCGGGTTGTCGGACAAGCGTTCGCGGCTCTGGCGCATGACTTTTTCAAACAGCGGGTTCTCATGGCGCCGGTACATGGGATGGAAAGGCTCGCGCAGCAGCAACAGGCGGCAGCCAATTTCGAGGGTCGTGAAATGGGCACTGAGCAAGATTACGCCCTGACCTTTGGCGCGGGCCCGAGCGAGGTGCTCCAGACCCTCAACCTGGCCCAGGCCCTCGAGTCGCCGGTCGGGTGCCCACCAGGTGAAGGCCGTTTCAAAAACGCCTTGCCCCAGCGATTCGAAATGTTCGATTAGCAAACGCCTGCGTTCGGCTGCAGAGAGCCCGGGGAAACAGAGCTTGAGGTTTTTCTCTGCAATTCGTCTTCTGCGGGTGAGTGTGCCGCAAGCGATCCGGCCCAGCATTCGACCGCAGGCCAGCTGCATTCGAAAAGGTAACAGCACAAACAGCCGCATCAGGCCCAGCCCCAGCCAGGTAGGCCAGTAACGCGGCAGCAGGAACTCGACGAATGATTGTTGGTCTTCGGGCAAGATTGTGCCTCCCCGGCAAGGGCGGATTCTAACTATCGTGCGGCACAGGGTACAGGCGGCCGCCGCCGGGTCCTCGTGTAGAATGAGCAGCGCTTGCACTGACCGAAAGAAGGACCCGTCAATGACTGATGCCTATATGCCGCTCAGGGTTCCGCAGTTCGGCGGCCGGTCTGTGCTGGTCGTCGGCGACGTTATGCTCGATCGCTACTGGCTCGGTCCGGCCGAACGCATATCGCCGGAAGCGCCCGTGCCGGTTGTGCATGTGGGCGATGTCGAAGAACGGCCAGGGGGTGCCGGTAACGTTGCAGTCAACCTTGCCGCTTTAGGCATTGATGTCAGCTTGCTCGGAGTTACCGGGCGCGATGAGGCCGGCGACAGGCTGCATAAGTTGCTGACGGAACAAGGCATAGGCGCGCGCCTGGCACAAAGCAAGAACGCACCAACGATAACCAAGCTGCGAGTGATGAGCCGCAGCCAGCAGCTGATCCGGCTCGATTTCGAGGCGCCTTACCAGCCGGCAGATACCGCGTCTTTGCTCGGCGTTTTTCAAGAAGCCATCAAGCATTGTGACCTGGTCGTTCTCTCCGACTATGCCAAAGGTACGCTGGATGATCCGCAGGCACTCATGGGTGTTGCGCGCGCCGCCGGAGTGCCGGTGCTGGTGGACCCCAAGGGACAGGACTTTGCCCGCTACCGAGGTGCTGGTTTGCTCACCCCCAACCGGGCCGAATTCGAGCGCGTCGCGGGTGTCTGCGCGACTGCAGCCGAGCTGGTGGATCGCGGGCGTCGTCTGCTTGCCGAGCTGGGCCTGGAGGCTTTGCTGGTCACGCTTGGTGAACGCGGGATGCTACTGATTACAGCCAGTGCAGAACCATTGTGGTTGGCGGCCGAGGCGCGCGAAGTTTTCGACGTGACGGGTGCTGGCGATACCGTGATCGCGGTTATGGCAGCGGGCCTCGCGGCGGGTCTTGATCATGCCGAAGCTGCAGAGCTGGCGAATACGGCAGCCGGCCTGGTCGTCGCGAAACGCGGTACAGCCAGCGTAAGCGAGAGCGAGCTGCGCCTGGCGGCTCACCGGCGCGGCATTCCGGGCCCGGGCATTGTGACCGTCGAGCAGTTGCACAAACTCGTGGGCGAAGCGCAGTCCGCCGGCCAGCGAGTGGTGATGACCAACGGCTGCTTCGACATCCTGCATGCCGGACACGTGGCGTATCTTGCCGAGGCTCGTGCCCTGGGCGACCGGCTGATTGTAGCCGTCAATGACGACGATTCGGTGCACCGGCTCAAGGGCGCCGGGCGACCCGTCAATACGCTGGCCGATCGCACCGCGGTGCTGGCCGGACTGGCAGCGGTGGATTGGGTTGTACCCTTCGCAGACGATACCCCCGAGGCGCTCATCTGCGAGCTGCTGCCGGATATCCTGGTGAAAGGCGGTGACTATCGACCTGAGGACATAGCCGGCGCCAGGTGCGTCAAGGACAACGGCGGCCAGGTCAGGATTCTGCCGTTGCGCGAGGGCCGCTCGACCAGCCGCATTGTCGCAGCCATCAGGGAAGGCACCTGAGCGCTGACTGTGCGATTCCTGTATATCGCCGCAACCTACCTGTTGACGCCAATCGTTCTGGCAAGTCTTTTATGGCGCGGGATTCGTAACCGCGGTTACTGGCAGGGACTTGGCCAGCGCTTTGGCCGTCTGCCCGACTTGCCCCCCACAGAGCGGATTTGGGTGCACGCGGTTTCGGTGGGGGAAGTGCAGGCGGCGGCACCCCTGGTGCGTGCGCTCAGTAAGCGCTACCCCGAATATGGCATTTTGATCACTACGGTCACGCCTACCGGGCAGGCGCGCGTCAGGTCTTTATTCGGTGACACTGTCACGCATTTGTATGCGCCTTACGATTTGCCCGGCGTCCTGCGACGGTTCTTTGACCGGGTCCGGCCGGTGGCGGCAATCATCATGGAGACCGAACTCTGGCCCAACCTTTTTCATGAATGCGGCAAGCGTGATGTCCCTCTGGTGCTCGCCAGCGCGCGCATATCCCCGCGCTCAGTTAACCGCTACCGCAGGTTTCTGCCATTGTTCCGTGACGCACTCGCACATGGCATTGTGATCGCCGCGCAAAGCGAGCGTGACGCCGAGCGATTTTTGTCGCTGGGTGCCAACCCGGCGCGCACCCACAGGATAGGCAACATCAAGTTTGACCTGGATGACAGCCGCAACCCTCAGGTGCCACGCGACCTGTTAATGCCCGGCGGCCTGGTGCGGCCGATCTGGATTGCCGCCAGTACCCACAGGGGTGAGGAGCAGTCTGCTCTGGAGGCGGCAAGGCTGGTGCTGGCGCAGATCGAGGATGCCCTTTTAGTTCTTGTTCCCAGGCACCCCGAGCGTTTCGAGTCGGTGGTTCAGCGAGTGGCGCGCTCGGGTCTGCGCTATCAGCGGCGCAGCGAAAACGATTCCTGCGCACCGGGTACCCAGGTGTTTGTGCTCGACACGCTCGGCGAACTGCCGGACTTTTTTGCCATCGCGGATGTGGCATTTGTCGGTGGCAGTCTGGTGCCGATCGGCGGGCACAACATGCTGGAACCGGCTGCGGCCTCTGTCCCGGTCCTGACCGGGCCGCACTATTTCAATGCCCCGGATATAGCTGAAACCCTGCTCGCGGAGGAGGCCGCCGTAGTGGTTAACGATGCGCAGGAACTCGGCAGCCAGGTGTTGCGCTTTCTGACTTCGAAAAGTCTGCGCGATGCGACCGGCGAACGGGCACGCCGGGTCATCGACAACAACAAGGGAACCTTAGAGCGCCTGCTGCAACTGGTGACGCCGCTGTTGGACCGTGGCGCTCGCGCAGCGAATAATGTCAGGGCTTCATCCAGCGGTTGAAGCCAGTGATATCTTCGGTATTCAAGGTACCGGTTGCGAGTTTCAACCGCAGCACGTTAAGGATGTAGTCGTAGCGGGCACGCAGGTAGTTGGTGCGTGCATTGAGCAGGCTGCGGCGACTGTCCAGCACGTCCACAGTAGTGCGTGTTCCGACCTCGAAGCCTGCCTCGGTGGCCTGCAACGCTGTCTGCGAAGAGGCCAGCGCCTGCTTGAGCGCCTTAACGCGGGAAATTTCCGATATCACTCCAAGGTAAGCATCGCGGGCTTCGCGTTCGGTTTCACGGGCGATACGCTCGACCTGTTCCTTGGCGGCGCGATGCCTGTAGACGGCTTCCCTGACCCGGGATGATGTGAAGCCACCGCTGAACAACGGCACGCTGAGCTGCAAACTGATTGTGTCCGTAGTCTGATCTACATCGCTGGTGGAGGACAGCGGCTGGCCGGTCAGCGGGTCCGGATTGATCTGCGTTGAGCTCTGGTCGAACTCGTTGCGGCTCGCCACGAGGTCCAGCGTCGGCAGGTGCCCGGCCCGGCGCGAGCGGATCTCGTCCCGGGCAATGTCGGCACCCAGGCGGCTGGCGACGAGAGCCAGATTCTGGTCCATGGCCTCGCGTACCCATTGATCCGGATCTTCCGGCGCGGGGGGTACGAGCTCCATTTCGGCGACCGGGCGATCGAGTTTTTCTATGTATGCCCCGGTAATTTCGCGCAGGTTTTCCCGCGCGGTTGCGAGCGAGCGACGTGCCGCTATGTCTGATGCAACGGCCTGATCATAGGCGGCCTGGGCCTCCTGTACATCTGTAATGGCAATCAGTCCCACCTCGAATCGCTTCTCGGCCTGTTCCAGTTGCCGCGCGATGGATTCGCGGCTGGCCTGCTCGGATTCCAGCCGATCCTGAGCCGCCAGGACGTCGAAGTAACGCTGGGCCACCCGCAGCACCAGATCCTGGCCGGCAGCCTGGTACTCGGTCTCGGCCTGGGCGACAATTTTCTGCGCCTGCTGCAGGCCAACCCACTGGTCCCAGCGGAAGACAGTCTGGGTGAGCTGCAAACTGAAGCTGTTGGAGTCGGACTGGGATTGCTGCGGTATCGACCGCTGTGCGCCGGCCGTGAAATCAAAAAAAGCAGTGGTGCCGTCGGCATCCCGGTCGCTGCGCGAGCCGTTCAGATTAAGCTGTGGCAGCAAAGCACTCAGAGCCTGGGGCCGCGCTTCCCGTGTCGCCAGGCGGTTGGCATCTGCCTCGCGAATCAACGGGTCATTTTTCAGGGCGAGCTGGTAAACATCCAGAAGGTTCTCGGCCCGTACTTCGCTGCCAGCAAAGCACAGGGCGCAGAGTAGGGCGGCATAAGACAGGAATCGCATTTTCGGGTCCTTAGTGTTTGTGCCGGTCCGGTCCGGCAGCCAAGGTGTTATAGTTAACTATATCACTATATCAGTGGTGTGCAAGGTGCTGGTGGGCGCCCGCTGCTCAATATTCTGCCATGCCAGGTTCCAGCTCCCGAGCCCATGCATCAATGCCGCCCGCGAGATTAAAGACCCTCGCATAGCCATTTTGTTCCAGGTGCAAGGCAACGACACGACTGCGGTTGCCATGGTGGCACATAACTATGATGGCTGCGTTTGCATTGAGTTCGCCGAGCCGGTCCGGCACATCCTGCATCGGAATATGCAAGGCGCCTTCGATGGCGGCGATCTTGAGTTCCCAGGGTTCGCGCACGTCGAGCAACATGCAGCTTTCGTCTGCCTTGAGCATCTCCCAGGCGACATGCGGAGCGATATCCCTCATCCGGCACCTGCGCTCAAAACCTGAAACGGCTGGGTTGTTCGACGTTGACCAGGGGTGCAATGCTCGTCTCGAAGAGACTTTGAGAAGTCCAGGTGTTGTCGCCGACCCTGGTGATGAGCATTGCTTCCATCACCGGTGCATCGCCTACAATCATGAACAGGCGACCGCCTTTGTTTAAGGCCTTTTCGAATCGCCGCATGCGCCGCGGTGCAGATGCTGTTACAGCGATCGCGTCGTAGGACTTGCTGGTTTCCAAGCGTGTGGCATCCGCGACCTCGAGTTTAAAGTTGCGCAGAGCGAGCGCTTGCAGCTTGTCGTCCGCCGATGTGCTGAGTTCGTCATAAATTTCAAGGCTGGTAACCTGGCGCGCCAGCCGCGCGAGGCAGGCGCACAAAAAGCCGCTGCCCGTGCCGATTTCCAGCACATTTTCCTCGCCCTTGAGATCCAGCGCCTGCAGCAGGCGGCCTTCAACTTTCGGTGCCATCATCACCTGGTCATGGGCAATGGGAATTTCGGTGTCGGCAAACGCGAGTCCCTGGTATTTTTCCGGCACAAAATGTTCTCGCGGTACACTTGCCAGGACCTCCAGGACACGTGGATCCAGAACTTCCCAGGCGCGCACCTGCTGCTCGACCATTTGCTGGCGTGCCGCTTCAAGGTTCATGTCTGGAATCTCCCGCCGCTGCTTGCCCGAGGCTTTGAAAGGCGCTAGATGCTACGTACTTTAAGGGTTTTTAACAAGGCTCGGGCCAATTGAATCAACAGCTTCCGGGTGCAGATTATGGTGAGTCAGGGCAGGCTCTGCCTCGCTGCCGGGGTATCCTGATCGCGCCCGGCGATAAAAGCCGCACGGGTGACAATTGTGATGACAAGGCCTGGCAGCTAAGCACAGGTCCTTGGGGGTCAGGATGACAATAACAGCAACAATACTCTGGATTACCCGGAAGATCTCGTGTGCACTTTGCGTGCCCGTCGTCTTTGCGGGCACGTGTTCATGCAGATCGCCCAGATTCTGAGTATCAGCATCGCTTCACTTGCATTGCTGGCCGTGTTTGCACTCGGCCTCAGAATGCGACGTGCCCGCACCCGGATTCAGAGGCTGACCAGCGAATTGCAGCGCATGGTCAAGGTGAGACAGGCGGATGCCAGTGTCGCGGTCACGGGCGAGGACGATTTCGGTCAGCTTGAGCGTTCCGTCAATCGGGCCCTTGAGCTGCTGCGATCCGAACCTGCCGTGCGCAAGGATGCGGAGCTTTTTCCGAGTCTGGCGGAAAATATCCAGAGTATCGTGCTGGTGCACGCTAACAAGATCATTTATGCCAATCCAAGGGCCGCGGATTTTACCGGTATTCACCGCGACAAATTGATAGGTACACCGTTCCTCGAGATTGTCCACCCGGACTACCGTGAACGCATGCGTGCGAGGTTCAAAGCCCAGCTGGCAGGCAAACATGTCGATGTCGCCTGTGAACTGAAGCTGCTCGACAGCGCGGGGAGCGGCAAGTGGGTGGAAATGTCAGGCACGCTGATCGATTTCAAAGGCAAACCGGCGGTTCTTGCCTCGGCGCAGGATATCAGCGCCCGCAAGCAGCTCGAGTCGAGCCTGATCGAAAGTCAAGAACGCGCTCAACTTACGCTGGAATCGATCGGTGATGGTGTTATCACTACGGACCCGCGCGGAAAAATAGTATTCATGAATGCGGCTGCGGAGCAATTAACCGGCTTCGAACTTGCGGCAGCCCGCAGCAAATCGCTGAGCGAAATAGTCAGCCTGGTGGATGAAGTCGAACGCAAACCCTTGCGCGATCCCGTCAAGGCCTGCCTCGAGCAAGACCGCAGGCTCAATCTCGGGCGCAGGGCGTTGCTGCTGCCGCGCAGCGGCGATGTTGAATACTCCATCGAGGTCACCGCTTCGCCGATTCGCCAGCGAGAGCGCCGCGGCGCCACAGTGCAGACCGAGATCGAAGGGGCGGTGGTGGTTCTGCACGACGTAACAGAACTGCGTGGCCTGGCGCGTCAGGACAGCTACCAGGCGACGCATGATGCCCTGACCGGCCTGCTCAACCGGCGCGAATTTGAACGCCGGCTCAATGACGCCTTGCAGGATGCCCACGCCGGAGGCAGCGGACACGTATTGTGTTACCTGGACCTCGATCGCTTCAAGGCCGTCAACGACACCTGCGGCCACATGGCAGGTGACAACATGCTGCGCGAAGTGGCGGGCCTGATCAAAGAACAGGTTCGAGACTCGGATTCAGTGGCCAGGCTGGGTGGCGACGAATTCGGCACCTTGCTGGCCGGCTGCCCGGTGGAGAAGGCGCAACAGATCGCCGAAGATATTGTGAACGCCATAAAGAACTACCGTTTCGTCTGGCGCGACAAAATATTTGATGTTGGCGTCAGCATTGGTCTGGTCGAGATCAGCCAGGAAAGTGGCAGCGTCGAGGACGCGCTCAGCGCAGCAGACTCGGCATGCTACATGGCCAAACGCGAAGGGCGCGGACGTGCTCATGTCTATTCCGCTCGGGACGAGGCAGTTGCCCGCCAGCGTGGCGAGATCCAGTGGCTGCAGCGCTTGCAAAGTGCACTAAAGGAAAACCGCTTCGAGCTCTACACGCAGGCAATCGTATCGCTGGGGCGCGGCATTGAGCGCGGGCCCGCCGTCGAAATTCTGCTACGCCTGCACGACGAGGAGGGCGAGGAAATTTCACCACGTTCATTTATGCGAGCCGCCGAACGCTATCATCTTATGCCGCTGATCGATCGCTGGGTGGTGCGCACGGCGCTGGCGGCCATCCGTAACGGTGACCTGCGCATACCACAGAACCGTACTTTCTCTCTGAATATTTCCGGGCAGACGCTGGGTGATGCGCAGTTCCTTGAATTCGTGGTGGACTGCCTGGATCGCACCGGGGTGGCACCCGATCGCCTGTGCTTTGAACTCACCGAAACAACGGTCGTGACAAACCTGGAACACGCCCAGCGATTCATCGGCGTATTGCATGGCATGGGCTGCATGTTTGCGCTGGACAATTTTGGCAGCGGCCTGGGTTCCTTCGCCAACCTGCGCAACCTGGAAATGGACTTTTTGAAAATCGATGGCTCGTTTGTGCGCGCGCTGGTGGAAGACGATGTCAGTCATGCCATGGTGAACGCTATGGTGGAGCTGGCCCGGACCCTGCAAATTTCCGTGGTGGCGGAACATGTGGAAAGCGAGGCCGTCCTCAGCCTTGTGAAGAAACTCGGCGTCAACTATGTGCAAGGATTTGGCATCGAGCGGCCACGCCCGCTCGCCACGGTGCACTGAAAACCCTGAGCAGGCAATCAAAAACGCCGCCCAGGGGGCGGCGTTTCTGTCACGTTAAATGCGCGATTTCAGCCGCCCAGCAGCGGGATGATCAACAGCGCAACGATGTTAATAATCTTGATCAGGGGGTTGATGGCGGGGCCGGCGGTGTCCTTGTAGGGATCGCCGACGGTGTCACCGGTGATGGCAGCGTGATGCGCCTCGGAACCCTTACCGCCAAAATTTCCGTCCTCGATATATTTCTTGGCATTGTCCCAGGCGCCGCCACCGGTGGTCATGGATATGGCCACGAACAAGCCGGTCACAATTGTTCCCAGCAGCAGGCCGCCCAGCGCTTCTGGACCCAGGAGTTTGCCGATGATCAGCGGCACCAGCAATGGCAGCAGGGACGGCACGATCATTTCCTTGATGGCAGCCTTGGTCAGCATGTCCACTGCCAGCGAGTACTTGGGCCGCGTGGTGCCCTCCATGATTCCCGGAATCTCGCGGAACTGGCGACGAACTTCATTCACCACTGAACTGGCTGCACGGCCGACCGCTTCCATGGCCATGGCGCCGAACAGGTAAGGCACGAGGCCGCCTATGAACAATCCGATAATGACCCGGTAGTCACTGAGGTCGAACGCCAATTCACCAAAACCGGCCTTATCCAGGGTGTGGGTATAGTCAGCGAACAGGACCAGGGCAGCCAGCCCGGCTGAGCCTATGGCGTAGCCCTTGGTCACTGCCTTGGTGGTATTACCCACAGCGTCCAGCGCGTCGGTGACTTTGCGAACCTCGGACGGCAATTCCGCCATTTCCGCGATACCACCCGCGTTGTCCGTGATCGGTCCGAAAGCATCCAGGGCCACGATCATCCCGGTCATCGAGAGCATGGTCGTAGCTGCAATGGCGATGCCATACAGGCCTGCCAGGTTATGCGCGCCCCAGATAGAAACACACACGGCGATGACAGGCAGCGCGGTGGCCTTCATGGATACGCCAAGGCCCGCGATAATATTGGTCGCGTGACCCGTCAGGGAGGCCTCAGCAACTTTCTTGACCGGGCTGAACTCGGTACCCGTGTAGTACTCCGTGATGAACACCATGGCTGCAGTGAGGCCCAGGCCTATGAGGGCCGCAAAGTACAGGTTCAATGCACCCATTTGGGCATCGCCCATCATCATGTTGGTAATGGGGTAAAAAGCGATTGCAGCGAGGATGCCGGAAACGATGACACCTTTGTAAAGCGCGCCCATGATCTTGCCGCCCTCACTGGTGCGCACGAAAAAGGTGCCGATAACAGAGGCAATAATGGAAACGGCGCCCAGAACCACGGGGAAAATAACTGCACCCGGGCCGATAAGGTCCATCATAAGCCCGCCCAGCAGCATGGTGGCGATCACTGTTACTGCGTAGGTCTCGAACAGGTCGGCAGCCATGCCCGCGCAGTCGCCGACATTGTCGCCGACGTTGTCTGCGATAACCGCCGGGTTGCGCGGGTCGTCTTCAGGAATGCCGGCTTCAACTTTGCCAACGAGGTCTGCGCCGACATCGGCACCCTTGGTGAAAATACCCCCGCCAAGCCGGGCAAAAATGGAAATCAGCGAACCGCCAAAGGCCAGCCCGATCAGGGCTTCGAGCGCGTGTTCGCCCTGCCCGGCGAGCAGGAGTATCCAGTAATAGCCGGCCACACCCAGCAAGCCCAGGCCGACGACCAGCAGGCCGGTTATTGCTCCGCCGCGAAACGCGACCAGCAACGCTGGTGCCACGCCGTCGCGGGCCGCCTCCGCTGTCCGTACATTGGCACGCACGGAAACGAACATACCGATATAACCGGCGAGTCCGGACAACACTGCGCCGATGGCAAAGCCAAGCGCGGTCCAGCCGTCAAGAAAGGCGGCGAGAATCAGGGTCAGTACAACGCCCACTACGCTGATGGTCAGGTATTGCCGATTCATGTAGGCCTTGGCACCTTCCTGCACGGCCGCTGCGATACCTTGCATGCGCTCGTTGCCGGCCTTGCGACTAAGTACCCATTGCGTCGAAAAAATCCCGTAGGCCAGCGCAAGTAACGCAGCGCCCATGGCAAACCAGAGTGCTGTCTGTTCAGACATTTCAATTCCTCCCGATGCGGAAATCTTGTTTCCAGGCGCGCAACTGGCGCGGAATGTTATGCAGGTCCGGGCGGACGGGTCGCGTTTGTTGCGCGACAGGGCCACCCGGGAGCCGCCTGGCAGGGGCTACCGGAGGCGTTAACTTTGCTCGTGCCACCCGCACAAAGCGCGGCACTATAGCATAAATTTGCTCTTCAGCTTGCGCCTGACGGGGTAGTTCTTGAGGCGCACATAACGCGGCAAACCGTCCTTTCCGTAGGGGGGGTGGTCCTCGCCGCGAATCAGCGGCTGAAGGTAGCGACGACAGGCAGCGGTTATCCCGAAGCCGTCCTTGGTTATGAACCTGCGCGGCAACATTTTTTCGCGGTTGGCAACACGCGCCAGCGGTGCCTCGCCGATCTTCCAGCGATAGGGGCTGTCGCTGCTGCGCACGATAGTCACCATCACCGCATTTCTGCCTTTAACGGCAAGTTCCACGGCGGCCTTGCCTACCGCATAGGCTTGTTTCACGTCCGTAGCGGAGGCGATGTGCCTGGCCGAGCGCTGCAGGTAATCTGCCAGGGCCCAGTGATACTTGTAGCCCAGTTTGTCCTTGACCAGGCTTGCCAGGTAGGGGGCGACGCCGCCCAGCTGGGCGTGTCCGAATGCATCGCGGGTGCCGGCTTCGGCGAGAAAGCGGCCGTCCGGATGGCGCACACCCTCCGAGGCAACGACGACACAGTAGCCATACTTGCTCACGGCGTGTTTCACGCGCCTGAGAAATGCCTTGCGGTCGAATTTGATCTCGGGAAAGAGAATGATATGGGGCGCATCGGCCGGTCGCGAACCGGCCAGCCCTCCGGCTGCAGCGATCCAGCCGGCATGGCGCCCCATGACTTCAAGAATAAAGACCTTGGTGGAAGTGGATGCCATGGACTCCACGTCGAGCGCGGCTTCCTGGGTCGATACCGCGACATATTTCGCCACCGACCCGAAACCAGGGCAGTTGTCGGTGACCGGCAGGTCATTGTCGACAGTCTTGGGCACATGAATGGCCTGGATCGGAAAACCCATGTTCCGGGAAAGCTGCGAGACTTTGTGACAGGTGTCCGCCGAATCGCCGCCGCCGTTATAAAAGAAATAACCGATATCATGCGCGCGGAAAACTTCGATAAGGCGCTCGTACTGGGCGCGGCTTTCCTCGAGGCTTTTGAGCTTGAAACGGCAGGAGCCGAAGGCACCGCCCGGCGTGTGCCGCAAGCCGCGGATGGCGGCTGCCGGCTCGCGGCTGGTATCGATCAGATCCTCGGTAAGCGCACCGATGATGCCGTTACGGCCGGCATACACCTTGCCAATGTGCTGGCGATGCTTGCGCGCGGTCTCAATGACACCGCAGGCACTTGCGTTGATCACCGCGGTGACACCCCCGCTTTGCGCATAGAACGCGTTTTTGCTGCTCAATGATCCTCTCCCTCGTGAAAATCAGTCTGGCCCGGCATTGCTGGTGGGCCGACGGATGGCGAGGATAGCCCAATTTGGGCGCGCCATCATGCCGATTGACCCGCGCAGTGCGAGGGGTTAGCGTTAGCGCCTCTTAAGCAGGGCGCCCCAGGGCACATCCGGCGGGCCAGACACAAAAGCGACCAGAACATTATGAGAATTGTATTACTCGGTGCGCCCGGGTCAGGCAAAGGGACCCAGGCGCAGCGCCTGATGGCCGACTACGGCATTCCGCAAATTTCCACCGGCGATCTCCTGCGGCAGGCCGTGGCATCCGGGAGTGAGCTGGGTGTGCGCGCCAAGGCGGCCATGGACAAGGGCGAGCTGGTCGCGGATGAAGTTGTCATCGCGATGATCCGTGAACGCATAAGCGAAGATGACGCGCAGGCAGGTTTTATATTCGATGGCTTCCCGCGAAACCTTGCGCAGGCTGATGCACTCGATAAGTTGCTTGCAGAACTCGAACGACCGTTGCAGTCGGCGGTACTGATGGACCTGGATGCCAGTGTGCTGTTGCGGCGATTGAGCGGGCGGCGCACCTGCCGCGGTTGTGACAGAGTCGCGAATATTCACCAGCCGGATTTCGATCCCAAAGCACTGTGCAAGGCGACTGGCAAGCCGCATGACTATTTCCAGCGCAGCGACGACAACGAAGAAACCATCGGCAAGCGCCTGGAAGTCTATGCGGCCCAGACGCAACCGCTGGTGGAATATTTTCGCGCGCAGGGCAAGCTGGTTACGGTCGATGCCGACGGCGCCATCGAAAATGTCTATGAGCGGCTGGTCAGTGCTCTGGAAACCCTGGCGCGCCCGGGCGTCGAAAATGCAATTGAGGTGCAACTGGACACTGCCGAGCTAAGCCGGCCCTAATTCTCGTTTGCATCCAGCAGGCCCAGCAGCTTGTTGCCAATAACTTCCTTGCGCCAGCCCTGCAGGACGATATTCTCATCCCTGTCCCCGCGGACCAGCGACATCAGATCACTGCGTGTCGCGAGTAATGCCGCGCTGGTCGCAAGACTTTCCGCCTCATTTTTTACGAGTTCGCCGAGCAGCTTCAACTGGCGATTCTCCGCGCTGGTAAGCCGTGGGGGTGCTGAAGATTCGGCCTCAGGGTGTGCGTTTGGCGCGCGCAAGATCTTGCACAAAGCATCTCCTTCACGTTGTATGAGTTTGCCGGGAATGCCGGGCACCCGCGCGAGGGCGCCGACGTCGCTGCCGTCGAGCATGGCGAGTGCCAGCAGCGGCTTGTCAGCGACGATCCAGCGGCGCGGCAGGTTCTTGGTCATCGCCAGCTTCTCGCGCCAGGCAGCAAGGGCGGCCAGGCGGGCGCGCCGCCCGGCGTCGAGCTTGCGAAAACCGCGAATACGTTTGTAAGCCTGGTCGGGCGCCGGCGCATAGAGGCGCGAGTCCGTCAATTTTGCGAACTCGCCTGCAAGCCAGGGCAAGCGCCCCAGAGCTTCGAGCCGCGCATGCAAGTCGTGATAAATACGCAGCAAGTAGAGAACATCATCCGCGGCGTAGCGCAGTTGTTCGCCGGACAGGGGGCGCCGCGCCCAGTCAGTGCGCGCATGGCTCTTGCCCAGCGAAACGCCGAGCAGTGTATCTACCAGGCGTGAGTAACTGAGCTGGTCGCCCAACCCGAGGCTGGCGGCGGCCAGCTGCGTGTCGAAAACCGGCCCCGGGACAGTGCCGCTCAGCAAATAGAAAATTTCCAGGTCCTGGCGCGCGGCATGCAGAATCTTGACCAGACCTGATCGGGACAGGGCGTCGAGAAGCGGAGCGAGGTCGAGGCCGGAAAGAGGATCCACGAAAGCGAGCTGATCGTCGGTAGCGAGCTGCAACAGGCACAGCGTCGGGTAATACGTACGGTCCCTGACAAATTCCGTATCCAGTGCCACACAAGCGGCACTGTCAAGCGCGCTGCAAAGTTCGTTCAAAGCATCGCGGGAAGCGATCAGCGGTGGCAGGCGGGTCATCCGGAATCCGTTTACGCGGTGCATTCTGCGGCGCGCCAAGGGTATCATGCCAATCGCCGGTTCCGCCCACCGCTATCACGAGCGCGCAGACTGAAGAATGGAAGTATTGCTCAAGGCCTACACGGATATTCTCTTGCGACGGCAGGGGCCGGACGTCCTGCCCGCCTCACGATTCTTACTGCAAGCTGCGTTCCTCGCCTATTTTTTCGTGGGCCTGCTCGCCCTGCTGATCCAGGACATTCTCCTGCGGCAACCTGTCCCAGGTGTGCTCGCCGCATTATTCGATGCATTTCTATTGTGTGCCTGGTTCGCGCTATTGCTGAGTATTGGTGGCTATCGTCATCGCCTGAATCAGTGCTTGAGTGCAGCGCTGGGTTGTGGCGCGCTGATAGGCCTTTGCATGCTGCCGGTTCTGGTGTTCGTGCCGACAGAGCCGTCAACCCAGGACGGGGGATCACCGTCATCACTGGCGCTCGGTGCCGTGCTTTTCTATGTGTTGCTGCTGAGCTGGTTTGCGACGGTGCTGGGGCATATCGCGGCGCGTGCGCTGCAGATAAACGCGCTTGCGGGTCTGGCGCTGGGTATCTTTTACGTCCTTGCCAGCATCGCCATCGTCAGCGCACTTTTTCCCCTGGTTGACTGACCAGTCGATGCACCTTCACATACTCGGCATCTGCGGAACTTTCATGGGTGGCTTGGCAGCCCTGGCCCGACATGCCGGGCACCGCGTGACGGGTTCTGATGCCGGGGTTTACCCGCCTATGAGCGAGCAGTTAGCGGCCCTGGGGATCGATGTTATGCAGGGCTATGATCCGGCTC
This sequence comes from Gammaproteobacteria bacterium, assembly GCA_041565075.1. Taxonomy (GTDB): domain Bacteria; phylum Pseudomonadota; class Gammaproteobacteria; order Steroidobacterales; family JABDLF01; genus JABDLF01. The sequence goes on from JBFGOQ010000001.1 coordinate 110,470, forward strand.
ACCTGGATCCTGCGCCGGACTGCGTGCTGATCGGTAATGTCATGAGTCGCGGCAATGCTGCCGTCGAATATGTGCTGGACAAGGGGCTGACCTTCAGGTCAGGCCCGCAGTGGCTCGCGGAACACCTGCTAGCAGGCAAATGGGTATTGGCCGTGGCGGGCACCCATGGCAAGACTACGACCAGCAGTATGCTCGCCTGGATCCTCGACTATGCCGGCTTGCAACCAGGCTTTCTGATTGGTGGTGTGCCGGCCGACTTTGGATTATCTGCGCGCGCGAGCGCCAGTAACTTTTTTGTGGTGGAGGCCGACGAATACGATACGGCCTTTTTTGACAAGCGGTCCAAGTTTGTTCATTACCTGCCGCGCACGCTGGTGCTGGGTAATCTCGAATACGATCATGCCGATATTTTTCCGAACCTCGATGCTATCAAGCATCAGTTCCACCAGCTTCTGCGCACAGTGCCGCGACAGGGGTTGGTGATACACAATGCAGCGGATTCCAACCTTGACGCCGTGTTAGACATGGGCTGCTGGACACCCCGCGAGTCATTCACGGTGGTCAGCGATGTACCCGGCAACTGGCGCGCCGCAGACGTCCGGCGATCAGGCCGGTCTTTCCTGGTCACTCACGAAACGCACAAACCGGCCAGGCTGGACTGGCAACTGGGAGGGCTGCATAACGTGAGCAACGCGCTGGCGGCGATTGCTGCAGCGAGGCATGCGGGCGTGCCGGTCGCGACTTCCGTCGCGGCCCTGCAAAAATTTTCCGGAGTCCGGCGGCGCATGGAATTGATCCTGGAGCATGATGGTGTGCGCATCTATGATGATTTCGCGCATCATCCCACTGCCATCGCGAGCACCCTGCGGGGCCTGGCCGACGACGGTGGCCGAGTGCTGGCTGTTCTGGAGCCGCGTTCCAATACTATGAAAATGGGCGTGCACAAGGCTGCGCTCGCCGAGGCATTAGCGAGCGCCGACCGGGTCATTGTGTACCAGGGTGAGGATCTCCACTGGGATGTCGCCGAAGATCTCGCAGCGCTTGGCGACAAGCTGCTGGTGGCAACCGATACCGCAGGCATTATCGATGCGCTGCTGGCACAGCTGCAGAGCGGCGATCGGGTGGTGATCATGAGCAATGGTGGTTTTGACGGTCTGCACAGGCGCCTGGTCAATGCCGTAAAAAACACTAGCCTGGCCGGCAGCGACTGACGCCGGAATAACGCTGTCAATGAGTACCCAAAAGATTCCCTTGTTTCCTTTAGGTACCGTGCTGTTTCCTGGCGGCCCGCTGCCGCTGCGGATATTTGAGGCGCGCTATGTTGACATGGTCACGCGTTGCTTGCGGGAAAACCTCGAATTCGGCGTGGTATTGATCAGTGCCGGCAACGAAACCGGACAGGCGCAAATCTGCGACGTCGGTACCAGCGCGCGAATCGTCGATTGGGACCAGGGCCCCGACGGACTCCTGAATATAGTCGCTCGCGGCGAGCGGCGTTTCTTCCTGCAGTCGGCACAAGCCCAGGCAGATGGTTTGCTCATCGGACGCGTGAGCTGGGCAGAAGCAGAAGCGAGCCGGCCGCTGCCTGCGAAATATGCGAGCATGGCGACGACACTGGCACGCTTGCTGGAGCAATCAGGCCCCCTGTACGAACACCTCGAAAGCAAGCTGCAAGATGCAAGCTGGGTTGGTTTTCGCCTTGCCGAGCTGTTGCCCATTGCCCTGGAAACCAGGCAGCATTGCCTGACATTGAAGGACGCCGAAGCCAGGCTCGATCTGCTGCTGCCGCTGCTGAATGAGTTGCGCTCGCAGGCCCGGTAATGAGCAGGTTGTATGCGAGTCATAATACGCTGTTGCTGGAGCAGATTGCCGATGCGCTTGCGCATGCCGGCATCGCCAGCACAATGCGTAACATGAACCGGACCGGTCAGGCAGCGGGTGAGCTGCCGCCGATTGTTTGCTGGCCGGAAATCTGGTTGCGCGATGACGCTGACATGGACAGGGCGCGCCGCATCCTCGATGGGATGCTGGCGAGCCTCGAGGATCCGGGCGAAGCCTGGACATGCCCGGCCTGCGGCGAACAACTGGAGGGACAGTTTGGAAGTTGCTGGCGGTGTGCCGGGGATGCTGCCGGTAGCTAGTGCAATTCCCGCCACGAATCATTATCCTTTTGTAGCCGGCTTGCGGGGCTTGCTGTCAATCGACGTTTGCGAGTAACGCAGGCTGATTCCGCGGCCGGTTTCCATCGTTACTCTTGGTTTGTTCTTCAAGGATAGTGTCGTGTTAAAAGTAATCATTCGTTGTCTCCTGATCAGTATTCTGGTTGCAGTGCCGGCCGCCGCCGCGTTTGCCACGGGCCTGGTGGAGCTGCAGGATCTCGCTGCCGCCGGCACTGCTGGTGCCGCATTGCTGGTCGGTGCCGCGATACTGGTGAGTGCATTCGCCAGTTCTTTGCTGGCTTCCTGGTGGAATGGCGGTGCCACTGCCGGCGCCGCGACCATGACCGGCCCGGACCAGGGCGAGGTCAAGTGGTTCAATGTCTCCAAAGGCTTTGGTTTCATCACCATGGATGGCGGCGGAGACGTGTTCGTTCACTTCCGCGATATTCGCGGCAAGGGTCATCGTTCCTTAACCGCGGGTCAACGCGTGGCCTTTCGGGTCAAGGAAACGGACAAGGGTCCCCAGGCGCAGGAAGTCTCGGTAATAGGCGGCGCCTGATCAGGCCTGCGCCATACTTGCGAATACGTGCCGCGCGGCGTCGATAGTCGTATCGATATCCGCCTCGCTGTGGGCTGCCGACACGAAGCCGGCTTCAAAGGCGGAGGGGGCCAGGTACACGCCCTCGGCAAGCATGCCTGAGAAAAAACGCGTGAAGTGATCAGAGTTGCATGCCATCACCTGCGCAAAACGCGTGACCCGTGGTTCCGCGGTGAAGAACAGCCCGAACATGCCTCCCATAGAGTCGGCAAACAGCGGTATGCCGGCATCCTCGGCCGCTGTGCTGATGCCCCGGACCAGGCGCGCGGTAAGTTTGCCAAGCTCGTCATAGAAGCCTGCTTTACGCAGCGGCCGTAACGTCGCGAGGCCGGCAGCCATGGCAACCGGATTGCCAGACAGGGTACCGGCCTGATAAACGGCGCCCTCGGGCGCAATGTGCTTCATGATTTCACGACGCCCGCCAAAGGCGCCCACCGGTAAGCCGCCCCCGACAATCTTGCCCAGTGTTGTGAGATCGGGCGTTACCCCGAACACTTGCTGTGCACCGCCGCGGGCAACGCGAAATCCGGTCATCACCTCGTCAAAAATAAGCACCGCGCCGGACTGGTCGCACAGTGTGCGCAAACCTTCGAGAAAGCCGGGTTCCGGGCGCACAAAATTCATGTTGCCGGCAACCGGTTCAATGATTACCGCGGCGACCTGGTCGCCAAGCCGGGCAAATAGTTTATTGGCTGCGATGAGGTCATTGAATGGCAGGGTAAGCGTTTCGCGTGCCAGCGCCTCGGGCACGCCCGGAGAAGTGGGAACGCCCAGAGTCAGGGCACCTGAACCCGACTTGACGAGCAGCGAATCAGAATGGCCGTGATAGCAGCCTTCGAATTTGACGAGTTTATCGCGGCTGGTAAAGCCACGCGCCAGCCTGATGGCACTCATGGTCGCTTCGGTGCCTGAGCTGACCATGCGCACCTGCTCCATGGATGGCACCATGCTGCACAAGGTCTCGGCCATCTCGGTTTCGATGACAGTCGGTGCGCCAAATGACAGGCCACGGCTGGCCGCATCCTGTACCGCAGCAATTACGTCTGGCTGGGCGTGACCGAGAATCATGGGGCCCCAGGATCCCACATAGTCAATAAAACGCCTGCCGTCTTCGGCATAAAGATAGGCGCCCTGCGCCCGCGCAATGAAAACCGGGTCGCCGCCGACCGCACCGAATGCGCGAACCGGTGAATTCACGCCGCCGGGAATGTGGCGACATGCCTGCTTGAATAGATCATGCATAGAAATTTTGCTCATCGCCGGGGCCGCGTGCCTGAATGCTGCGGCATTATAGCGGGTCACGAAGCTTGCGCCTCGCCACCTGACCTCACTTTCTCCTACCGCCCGAAAATGGGACAATAACACTCTGTGTACAGTGCGAAGGCGACAGCTTAAATGAAAGCATATATGTGTGTGATCTGCGGTTACGTTTATGAAGAAGAAGAAGGTGACCCGGAATCAGGCATTGCACCGCGCACGCGCTGGGAGGAAGTGCCCTTGTCCTGGCGTTGCCCGGACTGCGGGGCGGGCAAGGAAGATTTCGAGATGATCGAAATCTGAGCGCTTATTGCCTGCTGACTTCGTAACCGAGTTTTGCCAATCCCGCGGGCACGCTGTCCTCACCAACAAGGTGCAGAGCGCCGACCACGACCAGGTAGTCCTGCTCGTCATCCAGTAAACCGGCCAGGCCCGCCACCCAGTTTTCGTTACGGGTTTTGATGAGCGAGTCATAAAGCGCTGGAAATTCCCGAAATGTCTCGCTCTGCAGCTGCGCAAGTTTGTCCGTGTGGCCGCCACGCCAGGCGGCCAGCAATTCGCCCATGTCTTGTTCCAGCGTTGTGGCATCGTCAAGCGATTTCATGAGCATTTCGACTTGTCTGTCCATGGCCATCGCATCAAACAGGCCAATCTGGTAGGCCGCTGTTTCCAGGCCCTCTATTGGCTTGTCGTCCCCCGTTGCGCGGGTGGCAAAGTAACCCTCCAGCCCCAGTTCGGGGTTGAAACCGAGTTTGGCGAGCTGCAGTTGCACAATTGTGATAGCTGCCCACCACGGCTTGATCCGGTTCAGCATGCCCAAATCCAGACCAAGTCGGCCGGCGGCAGTGTGTGCTTCGCTCCAGAGTTCGGGACCCAGCAGGCTTGCAAGGGTCTGATCAGCGGGCAGGGTACCGTGGGTAAAGAACAGCCCCTGTACGGCCAGTGGATCGAGATCATCCATGTCGAGTTCCATTACCAGGACTTCAGCGTCCTCATAGGCGGCCTCGATGTCACCTGGCAGGGGGAAATCGCTTTCCCTGAGCATATGCACCGATCCCAACAGGTACACGCTGTTGGACTCTCCGGCCACACGCCACAGCATCCCGGCTTCGTCAGCTATCGCGTTGGTCGCGATCAAAGCCGTAATGGCTATAAGGGCGGGCAGCTTGCAGTTACGCTGATTCATATTCGACTCCGGTGTCGAGTTCGCCCTTGGCGCCCAGCTGCAGCCAGCGATAGCCGGGTGGTGCGTCATCCAGGGCAAAATTGTCGCTGTCGGGCAGGAATTGCCGGCAGGTGGACGGGCTGCCCATCAGGCGAACGCCATTGCGTTCACCGTCATATTGCTGGTGCACATGGCCCCAGAGTACCCCGCGCACATTGTCATGTTTATCCAGTACATCGAAAAATGAAGTGGCATTGCGCAGCCCGACACCATCCAGCCATTTGCTGCCAACTGGCACGGGCTGATGGTGCAGGCACACCAGGCAATGGAGTTTTTTACTGGCTTGCAATACTTGATCCAGCCCGACAAGTTCCTCTTCGCTGAGTTCGCCGCAGGCCGTGCCACTAACAAAAGTATTGAGCTGCAAAACGCACCAGTGATCGAACTGTACCGGTTGCAAAATTATGAAATTGCCGTCCAGTTCCTCGCGCATAAACTCAGGGTTGTCGTGATTGCCCGGCAGGCAGAGTACCGGCAGCTGCAGGGGTTCGAAAATTTCGCGAAACACCCGGTAGCCTTCCCGGGATTCATCCTGGGCAATATCGCCGGTAACCAGCAGAGCGTCGGGTGTCCAGTGCTTATTCCTGGCAGCCAGCAGGACATTTTGCAACGATTGGTAGGTATTGACGCCGCGCATTTCGCCAGCGCGATTCGCGAACAAATGCGGATCGGTAAACTGGACCAGTTGCAAGGTTGCTGCCTGCTGATTAATACGCGTTATGTTCATGTGACTTGTATTTCCTGCCACCAGCCTGTCATCTTACCCTCTAAAGGGCGCTTAAATCACAATCCCGAGGTAAGCAATAGTGTCTAACCAGACGTTGCAGGTCGACGATAACTTGTATCAATACCTGGCAGAGGTCTCGCTTCGCGAGCCGGAAGTTCTTCAACGCTTGCGGGCCGAGACCGCTGAATTGCCTGAACGCTCGATGCAGATAGCACCGGAACAGGGCCAGTTCATGGCTCTGGTGCTAAAACTCATGGGCGCGCAGCGTTGCATCGAGGTGGGCGTTTTCACCGGTTACAGCAGCCTGGCAACGGCGCTGGCAATGGGTGAGAATGGTTACCTGCTGGCCTGCGACGTCAGCGAGGTGTGGACCAATGTCGCCCGGCGCTACTGGCAGGAAGCGGACGTTGCCAGGCGCATCGACCTGAGGCTTGCACCGGCACTGGACACGCTGGACGCGGTTATTGCCCAGGGCCAGACGGGCACTTTCGACTTTGCGTTTATCGACGCGGACAAGGAAACTTATATCGATTACTACGAGCGTTGCCTGCTGTTGCTGAAGGCCGGGGGGCTGTTGGCGGTGGACAACGTTCTGTGGTCGGGCAGGGTTGCAAAACCCGACATTAATGACGCTGAAACGCAAGCGATCAGGCGCTTCAACGATCATCTGCGTGATGACCGGCGCGTCGATATCAGTCTTGTGCCCATTGCCGATGGCCTGACGCTGGCGAGAAAAATCTGAGGCAAACCCCGGTCAGCCGCCCAGCTGCACGCCCAGGTATCGGGCATAGATGATCACAGCAGGGAGTTGCGCGGTCATGCGTGCCGCTTCGACCGCGATGTCCCGGTATCCCGGCTGGCGAATGAGCTCGCGCGCGAGCAATTCGGCTACCAGCCGCGCCGCAGCCAGCAGCGCGACCATGCGCAGCACCAAACCGATGTCTGGAAGGAGCGTGATTGTGACCCCCGCATCGGCAGCCATCCAGCTGGCAACCAACGCTGTGGCACAGATGCCCTGCAAGGCCAGCGTTACGCCAGCGACGCGATTGACCAGCGGCAGCAAAGGCAGCAGTAGCGAGACGAGTAGCGAGAGATTCACCAGCTGGTCAAATCGGTAGTGACCATTAGTCAGCAAGCTCCCCAGCGAGGACACATTGCGCAGCCCATAGAGTTCAGGATGGGCGATGAAAATGAATAGCAATAAAGCCGCAGCACGGATCAGGGGCAGGTACAGGTGCACCGACATCCAGGCCTGCAGCTCGCTGACTTGCGCGGCATGAAGTAATTTCAATTCGGCCAGCAACAGGAGCGCGGCCAGGGGCACAAATACGATAATTGCAGCCAGCATCCCTGCACGCTGAAACGAAACAGCGCGCAGGTCAAGCCCGGACAAAAAAAGGGCGGCCATTGGCCGCCCTGTGCAGAATACGAATCAAATATCAGTAGCGGTAATGATCCGGCTTGTAGGGCCCGTCCGCATCCACACCGATATATTTCGCCTGACGGTCGCTGAGCTCGGTAAGTTTCGCGCCGAGCTTGTCAAGATGAAGTCTGGCAACCTTTTCGTCGAGATGCTTCGGCAACACGTATACTTCGTTCTTGTACTGATCACCACGCGTCCACAGCTCGATTTGCGCGAGGACCTGGTTGGTGAACGAGTTCGACATCACGAAGCTTGGATGCCCGGTTGCGCAACCGAGGTTAACCAGGCGGCCCTTGGCCAGCAGGATTATGCGTTTGCCGTCGGGGAAGATTACGTGGTCGACCTGGTCTTTGATGTTCTCCCACTCGTATTCTTCGATGCCGGCAACGTCGATCTCATTATCAAAATGCCCGATGTTGCATACGATGGCCTGGTTCTTCATGCGGCGCATGTGGTCTTTGGTAATCACATGGTAGTTGCCTGTGGCGGTGACGAAGATGTCAGCCTTGTCACAGGCATCGTCCATGGTGACAATCCGAAAACCTTCCATCGCCGCCTGCAGCGCACAAATGGGATCGATCTCCGTGATCCAGACTGTTGCGCCTAGACCACGCAGTGACTGCGCGCAGCCTTTCCCTACGTCACCGTAGCCGGCAACTACTGCAATCTTACCGGCAATCATCACGTCGGTAGCACGCTTGATACCGTCCACCAGCGATTCACGACAGCCATACAGATTGTCGAACTTGGATTTGGTAACGGAATCATTGACGTTGATGGCGGGGAAGGGCAGCGAACCGTCTTTCATCATGCGATACAGGCGGGCTACGCCGGTGGTGGTTTCTTCGGTAACGCCCTGGATGCTGGCAAGTATCTTCGAGTAAAAGCCGGGGCGGCTGTCGAGGCGCTTGCGAATGGATGCAAACAAGGCACGTTCTTCATCGCTCTCGGGATTGTCCAGCACCGTCGCGTCTCGCTCGGCCTGGCTGCCGATCATGACCACCATGGTGGCGTCGCCACCGTCGTCCAGAATCATGTTCGGCGCGCCACCGTCATGCCAGTCAAGAATGCGGTGCGTGTATTCCCAGTACTCGTCCAGGGTTTCGCCCTTGAACGCGAAAACCGGGATGCCGCTGGCGGCAATGGCGGCCGCGGCATGATCCTGGGTCGAATAAATATTGCACGAGGCCCAGCGTACTTCGGCACCCAGTTCCACCAGCGTTTCTATCAGCACCGCCGTCTGGATGGTCATGTGCAAGGATCCCGCGATGCGGGCGCCCTGTAACGGCTTTTCCTTGGCAAATTCCGCGCGGGTTGCCATGAGGCCGGGCATCTCGGTTTCCGCGATTGCGATTTCCTTGCGGCCAAAGGCTGCGAGGTTGATGTCCTTGATGTGATAGTCGGAAAAGTCTTTGTCAACTACAGCGTTCATCATGGATAAGTCTCCTGATTGAACGAGCGGCGTTGGATTCTTTGAACTGTGGCCGAGCCTGGCAGGATTACCCTGTTGCAACGCTCCTCGGTACAGCACCGGCGCCCTGCGCCGTACAGATTCAGAGGCCTGCGGCGTCCCGCAGTTCCTCTGCCTTGTCAGTTTTCTCCCAGCTGAATTCGGTCCAGGACTCCTTGCCCCGTTTTACCTTGCGCGGCGCGCGCCCGAAATGACCGTGGCTGGCGGTACGCCGGTACATTGGGTGCAGCAGGTCAAGCATCTGCATGATGCCAAATGGCCGCAGGTCGAAATATACCTTGATCAGCTCGGAAATTTCATGGTCCGGCAGCCGGCCGGTGCCGAATGTGTCGACGCTCACAGAGGTGGGCATGGCAACACCAATGGCATAAGACACCTGCAGCTCGCAGCGGTCCGCGATGCCCGCCTTGACGATGTTCTTGGCAACATAACGCGCCGCATATGCCGCCGAACGGTCGACCTTGGAGGGGTCCTTGCCTGAGAATGCGCCGCCACCGTGTCGGGCCATGCCGCCGTAGGTGTCGACGATGATCTTGCGCCCGGTCAAGCCCGCGTCGCCCACCGGCCCACCGATCTCGAAACTGCCGGTGGGGTTGATATGAAACTTGGTCTTGCGGGTTATCCATTTGGCCGGCAGCACCGGCTTGATGATTTCTTCCATCACGCCTTCTCTGAGCTCGTTCTTGCGCACACCCTTCGCGTGCTGGGTCGACAGCACCACGGCGTCGATGGCCGCCGGTTTGAAATTCTCATACCTGAAGGTGACCTGGCTCTTGGCATCGGGTCGTAACCACGGCAAGGGGTTATCCCGGCGCTTGCGGAGTTTTGCCTGGCGTTCCATAAGCAGATGCGAATAGTAGATCGGTGCCGGCATCAGTGAGCGGGTCTCGTTGGTGGCATAGCCGAACATCAGCCCCTGGTCACCGGCGCCCTGTTCCTCAGCTTTCTTGCGATCTACGCCCTGGGCAATGTCGGGCGACTGCTTGCCGATGATGTTGACGACGGCGCAGGTGTGGCCGTCAAAGCCAACCTCGGAGGAATCGTAGCCGATATCCGTAATGACCCCGCGCACCAGTTCTTCCAGGTCCACCCAGGCACTGGTTGTGATCTCGCCTGCGACGATAGCGATGCCCGTCTTGACGAGGGTCTCGCACGCGACCCGTGCTTTCTTGTCTTCGCTGAGGATGGCATCGAGCACAGCATCCGAAATCTGGTCTGCCATCTTGTCGGGGTGACCCTCGGATACAGATTCAGAGGTGAACTGATAATTTTTGAGCATGGTGTATTCTTTGAGCCCGCAGGAGGTCCGGAAAGCAGGCCGGGCTGAGGTCCAGCGGCCGCATAAAAGCGCGGTAGTATAACGTCATCGCGCCCGGGATTCACAATCTTCGGTGTGACATAAAGCTCTACGAGAGGAGATCGACGATGCCGGCGACTGCAACACCACCGGTTGACATGGGCAGCAGCGCCCCGGATTTCAGCCTGCGCGGTGTGGATGGCAAGACCTGGAATCTGGCGGATTGTCGCGGTGAGCGCGGCACACTGGTGATGTTCATATGTAACCACTGCCCTTACGTGCAGGCGATTCTGGATCGCATCATCCGTGATACCACCGAATTACAAGGGCATGGGGTTGGCAGCGTGGCGATAATGCCCAACGATACAGAGCGTTACCCGGACGACAATTTCGAGGCCATGGCCGCGCTGGCGGCGAGCAAGGCCTTGCCTTTCCCTTACCTCATCGACGAGACCCAGGAAGTTGCGCGGTCCTACGGCGCGGTCTGCACCCCGGATTTTTTTGGCTTCGATGCGGGTCTCGAGCTGCGCTATCGCGGCCGTATCGACGCAAGTGGGCGCCAGGCTGCGCCCGTTGGGTCGCGGCGTGAGCTGTTCGAAGCCATGTGCCTGATTGCAGAAACGGGTGCAGCCCCCACCGCGCAGTTGCCGAGCATCGGTTGTTCGATCAAGTGGCGTGAGTAAAGTGGTGGAGACAGATGCGGTTGCCCGGCCGCAGGCGGTAGGCGACAATGCGCGCCCCGAAGCCGCCAGAGAACAACAAATGCCCACTCGCCGCGAGCTGGCCAATGCAATTCGGGCGCTCAGCATGGACGCCGTCCAGCGCGCCAATTCCGGTCATCCCGGCATGCCCATGGGTATGGCCGACATCGCCGAAGTCTTGTGGAACGATTTCCTGAAGCATGACCCGAACGATCCCGACTGGCCTGACCGGGATCGCTTCGTGTTGTCCAACGGCCATGGCTCCATGCTGCTGTACTCGCTGTTGCATCTCACGGGTTACGCCCTGAGTCTCGACGAGTTGATGAATTTCCGGCAATTGCATTCCAAGACTGCCGGGCATCCTGAATATGGCCTTACGCCCGGCGTAGAAACGACCACCGGGCCGCTCGGCCAGGGCCTTGCCAACGCCGTCGGTATGGCATTGGCGGAGCGGACCCTCGCTGCGCAGTTCAACCGCACCGGGCATACCGTGATCGATCATCGGACCTGGGTGTTCGCCGGTGATGGCTGCCTGATGGAAGGTATTTCCCACGAGGCCTGCTCGCTGGCGGGCACACTCGGTCTGGGCAAGCTCGTTTGTATCTATGACGACAATGGCATATCGATTGATGGCGAGGTCGATGGCTGGTTCACCGATGACACGCCGCGCCGGTTCGAAGCATATGGCTGGCAGGTGATCAGGGATGTCGACGGCCACGACCCCGCGGCGATCAGGACCGCCATTGAAGCTGCATGCGACGATCATTCGCGCCCCAGCCTGGTATGTTGCAAAACGGTCATCGGCTGGGGCTCGCCGGCCAAGGCCGGCACGGCGGACTGCCACGGGGCGCCGCTGGGCGCGGACGAAGTGCTTCGCGCACGAGAGCAGATCGGCTGGTCGTATCCGCCCTTCGAAGTGCCCGCAGCGATCCGTCGGGCCTGGGATGCTCGTGAAGCAGGCAGCAAACGTTCGCAGGCCTGGCGGGCACTGCTGGAAAAATATCGGCAAGCACACCCGCGAGCGGCCGCCGAGCTGCAGCGCCGGATCGCCGCTCAGCTGCCGAGCGATTTCGCAGAAGTTACCGCAAAGCTGCTCACAGCAGCGGCGGGCCAGAAGGACATGGCCACCCGCAAAGCTTCGCAGTTTGCGCTCGAGGGCTTTGGGCCCGGCCTGCCGGAGTTCATCGGCGGCTCGGCAGACCTTACCGGTTCCAACAACACGCGGTGGTCGGGGTCCGCAACCTCGAGCGCTGACAATCCCGGCGGCAATTATCTTTATTTCGGGGTGCGTGAATTTGCCATGGCGGCCCTTGCAAATGGCCTGGCTCTGCATGGTGGCTTCGTGCCCTATGTCGGCACTTTCCTGGTGTTCACCGATTACGCACGCAATGCGCTGCGCATGGCGGCGCTCATGGGAATCCGCAACATCTTCGTGATGACGCATGATTCCGTCGGCCTCGGCGAAGACGGACCCACGCACCAGCCCATTGAGCACCTCGCAAGCCTGCGGCTGATCCCCAACATGCGAGTCTGGCGACCCTGTGACGCAGTGGAAACCGTAGCGGCCTGGCAGGCGGCTATCGAACGTCATGACGGCCCCACGGTTCTGGCCCTGACCCGGCAGGGTTTGCCTCAGCAGGCGCGCAGCGACGAGCAGACGGCTGCGATCGCGCGCGGCGGCTACGTGTTGTTTGAACCGCAGGAGACACCGGAGGCGCTGATCATCGCGACCGGTTCCGAAGTGTCACTGGCGATGCAGGCCGCCAGGATTCTGGGTGAAGAGGGTCAGCATGTGCGCGTAGTTTCCATGCCCTGCTGCGAAGTTTTCGATCAGCAGGATGACAGTTATAAAGCATCGGTGCTGCCCGGCGACATATCGTGCCGGCTGGCGCTGGAGGCCGGCGTCAGTGCAGGCTGGCATCGTTATGTGGGCGACCGAGGTCGTGTTATGGGGATCGACCGCTTCGGCGAGTCGGCGCCAGCGAAAGAAGTTTTTGCAATGCTTGGGTTGGCACCCGGCAACGTTGCGGATACGCTGCGCGAGATGCTGGCTGGCTGAAATCAAAATTCACATTTAAGAATATGAGGGAGCGTTTAGATGGCGACGAAGATTGCAATTAACGGGTACGGCCGCATTGGCCGCAACGTGCTGCGGGCACTGTATGAGGGCAACCGGACGGGCGAATTGCAAATCGTGGCCGTGAATGACCTCGCTGACGCCAACACCAACGCCCATCTCACCCGCTATGACACGGCGCACGGGAAGTTTCCCGGTACAGTCAGTGTTGAAGGCGACCACATGGTGGTCAATGGGGATCGCATCCGCGTATGCGCTGAGCGCAATCCCGCAGACCTGCCCTGGCGTGAGCTGGGCGTCGATGTCGTGCTTGAGTGCACCGGGTTTTTCCGTGACAAGGCAAAGGCTTCGGCGCACATCGAGGCCGGCGCCAAGAAAGTGGTTATCTCCGCACCCGGTGGCGGCGACATCGACGCCACGATCGTTTATGGCGTCAACCACGACACCCTCAAGGCCAGCGATACCGTGATATCAAACGCGTCCTGCACCACCAATTGCCTGGCGCCGCTGGTGAAGCCTTTGCAGGACTCAGTGGGCCTGGTGCACGGTCTGATGACCACGATTCATGCCTACACCAATGACCAGGTGTTGTCCGACGTCTACCACAAGGACCTGCGTCGGGCGCGCTCGGCCACCATGTCGATGATTCCTACCAAGACGGGTGCCGCGGCCGCCGTCGGCCTCGTCCTGCCGGAGCTCAAGGGGCGTCTCGACGGATTCGCGATTCGCGTGCCCACGATCAATGTCTCTTTGGTTGACCTCACCTTTGAAGCGGCGCGTGACACCAGTGTCGAGGAGATTGACGGTATTCTCAAACAGGCGTCGGCCGAGGGTCCGCTCAAGGGCATCCTCGCGTATTGCGACGAGCCGCTGGTGTCCATCGACTTCAATCATGACCCTGCCTCGTCCAGCTACGATTCATCGCTGACCCGGATGATGGGCAAGCGTTTCGTCAAGGTTTGCGCGTGGTATGACAATGAGTGGGGATTCTCCAACCGGATGCTGGACACGACCCGTGCGCTGATCAAGGCAAAATGAGAGCGGCAATCCGCTGGCTGCCACTATGAACATGCTGCGCATGCGCGATATTGATCTGCAGGACAAGCGCGTGCTTGTTCGCGAAGATCTCAATGTTCCGGTCGAAGGCGAGACGGTACAGAGCGATGCGCGTATCCGCGCAGCCCTTCCGACTTTACATGCCGCGCTTGATGCAGGTGCCAGGCTCATGGTCATGTCGCACTTGGGCCGACCCGAGGAAGGACAGTTTGACGAGGCGGCCAGCCTGGCCCCGGTCGGGCGCGTGCTGGAGTCGCTGAGCGGATATCCGGTGCGGCTCGTGCGCGACTGGCTGCACGGCGTAGAACCCGCCAAGGGTGAAATCACTTTGCTGGAAAACGTCCGGTTTAATGTCGGGGAAAAGAGCAACGACGAAGCATTGGCCAAACGCATGGCGGCATTGTGCGATGTGTTTGTCATGGATGCTTTCGGTACTGCGCACCGGGCCCAGGCATCGACGGAGGGCGTCGCACGCTTTGCGCCCGTGGCCTGCGCGGGACCCTTGCTGTGCCGCGAACTCGACGCGCTCGGCAAGGCCCTGCACGATCCGGCCCGTCCTTTGCTGGCTATCGTGGGCGGGTCCAAAGTCTCCACCAAGGTGACGGTGCTTGATGAACTGCTGGAACGCGTCGATCAGCTGATCGTCGGGGGCGGCATCGCCAATACCTTCCTGGCGGCAGCGGGGCACGGGGTTGGCAAGTCCCTGTTCGAGCCCGACCTGGTGCCGGAGGCTATCAAGTTGATGGCCAAGGCCAAAGAGCAGGGAGCGGCCATCCCGTTGCCTGTCGATGTCGTTGTGGCTGACCGGTTTGCCCCGGAGGCGGCAGCCCAGGTACGCGCCGCGCAAGACATTGGTGGCGACGAAATGGTACTGGATATTGGCCCCGAGACTGCCCGTCAATATGCCGAGATGGTGCAATCTGCCGGCACCGTAGTGTGGAACGGGCCGGTCGGCGTGTTTGAATTTGCGGCTTTCTCTGGCGGTACCCGCGTGCTGGCAGAAGCCATTGCCGCCAGCACGGCGTTTTCCATTGCCGGTGGTGGCGATACCCTTGCTGCCATAGACCAGTTTGGTATTGCCGGGCAGCTGTCATACATCTCGACGGGCGGCGGCGCTTTCCTCGAATTCCTCGAGGGCAAGACTCTGCCCGCGGTCGCAGTGCTCGAGGCGCGCGCCGCAAGCTGAGCACAGTCGCCGGAGGGCGCGATGAAAGACAAGTCATCAGAAATGATTCGCCGCACCAAGATTGTAGCGACGCTCGGGCCGGTTACCGATGACCC
This sequence comes from Gammaproteobacteria bacterium, assembly GCA_041565075.1. GTDB lineage: Bacteria > Pseudomonadota > Gammaproteobacteria > Steroidobacterales > JABDLF01 > JABDLF01. Next base: position 125,742 of record JBFGOQ010000001.1, read on the forward strand.
GAATACGCTGCGCGATATTCTGCAAGCGGGTGTCGATGTCGCGCGCATCAACTTTTCGCATGGTGGGCCCGACGATCACCGCAAGCGCGTCCGGCAATTACGCGAAGTCGCTGCCACACTCGGCAAATCTGTGGGCCTGCTTGGTGACCTGCAGGGGCCCAAAATTCGCATCGACCGGTTCCGTGACGGGCCGGTGGAGCTCGAGGAAGGCCAGACTTTCACGCTGGATGCGGCGCTGGGGCGTGACGACGGTGACCGCCATCAGGTGGGCATCGCGTACAAGCAGTTGCCTGCCGACGTCAAGCCCGGCGACGTCCTGTTACTGGATGACGGGCTGATAAGCCTGCTGGTGGAAGCCGTGCAGGGCAGTGCCGTCGTGTGCAAGGTGCAGCTCGGCGGCGAGCTGTCCAATAACAAGGGTATCAATCGGAAAGGCGGCGGGCTGTCGGCGGAAGCGCTCACCGAAAAGGACTTCGAGGACATTGAACTGGCGGCCCAACTGGACGTGGATTACCTCGCGGTATCCTTCCCGCGTGATGCGGCCGACGTGCAAGAGGCGCGCGCGCGTTTCGAAAAGGCCGGCGGCATTGGCGGCATTGTCGCCAAGATTGAGCGTGCCGAGGCGGTCGATAACCTGGAAGAAATCATGGCGGTCAGCGACGCGGTGATGGTCGCGCGTGGCGATCTCGGTGTGGAGATAGGTGACGCAGAATTGCCGGCCGTGCAAAAACGCATTATTCACCTTGCTCGTGATCGCAACCGTGTGGTGATCACCGCGACCCAGATGATGGAGTCGATGATCACCAGCCCCGTACCGACCCGCGCCGAGGTCCTGGATGTCGCCAACGCGATGATGGATGGCACTGACGCAGTCATGCTCTCGGCCGAGACGGCCGCCGGCAAATACCCGGTCAAGGTCGTCGAGGCGATGGCGCGGATTTGCCTGGGCGCCGAAAAACAACGCGAGACCATGGTCTCGAAGCATCGTATCGATGCGCGCTTCCAGCGTGTCGACGAGGCGATCGCCATGGCTGCGATGTATACGGCAAACCATTTGCCGACCCGCGCCATCATTGCACTCACCGAATCGGGCTCTACCGCGTTGTGGATGTCACGCATTCGCAGCGGCATTCCCGTCTATGCATTCACTCGACATGAAAAAACCCGCAGAAGGGTCACCCTGTATCGTGGTGTGTATCCGGTGTCATTCGACGTGGTATCTGTGGAGCGCGATGCTATGGTGGATGCCGCGGCGGATCGCTTGCTGGAGGCCGGCAAAGTGCAAAGTGGTGATGTGATAATTGTGACCCTGGGAGATTCCCGCGGCGTGAGCGGCGGCACCAACATGATGAAAATCATCCGGGCCGGTGAGGCAGAGCTGGGCGAACTGGATACCAGCCAGGCTCAGGACTGACGCCACCGCCTGGGTATCGGAAGTCCCCGTATCGGGGCCATCAGCAACGTCATCAAGTCCAGCCTTGTAGCGGTCTCCGGGTAAATTGTTGCCACAAAACCACATCTTGGAAACCTTGTGTGCAATGCACAATTCTTTTTCCAAAAAACCCGTTTATACTCGATTTGCAGGCCGCCGGATGGTGCTGCCAGGGGGGCGGTGAGAGAGCGGTTGTTAAGCGTTTCACCGTCTGCTCCAACCTCCTGTCCGGGCCTTCCCGGTCCGGCAGAATTAGAAAAGAAGCCAGACAAGAATTCGTGCGATCTCGATGGAGGAAAATTATGAATAACAAGCCGGCGAACGGGCTTGCCCGCATGATGCAAGCTCTCGGTGCAGGACTCCTTGCCAGTTTGCTGTTTGCCACACCGGCCCAGGCCATCCAGTTCGAGTTCAAGGACGGCACCATTACCGGCAGTTGGGATACGACACTTTCCTGGGGTAACGCATGGCGTGTCGAGAACCGGGATCCTGCCCTGATCGGCATTGCGAACGGTGGCACTGCATTTGGTGTCAACAGCGACGATGGCAATCTCAATTACGACAAGGGCACCATCAGTAATGTGTTCAAGGTCGTCAGTGAAATCGAATTGGCCTATGAAAATATCGGCTTCTTCGCCCGCGGATCATATTTCTACGACACCGAGAACGAAAACGGTGGCCCCAGGGATCGCACAGCCCTGGATCCCGAAGTCCTGGAACTTGTCGGCTCAGATGTGCGCCTGCTGGATGCCTATGGCTGGATCAATTTCGACATTGGCAACATGCCGGCCGAGCTTCGTGCCGGCCAGATGGTGCTGAGCTGGGGCGAAAGCACCTTTATTCAGAACAGTATCAATACGATCAATCCGATCGACGTGAGTGCAATCCGCACCCCGGGTGGCGAGCTGCGCGAGGCACTGCTGCCGGTGCCCATGGTGTCCGGCAATATCGGCCTCACCGACAACCTGAGCGCCGAAGCTTTCTATCAGCTGCGCTGGGATCACACTATCCCTGATCCGACCGGCAGTTATTTCGGTGCCTCGGACATTGGCGCCACCGGTGCCAAGTTCGTCATGCTGGGTTTTGGTGGCGTGCCGGAGGGCGACTTCCTCAATGTAGAACGCACCACCAGTCCGCGTCCCGATGACCAGGGCCAGTATGGCATTAACCTGCGTTATTACACGGAGTTTCTTGGTGGGACGGAATTTGGCTTCTACTTTGTGAATTACCACAGCCGCCTGCCCATCGCCAGTGGTCGTACTACCGATCACCAGGGTTACGGTAACGGCTGGGCGGTCGGCACATCCG
>JBFGOQ010000002.1:0-86951 GCA_041565075.1 Gammaproteobacteria bacterium
AATCGATAAAGTCATCGGACGGATCGCCTGGGGTACCGCTGTCATTGATGCTGGCCGTGCCACCGTTGGCGGTGGGGTTGTCCACCAGGGTAATGGTCAGTGGATCACCGTTGGCATCGGTGTCATTGGCCAGCACATCAATCGCTACCAGTGTGTCGGTCGGGGTCGTTGCGCCGTCATCGTTGGCGACGGGCGGAAAATTCACGGCCGGCGTATTACTCGAGTAATCGTCCTCGCCCGGGTCACCATTGCCAGGAATCGAATCGGGGTCGCTGGCATCTGATGCAGTCACTTCCGCGACGTTTGCGTAGGGTCCTGCGGCGTTTACTGTCACAGTAATGTTCAGTGCGGTGGAGGCGGCGGCTGCCACCGTGCCCGCGGTCCATACACCGGTTCCTGGTACATAGCTGCCACCGCCGTCGTCGCTTTGATACGTGTATCCCGCCGGCAGCGGGTCGTTTACCGTGACGTTGGTCGCGTTGCTCGGTCCGGCGCTGGTCAACGTGAGGGTAAAGACTATAGTGTCGCCTGCCTGGGGCGAGGCGTTGTCAACGGTCTTGGCCAGCGACAGGTCGGCCTGGGGATTCAGCACCGTGTCGTTGTCGGTACCGCTGTTGTCACCGGGGACGGTCTCCGTTTCATTGACCACCGTCGCAGTGGCGGTGTTATTCACTGTACCGGTAGCGCCCGGCAAGGTTGGTGCGTTCACGGTGAACGTGGCCACAGAGCCGCTGGCCAGATCCACGGTGGTGGCGATATTGCCATTGGTGGGTCCGGGATCCGCGCATGAGCCAGCGCCCACCACGCCGCAACTCCAGCTGACGGTAGCAACATTGAAGACCGCGGGATCAAATGTGTCTGCTATCTGTACCCCGCTTGCATCATCGGGCCCATTGTTGGTGACGTTGATGGTGTAGATGATCGGTAATCCAGGCGTTGCCGACACGTTGCCATCAGTCTTGGTGACGGTGATGTCCACGCCCGGGATATTGAGAATATCGTCAATGCTGCCCTTGGGCGGTGTCAGGAGCGCGCCGCAACCAGGCTGGAAATTCGACTCCGCCGTAGTGGTCACGGTTGTGGTACCGGCGGCGGGCGGCCCGGGCAAGGTGACCGCCACCAGCAGGTCAAATGTCTCGCCCGCCGCCAGCACACCGGTATCAGGGATGCTGTCGCCATCGGTATCCGTCAGCAGCACATCCGCTGGATCGAACTGCCCTACGGTGCCCAGGTCCTGGTAATAGGCATAGGAAACAGGGGCCCAGGCGCCGGCGTGACTGGACTCGAGATCGAAGCGGTCGATGCCGTTGCCGGTGTTGGTGAACTGGTGCACCAGGTAGGTGGTGCTGCCGGGCACCACATCCACCGGGTTGGGATCGATGCCGGCAAACTGATTGGAACCCGCGCACTGGCCGCCGCAGCCGCCCATATTGTCGTCGACCTGGTTGGGGAAATTCGGGTTCTCGTATGAGTTCGAATTAGTGGATGAGGTGTGCCAGGAAATCGCTGTCCCGGCCGGCACGCCCAGTTTGGTCCAGTCGATGGCCCATTCCATCTGGATGCCGTCGCCGGGACCGCTGGTTGCGCCGACAGCATCGGCTGCGGGCAATGTCTCGACGAAGTTCAGATAGCCGGGCAGTGCGTAGCCGTCGGCGAATCCATTGGCATCCGCCATGCGATCGCCAAACACCGGATCCACCGCAATATAGGTATAGCGCTCGAAAACGACGTTGCCGGTATTGCCGCTCCATTCCGCCACCAGCACCGGCTCGCCGTCCTGCATGAGACCGTTGTTGTTGGTGTCGCCGTAATAAATGTAATTCTGGGTATTGTTCGTGGAAGCCGCGCGCTCGGTGAACATGTAAAAGCGCGTAGCATCGAAGGTCACCGTAACCCGCACCATGTCGCGCCCGGTCGACTGCACAGGATTATCGCGATCACCCGCCCCAACCTCATCGCAAGCGTTATTGTCCAGGTCACTGAGCGGCGCCGCCCAGTCCACCATGTTGCCATCGATGGTGATACCCACCTGGGTAAAATTGCCGTCACCGGTACCGCAGGCACAGGGCGCGACGATATCGAAGATCAGGCCAAATTCCTGGCCCGTGACATCGGCGTTGGCGATCGTTACCGGTATCGGGTAAGCACCTGGAGCGGGGTTTTGAAACGCCCAGTTGTATGGCGCGGTAGCGGTACTGTCCGCCGGATCCGCATTGTCATCGACGATCAATTCATAGTCGCCGTTGGTAAGCCCGGCGAAAGTGAAATTACCCGTGTAATCAGGCTCGTCGAAGTCAGGTTGTACGACGGCGATGACATTGCCCGTCGTGGTGTCGATCAATTTCACCCAGCCCTGATTGCCCAGTCCCAGCTCGTCCACGTCTAGCGCGCCATTGGCGTTCGCGTCGTGATAAACGGTCCCGGAAATACTGTAGGTGGTGGCAACCGTGCTCTGGCCACTGAATTCACTGGTGTTACCCGTACCGTCACGGGCAGTGGCCGTCAGCACGCTACCGACCCCCACCCCGGGCAGGCTTGCCAGCGGTATGAAATAGCGAAAACGGTTGGCGGCGGGATCGGCGCCCTGGTTGAGGCCATTGAAGGGATTACTGTAGCTTCCGGTGCCTGCATCAAGGTCGGCAAAGCCGTCGTCACCCCCGGCACCGGTGCCGCCCTCGGTCAGGGTCACCAGATAAGTCTGCCCTTCGCCGAAACCGCTGGGGTCACCATCGGAAATGAACAATTCGATCACCACGCCGGGACGTGCGAAACCGGTCAGCGTCAGGTTGCTGCCGTCGCTGCCGGCCTGGTCCAGCACCGGGAAATCGATGCCGATGTTCTGGTCCGTGGCTACAGTCGCGCCGTCGTTCTGGGTGACACCGTCACCGTTGGGATTGTCGGCAGCCGCAGTATTAGTCTGGTCGAGATCGATACCCAGTAAACCGTTTGCGTACACAGCGTTACGGCTGATGCGATTGCCTTCGGAGTTATTGCCGATGCTGGTGACATAGGGCACCACAATGCCGTTACCCGCATTGTCGGCCACCACGTTGTACTGCACCACGGAATTGTCACCGAATACCCGGAGCCCGGCCGTCTCCGCATTGCCGCTCCGGCCCGACTGCATCACCGTATTGTTTTCGATGGTAAAGGGTCCCGGCGCCTGCCAGGTTTCGATGCCCGTCGAACTCGAGGAATACACCCGGTTCTGGCGCACCGTGATAGCCTGGCCGATAGAACCTTCCAGGGTGATACCGTCGCTGAAATCCCCGATCAGGCCCGTGGAATAAACTTCGTTGCCCTGTATCAGAGACTGCACGCGGGTTTTGATCCCGGTCTCACTCAGGTAGGCCACCAGGTTATCCAGAACATTGGCCGCGCCGGCATCCAGCACGATGCCTTCCGCGCTCCGTTGTCCTGCACCCGGGTCGCTGCCGTCTGCGCGCAGCCCCACGAAGTTTTGCTCGATGAGATTTCCGCTGCCGCCGTTGACGCGAAGCGTCCCGTTCGCGGCATTGAAAATCGCAATCCTGCGGACCGTCGTGTTGGTCGCCTGAATCTGCAGCGGGTTGCCGGTGGCGGCCGCGTCAATTTCCAGTTCCGGGTTGAAATAGCTCGGCAGCAAGGGCTCATCTCCGGTGGCCTCGCGCCCGTCTGCTCCGGTGCCTACGGCCTTCCCGATCAGGATCGGGTGTACCCATTCACCCGCGTTCAAGTCGCGCACCGTCACACCGTCGACAAAATCATAAGCCCTGCCATCTACGGTGGTCCCCGCATTGGTAAGCGTTGGCAGTATCGACGCCAGCGTCACTGTCCACCAAGTTCCACTGTTGGCTGCAACGACCGGGACAAAGCGCATGGCATTACCGCCAGCCAGTGCGTTGGCGTTCTGAAGATATTGGCGCAATGAGCCCTGGATCGTGCGTGCGGCGCCTGCGTCGTCATCGCCATCATCGACATTGGTAACCACGTTGAATGAAAAACCGAAATCGACGCCCGTCACATCACCACCCGAGAGATCCACGCGCCCGAGATGCTGATATTCGTTTGCTGCGATAGACGTATTTCCCGGATCGACTGCGTCGGACGTTGCTGGTGTCCGGCCACCGAAGCGTGACGCCAGATCAAGCAAAGTCGTAGAGGGATCGTCACCATAGGTTTGCTGGGCCCAGACATCGGCCTGGCTGGCACCGAAGTTGAAGCCGGACGACGGGATAATGGTTTTGGAATCCACGGCAACCAGGAACTTACCGCCGCCGCCGGGCACCGAGAACAGGGAATAGTCGCCGTTTACGTCAGTGGTCGTTTCGCCGGCAAACACGTCGCCCGCGTCGATAACACCATTATCGTTAAGGTCCGAATACAGGCGAACTCGAACATTGGGCGCACGCACGCCATCGGCGAGACTGGAGTCACCGTTGACATCTTCCCACACGGTGCCACTGACCTCGTTCAGGGCGGCTTCGTAGGCCCCGATATCACACGCTGCACCAACCGGCCGCACAAACAGCCGCTGATCCGTGTTGTTATCGGGGGCTACGCAAACCGAAGAGTCGCCGGCGTCGACAGCATCACTGCCGACCAGCAGCGCATGGGTGGGGGTCGGCCCGCCATTGTCTTGCAGCGGCCCGAGGTTGGCCGTGCCGTTGATGATGTCATTGGGATCTGTCAGATCGCAGGTGTTGCCGGTGTCAAGGTTGAAACCCTGGGACACAAACGCCGCCGGCGTATCGATGCTGCAGTTATTTGTAGCGTCGCTGGAAAAAATAGTGTTGACAACGCTGACCGGGGAACTATTCCCTTTAACCCTGAGATCACTGCCCCCGGCGGCAGGCGCAGTATTGTTTGCGAAGGTGACATTTGTGAGGCTCAGGCTGCCCGTATCCGAGTGATGCCTGATCGCACCACCCTCGTTTAACGCAGTGTTTCCGCTGAATGTTGAATTGGTGATTAGCACGGTGCCCGGCTCGGCACGAATATCGATGGCGCCACCGCGATTAACGCTTTGATTCCCTGAAAACGTCGTTCTCAGGATAGCTAGGGTGGTTGCACTTTCGTCGAGCTCGAGCGCGCCGCCCTGCTCCGCGATGTTATCCCGAATTTCCATGTCGGTTAAGGTCAGGTTTCCTTCTGTTCGGATGGCGCCGCCGGTGAATTTGGTGGTTCCGGTACCATCCTTGGTGTGCCCATTGCGGATAGTGAAATTGCTGAACTCGACGTTAAGCAGCGGCGCAGAAAGCAGGACATCGAATACCCTGTCCGCGTCCTGTCCGTCAACGATGGAAACCCCCGGGCCCGCGCCGTTGATGGTCAGGTCCCCTGCAATGTCCAGGTCCCCGGTGCTGGCAACATCGTCGAGGACGCCGAGGCGAGTTAGATTGTAGATGCCCGCCGGGAGGGTAATGACATCCACCGTCCCGAGCGCGTTGGTCTCCATGACTGCTGCGCGCAGGGAGCAGGCGCCGCCGCCTGCGTCGCAAACGCCATCGCCCGGGACCAGATCCACGGCGTCTACGGTGCTGTTGACGAGAAAGGCAGCCGCGAACGCCGGCTGGCAAGCGAACACGCACGTCGCCAACGCGAAGGCCAGGAGTTTATTCCTGAATGCCTTCAAGAAAAAAATCCTGGCTTCGAAACCGTAAGTCCGCTGTGCCGACTCGCCGACTGGCGCTTGTTGTCCCAACTATGCTGAACCAATTTCAGCCTCCCTCTGTGCAGCCGTCCCGGTTTGGGCCCGAATTGCCCTGGTGACTGCCCGGGTTCATTCCCGTTTCGTTTGTGCCCGTGTATACGGGCTACACCTTAACCAGTTAAGCAAGAATCATGCCGTGACTGGATTCACAGCTTCAGGCTTCAGTAACCCATTGAGGGAAAAAGGTTTTCGAGATCATCGGCACATGGCCAAAGGGATGGGTAATCGTCTCTTCATCGTGTGTGGTCCAGATGTGACGTTTTTTGTCACCGAAATTTATGATTTGTCAGTAACTTGAGGGCGGTTTGCCAAAATTGGGCTAAGAATTGCAGTTGCCGCGTAGTGCGGGTTGGGCGAGGCCCTAAATGGCCCCTTAGGTCAAAGGGGAATTAATGCCCTGGCAGGCGTCATGGAGGGTCTGTGTTCGGCGGCAGAGGCCTGGGGGTCGCAATCATAGCGCAAGCAGGGGGTTTTGCGATTTTCCCGATGATAGCCTCATTTATCAGCATGTTTTAAGATTTTAGGCGTTATAAGCAAGCCCAAGGGGTCGGTTAAAGTAAATTCGCGGGTCTTTGCTGCGACGAGGTCGGTGACCAGTATGCGGTGATTATTGGTATCCGCAATAAACAGCTGATTGCCGCTCAGCGAGAGCCCGCCTGGCTCGTCCAACCCCGCATCCAGACCGATGAAGGTGCGACTTTCATTTTTTGAAGGGCTTATGCGCTTGATCTTGCTGTTGTACGTATCGGCAACCAACAAGCTGCCTTGCCACCAGACAAGGTCCAGGGGGTGCTGCAGGCGCACCCGCCGACCTTTGCCATCGACATCGCCAAAATCAAACAGCCCGGTACCCACGATCGTATCCAGCTTGCCGCCGGGATCTATGTCGGCAGCCCGAATAGCACTCGCCTCGCTGTCGGCGATGTAAATAAGTTCGCCGTCGGTGGCCAGACCGCTGGGCTGGTTCAATCCAGCTCGCAGCAGTTTGCCGTCCTTGAGTTCTTCGCGCCTCGAGCCCGCGTACTCACGCAGTTCTTCCGCGCCCGGATCATAAATCCAGAGCTGGTGCTGACCGGCCATGGCAATGTACAGAAGACCGCCGTGATAAAGCAGCCCCCAGGGAGAATTCATGCCGGTACTGGCTGCGGGTCCTGCTGCGGCGGTCTGGTAAACCTGGCGGCCCACGCCGGCAACGGTGCTTACCTTTCTTGCCGCTAGATCCGCTTTGCGGATGACATGATTCTCCGTATCGGCGATGTACAAGGCGTCTTTTCCTGGCAGCGCGAGCCCTTGCGGCCGGAAGAAACTCGCGGCATCAAAATCGCCATCAGCCAGACCAGCGACACCGCTGCCGATTACGTCGGTGACCTCGCCGGTAAGGGTCGTTACGATAATGCGATCATGGTTGGTGTCGGCAATGAATAATCTATTGCCCTCGGCATCGGCAAGCACACGCCCGGGGAACAATAATTGCGAATCTCTGAGACTCTCTTTCTCCAGCACCAGTGGCACGGGTTCGCGATCGATCTTGCCTGCCTTTTCGAACTGACGAATGGCACCGCCGATAACCCTATCGAGCAAGTCATAATGACCCTCACCAGACACCGCACCGATGAGTCGCCCTTCCGGGTCAATGAGGGCGAGGTGTGGCCAGCCGCGCGCGCCATAGCGGCGCCAGATCTGCATGTCCCTGTCATTGACCACGGCGTGCTCAAGGTCATAACGCATGGTGATCTTGCGCACGGCGGAGGTTTTCTTCTCGTGATCGAATTTCGGGCTGTGCACGCCAATGACCGTGAGTGCATCGCCGTACTTCGACTCGAGCCTCTTGAGGTCAGGAATGATATGGATGCAATTAATACACCCGAAGGTCCAGAAATCGAGCAACACCACTTTGCCGCGCAAGCCCGCAATGCTCAGCGGCTTGCCGCCCGTGTTGATCCAGTCGAGGCCCGTCGGGAAATCCGGGGCCGGCTCTTTGCCGGCATAGGAAGGTTGAGTCGCCGGAGCAGCCGCCTGGGTGTTCATCGACGAAAAGAACCACGCCGAGAAAACGATGGCACCTACAAAAGCGAGCGCCGCCAACGGCACGCGCGCCCTGGACCAGAAAGCACCCCTCATGCGCAGGCTCCAATGTTTAATTTAGCCATGGAGACGAATAAGACAGCGTTGCGTGGCTCGCGTTCCCCTTCGTCACGTTGTGGCGACGACGGCTTCAGCGCACCAGGAACGACATGAACTCGGTGACCGGAAATCGTTCGAGCCTTTCCTGGTCATCGAACAGTTCGTTAAGACTTTCGACCTGGCTGGCGGATAACTTGCCTGTGATGCTGGTCCTGAATTTGTCGATGAGCATGGGAATGCCTTCTTCACGGCGCTTGCGATGGCCAATCGGATAGTCTACATGTACGCGTTGGGTGGCGGTGCCGTCTGTAAAGTGCACCTGTATGGCGTTGCCGATATAGCGTTTGTCGGCAGCAAAATACTCTTCGGTAAATGTCTTGTTCTCGGTTACCTGCATCTTGCTGCGCAGGGTATCGATGCGCGGATCGTTGGCAACATCATCCTCGTAATCTGCGGCGGTCAGCCGGCCGAAAATCAGCGGCACAGCCACCATGTACTGAAGGCAGTGGTCGCGATCGGCAGGATTGTCCAGCGGCCCGATCTTGTCGATGATGCGCACACCGGGCTCCTGGGTCTCGATGGCAATCTGGTCAATGTCATCCAGGCGGTCCTTCACCTGTGAATGCAGTTTCATCGCGGCTTCGACCGCTGTCTGAGCGTGAAACTCAGCGGGATATGAAATCTTGAACAGCACATTCTCCATGACATAGCTGCCGTAGGGCTGTGAGAAGGAAAGCGGCCGGCCCTTGAACAACACATCGGAAAAGCCCCAGGTCTTGGCAGAAAGCGCCGATGGATAACCCATTTCCCCGGTCAGCGCGATCAGCGCATGGCGCACCGCACGACTGGTCGCATCCCCGGCAGCCCAGCTCTTGCGCGAGCCAGTGTTAGGCGCGTGCCGGTAAGTGCGCAGGGCACCGCCATCAATAAATGCGTTGGAAACGGCATTGACTATGGTATGGCGATCGCCGCCCAGCATATGCGTTGCTACCGCGGTTGAGGCAATGCGCACCAGTAGAACGTGATCAAGCCCCACCCGGTTGAAGCTGTTTTCCAGTGCGATCACGCCCTGGATTTCGTGGGCCTTGATCATTGCCGTCAGCACGTCCCCCATGACCAGGGAGTCCTTGCCTTCTACTACGTTCTTGCGACTCAGATAGTCGGCAACCGCCAGGATCGCACCCAGATTGTCCGATGGATGACCCCACTCCGCAGCCAGCCAGGTGTCGTTGAAATCCAGCCAGCGCACCAGTGCGCCGATGTTAAAGGCGGCATGTACGGGCTCCAGTTCATAGGAGGTGCCTGGCACCCGCGCGCCGCCCGGCAGGGTGGCCCCTGGCACCACCGGACCGAGCAATTTTGTGCAGGCCGGATAGTCCAGCGCCTGGAACATGCAGGCCAGCGTGTCCATCAGGCAGTAGCGCGCTGTGCTGCGCGCCGCATCACCATCCACCTTGAAGCCGGTTACATATTCGGCAATCGCGACCAGCTCTTCGTCCGGGTCCGGTCTGTTGGCAACGCGTATATCTGCACCAGACATGCTCTTGTTCCTTCTTGTTGAGTGTTCTTGTTTACTTAGTCGCGATCTGCGAGCGCTGGAAACGCGCGTGGAGCGGGCCCAACGTACTCGGCGCCCGGGCGGATTAACTTGTTATGCGCGCGTTGCTCTTTGATATGCGCACACCAGCCGCTGGTACGGGAGCACACAAACAATGGTGTAAACAACGGCGTTGGTATGCCCATAAAATGATAAGCCGAGGCGCTGAAAAAATCGGCGTTGGCAAACAGATTCTTTTCGTCGCGCATAACTTGCTCAATGGCGTCAGAAACATCGTACAGATAAGCATCTGCTGCACCTTCGGAAAGCTTCTTCGACCATCTTTTGTTGATCGCGTTACGCGGATCTTTCTTCTTGTACACGGCGTGGCCAAACCCCATGATTTTTTCCTTGCGATCGAGCATGGCTTTGACGCCCGCGATGGCCTGATCGCGTGTTTTGAATTTCTCGATCAGCTCCATGGCCGCCTCATTGGCGCCCCCGTGCAATGGGCCGCGCAAGGCGCCGATTGCGCCGGTTACTGCCGAATGCATGTCCGACAACGTTGCCGCAATTACCCGAGCAGTAAAAGTGGACGCATTGAATTCATGCTCCGCATACAGAATAAGCGAAACATCCATGTATCGACGGTGCGTATCCGGCGGCTCCTTACCCGTGATCATGCGCAAAATGTGCCCCGCCATGGTGTCGTCCTGGGTTTCTGTTTCGATTCGCTGATCGTTATGAGCAAAACGATACCAGTACGCCATGATGGAGGGCGTGGCTGCAAGTAAGCGATCTGCCACTTTGTCCTGGTTGGAAAAATCGCCTTCGGACTCGAGATTGCCCAACATCGAACACCCGGTTCGCAGAACATCCATCGGGTGCGCTGTCGCAGGGATGCTCTCCAGCACTTTCCTGAGCTTGGCCGGCAGGCCGCGATAACTCTTTAGTCGACTGCGGTAGGCATCAAGCTGGCTGCGGTCAGGCAACTCCCCATATAAAAGTAGATGCGCAACTTCTTCGAAACTGCCACGTTCTGCCATGTCCTCTACATCGTAGCCGCGGTAGTGCAGCCCATCGCCGCTGGCTCCTACGGTACAAATGCTCGTAGTTCCGGCAGTAATTCCGCGCAAACCGCCCGATTTGTTTTTGTCACTCATGTCAGTGGCCCCGTGCTCTAGTCCTTATCTCTTGCATACAGTTCATCGAGTTTATGCTCAAAATCGTGATAGCCCAGTATTTCGTAAAGTTCGTCGCGTGTTTGCATGATGTCGAGAACGCCCTTTTGTGTGCCATCCTTGCGGATCGCTTCATATACCGTGAGAGCGGCCTTGTTCATGGCGCGATAGGCGCCACAGCAATAAAGAATTATGTCGACACCTGCGCCAGCCAGCTCGTCCCTGGTAAACAACGGTGTGTGCCCGAACTCGGTAATGTTGGCCAGTATGGGCACACCGACCGCCTCCTTGAATATTCGAAATTGCTCCAGGGTGCGCATGGCTTCAGGAAAAATCATGTCTGCGCCGGCATCGACAAAGGCTTGCGCTCGTTCTACAGCGCTGTCCATACCTTCCACCGCCAGCGCATCAGTTCGCGCCATGATTACAAAACTGTCGTCTGCGCGCGCATCAACGGCGGCCTTAACACGATCCACCATTTCTGCCTTACTGACTATGGCTTTGCCCGGCCTGTGGCCGCAGCGCTTGTTGCCCGCCTGGTCCTCGATATGCATGCCGGCAGCGCCTGCCTTTATGAAGCTCTTGACTGTACGAGCAATATTAAACGCGCCGCCCCAGCCAACATCGGCGTCCACCATTAAAGGTAGCTCGCTGGCATCGGTGATCCGGCGGATGTCGGTGATCACGTCTTCCATCGTGCTGATGCCGAGATCCGGCATGCCAAGTGAATTAGCGGCGAGGCCGCCGCCCGAAAGATAGATGGCGCGAAAACCCGCTCGCCTTGCCAGCAGCGCCGTATAGGCATTAATAGTGCCTACAAGTTGCAGCGGCTGCTCCTGTGCGAGGGCCGCCCGAAAACGCTCGCCGGCCGACTTGTTGTGACTCATGGCAGCTCTCCTGGTGGGGACGGCAGAACCTGTAAGCAGCTAGATCGGGGGCGGCATTTTACCCTAGCCAGAGATTTTTTTTGGTTTCCTGCCCCCACCATCACCAGGCGCAGCGTACAATTAAGACATGCTGGAACAAAGTGTCGAACTCAGTGTCATTGCGAGCAGCCGCAAGCGCCCATACCGCATCGAAGTACTGGGGCAGGACAACAAGGTCTCGGTATTCTGCGACTGCCCCGCCGGTGCCTTGGGCCGGTTTTGCAAGCACAAGGCTGCCATTGTTGCCGGCGATCCTGCTTTGCTCGCTGAACCCGACGAGGAAAAAGAGGAATGGGCCGCGGCCCAGAAATGGCTGGCCGGGTCTTCGCTGCCCGCCAAGCTGATGGAATTGAGAGACGCTGAAAAAGACCCCGAAACCAGCAAGCAACAAATCAAGTCTATGAAATTGCGAATTTCCAGGCAGATGCAGGATGGCGCCTAGCCGGTGATTCGCACGACGGTGCGCCCGCGAACTGCTCCCTCAAGGTAGGCGTCGAACGCGCCTGGTAAATCGTCGAAATCGATTTCCCGCGTGCGGATAGCGTCGAGATGGCGCGGACGTAAATCATCCGCGATCCGTCCCCATATAAGTTTGCGCTCGTCACGCGGCGTCTTTACAGAGTTGATGCCCAGAATGCTGACGCCACGCAAAATGAAAGGCATAACCGTGGTATTCAGTTCGTGGCCGCCCGCGAGACCAACACTGGCAATATTGCCCCACCAGTTCACGGTGCGAGTCAACCAGGCAAGTACCTCGCCGCCCACGTTATCGATAGCGCCGCCCCAAAGCGCCGCCTCCAGCGGGCGGTGGCCAAATTCAATCTCGCCTCGGTCCATGATCCTGGTGGCGCCGAGCCGCTGCAGCCAGCTCGTGGCGTCTGCCTTGCCGCTGATCGCAATGACCTCGTATCCGGCACCGGTGAGCATGTCCACCGCAAGACTGCCTACACCGCCGCTTGCGCCGGTTACCACCACGGGTCCGCGGTCAGGATTCTGGCCATTGCGTTCCATCCTGTTTATGGCGAGTGCCGCCGTAAATCCCGCCGTCCCCAAAGTCATCACATCGCGCACATCGAGACCGTCGGGTACCGGAATGATCCAGTCGCCGTCGACGCGTGCGTATTCCGAATAGCCGCCGTCCACGTCCTCACCGAGGCCGCAGCCGGTGACGAGTACTTTCTGCCCCTCGCGATACCGCGTGTCCGCGCTTTCGACGACCTCGCCAGCCAGGTCGATGCCACCGGTAAGGGGGAAAGCACGCAATATCTTGCCGGCACCGGTTGCCGCCAGTGCATCTTTGTAGTTAATGCCCGAGTAGCGCACCCGCACCAGCACCGGCCGGTCACCAAGATCTGAAATCTGGCGATCCTCGAAGTGCGCGCGTATGTTCTTGCCGTCCTGGTGAATTCGAAAGGCTTTGAAATGCTCCATGATCAGTCTCCTCAGGCGGCGGTCATACGCGACAGCCAGACGTCGAGACCCATGGCATTGAGTTCGATGTCCATGCCCAGTATGTCCTCGCGCTGCCGGTCGCTGCCCTCGAAGCCATGTGCGGTCAACCTGCGCCACAGGTAGTCGCGGATCCTGTCGGCGATTATTTGCATTCGATCTTCAGAGTCCTCGCAGCGCTCCGCAATTTTCGCAAACGCATCGATGTCTTTATGCAGGTCGCCGGCGAGACGCTTGAGGTCTGTGACCCTGCTGTAGTGGGTCAGGAAGATCATTTCAGGTTGGTAGCTCATGATCCGGTCAATTGATTCATGGGCTGCATCAGGATCGAAATGCACGGGTGTCGTGGTTGGAAAAATAAAGGCGCCCCGCTCAGTATCGGTTGCCCGGTATGAGACACCAAAAGCGTCGCCGGAAAATATGGCCCGCGCCAGGGGATCGACAATGCAGTAATGATGATCCGCATGACCGCGAGTGTGAATGAACTCGAGCTTTCGCTGACCAAGCGTGATCTGTTCACCGTCCGCCACCTCGCGAACGCGCTTGGCGGGTACGGCGGGTATCTCGCCGTAAAGGCGGCGATACTCCGCCATTCCATAAACTGCCCTGGTGCCTTCGATCAGTTTTACCGGGTCTGTCATGTGCCGGGAACCGCGCGGATGCACAATCAATGTGGCCGCAGGCAAGGACTGCATGAGCAGGCCGGCACCGCCGGCATGATCGAGATGAACGTGAGTGACAAAAACAAAATCGACCTGGTCGGTCTTGATGCCAAGGTGCTCCAGCGCGGCCAGAAGGCGCGGCACCGAGTTCGAGGTACCGGTATCGACGAACGCCGCGCGGGAATTTTCGATAATTATATGGCTGGCGTCGGCGCCCGGTCTCACGTAACCCGTGTCTACCGCGTAAATGCCGTGGCCCATGTTCTGGATGAATTCTTCGGGCTTCATTTACTTCAATATCCGGCCGAAAGAGCTTTGCTATTGTTGCACGGTGACGGCCCGGCAGGAACCCGCGAGCGCCGCACTGGTCTGATTCAAGCATTCGCAAAGGAGTTTCGAAATGATTGAGCGAATTTTCCCAATCGCTTTGGTGACAATGACTTTCATGACGCCGCTGGCGTTGGCGGAAGAGCAGCGACGCGAAGTTTCGGTGAGCGGCGACGGTGAGGTTACCGTCGTGCCTGATGAGGCAGCTCTTACGATGGGTGTGGAAACGCGCACGCGGGAGTTGCAGACCGCCCGGGACCAGGTTAGCCGGACTGTCAGCGAGTTTCTCGAGCTTGCGCGGAAAATGGGCATCAGTAAGGAATCTCTCAACACGTCACAGCTTACGATTCGCCCTGAATACGATTGGAACAACGCAACGCGCAAGCGGCGCCTGATCGGTTACTACGTAGCGCGGCAGATTCACGTCGAACTCAAAGATCTCGAAAAGCTGGGTCCGCTCATGGAGCGTGCCACTGACCTCGGCGTCAACCAGGTCACCGGACCGTATTTTCGGTCAAGCCGGGAAGATGAATTGCAGCGCGTCGCCCTGAAACGCGCTGCAGAAGATGCACGACGCAATGCTGAAGTGCTGGCCATGACCCTCGGTGCAACGCTGGGACCCGTGCGCACCATCCAGGCGGGCGCGATCAGTCCGCCGCGGCCGCCTGTGCCAATGGCGCGCGCCATGATGATGGAAGCTGCCGACGCCGAACAGAGTTACGAAGTTGGCGAGATCAAGCTGCGGGCACAGGTAAACGCGGTTTTTGATCTCGTGGTGAATCCCTAGTCGGGTAGCAGCTCCGCTATATCACGCAGCAAGTCATTGTCTCGGGGTGAAACGCCTGGCGCATAGCGCGCGCGAGGCCTGCCGTTGCTGTCTATCAGGAATTTCTCGAAGTTCCAGGAGATGTCACCGGGAAAACCCTGTTCAGGAGCAGTTAGCCAGGCATATAAGGGGTGGCGCCCGGCACCGTTGACCTCTACTTTTGTGCTCATCGGAAATGTCACATCGAAACGGGAACTGCAGAATTGCGCTATCTCCGGGTCGCTGCCAGGCTCTTGCGCCCCAAATTGATTGCAGGGCACGCCCAGCACGGAGAAGCCATGCCCCGAAAGATCGCGGTGCAGAGACTCCAGTTCGGCATACTGCGGCGTATAGCCGCATTCGCTGGCGACGTTGACCAGCAGCACCGCTTTGCCACCCAGCTTGCCAAGGAGATTTTCACCCGTGTGGATGTCCGCAAGGTCGAAGTCTTTGATGCTTGTCATTGGCCGCCCTCCCGCTGTCAGGGCCTATGCTAGCATCCCCCGGCTGCCTAACCTCGATTTCAGGATCCGGCCATGAAGAAAATTGTCATTGTCATTCTTGTTGCCGTCGCACTGCTGTTGCTCTTAGCGCCCGGTGCCGTAGGCGTAATGGCAGAAAACCATTTCAGAAAAATATCTGCCAACGCCGCTTCCGCCGCGCCGGGATTGCGATGGTCAGTACAGGAGTATGAACGCGGTTGGTTCAGTTCCACGGCGCGATATAGGTTGCAGATCGATGCTGCGCTCCTGACCAAGGCGCTCGACGACGAAGGCAGCGAACACGGCGAAGCACCGGTGCTGCCGGTGCTCGAAAGCCAGGCCGAGATTTTTCATGGTCCCATTTTTTTCGCTGCCTGGACCCGCGAGGGTGTATCCATGGCACCGGCGCTTGCGCACAGCGTCGACAACGTAACCCTTATCGGCCCGGACGGTGAAGCAGCGCCGGCCCCCGGCGACATCAGCACCCGCCTGGGGCTGTTCGGCCGGCACACAAACACCGTCGACATCGGCAAGGTAACGATGCCATTAGATGAAGATGGCCAAACCGGCACTGCCACCTGGACGGGTATGAAAATGGACACCCGCTTCACCTCCTCCCTCGATGACCTCGAGTTTATTGGCCAGATTGGCAGCTTCGAACTGAACATGCCGCACTTTCAGTTGCGTACCGGAGAATTGCTGTTCGATGGAAACCAGCGGCGTACCAGCTACGGCTTTTGGGCGGGTCGGCAAAATGGCAGCTTCGGTGGCATGCATATTGCGGGCGGTGACCAAGGTGTCATGAGCATGGGCAAAATGACCTGGGATGCGACTATCAGTGTTGCAGATGAACAAGTCACCGAAGACGTCATCCTGGCCATTGACCGTATAGAGTTCGCCGGGTGGCAGGGCGGCCCGATCAGGCTCAGCGGCAACGTAAGTGGGCTCGATGCCGTCGCGTTGGGCGAAATTGCACAAACCATGCAAGACCTTGCTATGCAGCCCGGCATGGATACGGCGCAAATGAGCGCCGCCTTGCCACTGCTCTCCGCGCTCCTGGCTGCGGGCCCTGAGCTTACCTTGCGGGAATTGAGCTTTGGCACGCCTGACGGTGCGGTGTCTATAACTGCGCGACTCAGTTTTCCCGCCACGGAGCCGGCGGCCCTCGGGGCATTTATTCTGGGCCTGGATGGAACGGTGAACCTGCGCATGCCCGAAGCGCTTACCAATCGCCTCGCTGTGCTGAATCCCAATGCGCATGCACAGATTCAGGGATTGATCAGCGCCGGCCTGCTGATGCGCAGCGACGATTACCTTGTCATGGACGCCGCACTCAAGGGCGGCCTGCTGACAGTGAACGGCCAGCCAATGCCTGTGCCACTGGCGTTCTAGGCCGGGAGCTTTGCGACCGGGATTTCTTCCAGGCGGTGACATGCCACTTCGCTGTCGCCAAACGGGCGCATGAATGGCACGGATGCAGCACATTTTTTGGCGGCCCATGGGCAACGAGTGCGGAATGCGCAACCCGAGGGCGGATCGAGCGGTGACGGTACCTCACCGCTCAGTGCCTCGGGTTTGCGGCTACGCTGGCGCCTTGGGTCGGCCTCGGGCACTGCGGCAATAAGGGCACGCGTGTAAGGGTGTAACGGCGTATCGAATAGCACGCTGGACTGCGCGTGCTCGACCGCGCGCCCCAGGTACATGACCATCACGCGATCGCTGATATGTCTGACCACACTCAGGTCGTGTGCGATAAATACCAGCGACAAGCCAAGCTGGTCACGCAGCGTGACCAGCAGGTTGATGATCTGGGCGCGAATCGAGACATCCAGCGCACTGACGGGCTCGTCACAAATAATTACGCGAGGCTCCAGCACCAGCGCTCGGGCGATGCCGATCCGCTGACATTGCCCACCAGAAAATTCGTGTGGATAACGGTTCTGGTGTTCCTGGCTGAGGCCAACCTGTTGCATGGCCCTGTCGACTCTTGATTCCCGGTCTTTGCGCAGCATGTCCGGATAATGCGTGCGCAAGGGCTCAGCTATGATGTTGCGCACACTCATCCGTGGGTTAAGCGAGGCCAGCGGGTCCTGGAAAATCAGCTGCAGCTCGCGGCGACTGCGGCGCATAGTCTTTTTGTCTGTGTCGGAGAGCGGCTTCGACATGAACGTAATTACGCCGGAGCTTGCCGGCACCAGGCCCAGAATGGCGCGGGCCAGCGTCGACTTGCCACAGCCAGACTCGCCCACCACACCCAGGGTCTCGCCCCGCGCAAGTTCGAAACTGACATCGTCGACTGCTCGCAGGCGCCTTGGCCGCGCCAGGAATCCCTTGCCCGGCAAGCGAAAATCCACCGTAAGTTCGTTCACTGAAAGCACCGGTTCGCTCATGTGGCGCTCTCCAGGTGACAGGCACTTTCGTGCGCTGCGCCGACTTTGTGCCTTGCAGGTCTTTCGAGCCTGCAGATATCGAAGCGCTGCCCGCAGCGTTCGAAAAAGGGACAACCGCGTGGCAACAACCGCAGGTCGGGCGGATTGCCCGGGATCACTTTGAGTTGTCCCACCGCGGCTCCTTGCGATGAGGGTATCGAGCTTAGCAAGCTGCGGGTGTATGGGTGCCGGGGTGTGTAAAAGATCGCGTCGACCGGCCCATGCTCCATAACCTGGCCGCCATACATCACCAGAACATCGTGGCAACTTCCGGCCACCACGCCCAGATCATGGGTAATCAGAATGATCGCTGTGCCAAATTGCGCCTGCAGTTCCGTTAGCAAGTCGAGAATTTGCGCCTGGACCGTGACATCCAGCGCAGTGGTCGGTTCGTCAGCAATCAGCAGATCGGGATCGCATAACAGCGCCATCGCGATCATGACGCGCTGGCGCATACCGCCGGAGAGCTCGTGAGGATAGCGCGCAAGCCGCGTGGCCGGGTCGGAAATATGTACTGCGTCAAGCATCTCGAGACAGCGCTGCTCTGCGCCGGCTCGTCCCATGCCCTGGTGCAGGCGCAAAACCTCGCTCATTTGCTCGCCGATGCTGAGGTAAGGGTTTAAGGATGTCATGGGGTCCTGGAAAACCATGGCCATGCGGCGTCCGCGCAACCGGTTGAGCCGCGACACCGGCAAGTTGAGAATCTCTTCGCCGTCAAGACAAACGCTGCCCTTTGCGCTGCCGTTATCCGCCAGCAAGCCCATTATCGCCAGGACACTCTGGCTCTTGCCCGAACCTGATTCACCAACGATGCCGAGAGTGCGGCCTTTTTGCAATGAGAAATCCAGGCCATTGACGGCGTGCACAGGTCCGTCCGGAGTGTCGAAGCGAACATGCAGATTCTGTGCCTGCAACAGCATGTCATCGATCCCTCGGGTCCAGCGCATCACGCAAGCCATCGCCGATGAAGTTAAAACAGAACAAAGTGGTGGCGAGGAACCCTGCAGGAAACACCAGCATCCAGGGCGCGCTTTCCAGTTCCTGTGCGCCTTCGTTTACCAACGCGCCCCAGGAAGTCAGCGGCTCCTGCACGCCCAGCCCCAGAAAGCTCAGGAACGACTCCACCAGGATAACGCGCGGGATAGTAAGCGTAACGTACACCGTCACGACGCCGAGCAGATTGGGCACGATGTGCCGGCGAATGATGCTTAAGGAAGAAGCGCCGAAGGAGCGCGCCGCCTCCACGAACTCGCGATGTTTGAGACTGAGCGTCTGGCCGCGCACGATGCGCGCCATATCCAGCCAGGATATCGCACCAATGGCAACGAAGATCAGGAACAGGTTGCGCCCAAACACGACCATCAGAAGAATGACGAAAAACATAAATGGCATCGCATAAAGAATATCGACGATGCGCATCATGAAGCCATCCACGCGCCCACCAATATAGCCCGCCGTCGCGCCATAGGTGACGCCGATCACCAGGCTGACCAGCGTTGAGAGCAGACCAACCATGAGAGATACCTGGCCGCCATGCAGGGTGCGCACGAACAAGTCTCGCCCTACTGAATCGGTGCCAAACAAGTGGCCATCAGCCAGGGAAGGAGGCTGGGAGATATGCCCGAAATCTGCATAGTC
This sequence comes from Gammaproteobacteria bacterium, assembly GCA_041565075.1. GTDB lineage: Bacteria > Pseudomonadota > Gammaproteobacteria > Steroidobacterales > JABDLF01 > JABDLF01. Next base: position 19,253 of record JBFGOQ010000002.1, read on the forward strand.
GAAAGCATGCGGGCTCAGCGCCGGCCCCAGGATTACCAGAACGGCCATCAGCACAAGGATAGTCGCGCTTGCCAACGCTGCATGGTTGCGCAATATCCGTGTCGTTGCATCGCGCCACAGGCTGCGCCCGATCACGGTTGCAGACCGGGAAACAGGCTGGGCCGCGCTGCTCACTTGTGGCGTACCCGCGGATCGAGCGCCGCGTAGGCGAGATCCACCAACAAATTGAACAGCACGATAAGAACACCAAAGAACACAACTACGCCCATGACCAGCGTGTAATCACGGTTCAAAGCCCCTTGCACGAAATAGCGCCCCAGCCCGGGCAAACCAAAAATCTGCTCAATGACGACAGACCCGGTAATGATCCCGGCGGTTGCAGGACCCAGGTATGACACAACCGGCAGCAGCGCGGGTTTCAGCGCATGCCGCAAGACCAGCCTGCGCGTGGGCAAGCCCTTGGCGCGCGCGGTGCGGATAAAATCGCTGCGCAACACTTCGATCATGCTGCCGCGAGTCAGCCGCGCTATGTAGGCGACCTGTGGCAGGGCCAGGGTGATAACTGGCAGGATCATGTTGGCAATTTGCAGCGACTCGCCGCCCAGTCCGCCCGCCGGCAACCATCCCAGGTAAACCGCAAACAGCAGGATCAGCAGCGGCGCCATGACGAAATTTGGAATGGATATCCCGGTCATCGCGAGGACCATGGTCCCGTGATCAATGAAACTGTTCTGCCTGAGCGCCGCTATAACGCCGGCGCTTATGCCAATCAGCAGCGCCAGCAGAATCGCGCTGCCACCGAGGCGCAGGGACACAGGAAAGCCGGCGGCAATGAGTTCGCTTACGGTGAAATCGCGGTATTGAAAAGACGGCCCGAAATCGCCGCGCGCGAGGTTGCCAACGTAACGCGCAAACTGCTGCAATACGGGCTCATCCAGATGATACGCGCGCTCTAGATTGGCCTCGATCTCGGGGGGCAGGTTGCGCTCGCTATCGAAAGGGCCGCCGGGCGCAGCGCGCACCAGGACGAATGTCAGGGCAATTAACAAAAACAGTGTCGGGACCGCGCCGAGGATGCGACGCAAGGTGTAACTTAACACTGACGAACCCCCGCGTTACACATGGCGTAGGCGATCATAACACCGCGCCAGGAACGCGCCGTTCGTGCAGCTATTCTTTTTCTATACGATAGTAACGGGACTGGTCGCGGTTCATGATGTTGGGCACGTAGCCCTTGACCCAGGGCTTGACCAGATGCTTGGTGACATAAAAATACAGCGGCATCACCGGATAGTCTTCGATCATTTCGCGCTCCGCCGTCCTTAACAGTTCCTGGCGCTTGTGTGTATCGGTCTCGGCCGCAGCGGCTTCGAGCAATTGATCGAACTCCTCACTCGCATAGGCGGCATCGTTCTGGCCGTGCTCGCTATGCATGATCTCGAGAAATGTGTTGGCATCGTTATAGTCGCCCACCCAACTGAAGCGAAACACTTCCCATGCTTCGCGGTTGCGACGAGTCTGCAGGAAGACCTTCCATTCTTCGTTCACCAGCGTGGTTTCCACGCCCAGCGCCTGCTTCCACATTGCCGCGATTGCCACAGCAATTTTCTTGTGATTCTCGCTGGTGTTGTATCGAATCTCGGTCTTGAGCGGCGCGTCGCGCGAATATCCTGCGCGTTCGTAAAGTGTCCGGGCTTCAGCAAGACGTCGCTGGTCGTCCCAGTCACGCCACTCATAGGCCTGTTCCTGATGGCCAGCTACGCCGGGCGGTATAAACCCATAAGCCGCAACCTCACCGACGCCGGTCACTTTTTCGACCAGGGTCTTGCGGTCGACCGCCATACTGAGCGCCTTGCGCAGCATGGGCCTGTCCTTGAAAGGTGCCTTGCTGAGATTAAAAATGTAGTAATAAACACTCAGGTACGGCGCGGTTTTCAGTTCGTCGCCGAGATGCTCGCGTATCCAACGCAACTGGGTGGTTGGAATCACAAATGTGTAGTCCAGTTCGTTGGCGCGGTAGCGCTTCAGTTCGGCGTTGCGATCTTCGGTGTTGAAATAGTAAACCGTCGCGATTGCGACCTGGTCCTGCTCACGATAGTGTGGGTTGCGCACAAGTTTGACGTGGGACTGGGCAACAAATTCATCCAGGACGTAGGGTCCGTTGCTGACCAGATTACCGGGACGCGTGAAACGCTCACCATGCTTTTCCAGGCTGGGGCGATGTACCGGAAACGCCGAAGTATGAGTCAACATGCCGAGCAGGTATGGTGTCGGCGTTTCCAGCGTGATGCGCAGGGTGTAACGATCCAGCGCCTCGACCCCCAGCGCAGCCGGTGGCTCTGTACCGGCTATTACGGCACTTGCGTTGCGTATCGGTTTGAGAAGCTGTGCATAAGCCGAGGCGGTGGCCGGGCTGACGCTGCGCCGCAACCCGAAAGCATAGTCTTCGGCGACTACCGGATCGCCGTTTGACCAGCGCGCATCTTCATGCAGATAAAATGTATACACCAGCCCGTCGCTGCTGATATCCCATTCCCTGGCGCCACCCGGGCGTAACTCGGCATTGACGGTCTCACCCACCAGGCCTTCATAAAGATCGCGCAGAATTGCCCCGGAACTTGTTCCTTCAGAGCGGTGCGGATCCAGCGAATCGGGGTCCCCGCCGTTACCACGCCGCAACACATTACCTGCTTGCTGAGCTGTCGCGGTGGTGCCCGCAGCAATCGGCGCCTCACCGCCCTGATCGCAGGCGCTCACCACCAGCAGACACGCAAACCCCTGCCACCACGCTAAGCGACGTAATGCCATATTCAGGAAGCGATTCGCCGCGGTCGGCGTTTCTTCAGGTGCACCAGCAACAGCGAAATCGCGGCGGGCGTTATGCCGGGAATGCGCGCTGCCTGGCCAATGGTTTCGGGTCGCCGCTCGTCGAGTTTCTGGCGGACTTCCGCGGACAAACCGCGCACCGCCTCATAGTCGATGTCAGCGGGCAGTGACAGCTCTTCATTGCGCCGGTTTCGGGCAATCTCTTTGCCCTGCCGGTCAATATAGCCTGCGTAGCGCGCCTCAATTTCGACCTGGCGGGTGATGGACATAGTGACAGTGTCACGCAGCGGCCCATCAACAGGCCCTTGGCAGACGTAGGCGCCAACCTTTGGAATCCCGGTAAGCGCCTGGTAATCCACGCCCGGACGCTTGAGCAATTCCAGCGCACTCATTTCCCTTGAAAGCCCGCCGTCAAATACTTCGCGGGCCACAGCATCAGGTATGTCCGATGGCCGCAGCACCAGCTTCGCCAGCCGCCGCGATTCTTCGCTTACCGACCGCCTGCGAAGCTCGAACAGCTGCCAGCGATGATCGTCCACGAGACCGAGTTTGCGGCCTCTTTCGGTGAGCCGCAGATCCGCGTTGTCTTCGCGCAGGCTGAGCCGATACTCGGCCCGGCTGGTAAACATGCGATAGGGCTCGCTGGTGCCACGGCTTATCAGGTCATCGATCAACACACCGATATAAGCTTCATCCCGGCGTGGCCACCAGGGTGCCTTGTCCTGTGTTGCCAAGGCGGCATTCAGGCCGGCGAGCAGGCCCTGGGCAGCGGCCTCTTCATAACCGGTAGTGCCATTTATCTGACCGGCGAAATAAAGCCCGGCGACAAATTTCGATTGCAGTGAATAACGCAGGTCCCTGGGGTCGAAGAAGTCATATTCGATAGCGTAACCGGCACGGGTGATGTGGGCCTGCTCGAACCCCTCGATGCTGCGCACGAAGGCGAGCTGAACCTCGAAGGGCAGGCTGGTGGATATGCCGTTTGGATAAAGCTCACGGCTATCGAGCCCCTCGGGCTCGACGAAAATCTGGTGCGAGGCCTTGTCGGCGAAGCGCACAATCTTGTCTTCTACCGAAGGGCAGTAACGCGGCCCGACGCCGTCAATCGCCCCGGTATACATCGGCGAGCGATGCAATGCCTCGCGAATGATGTCGTGGGTGCGTTCGTTGGTATGGGTAATGTGGCAAGGCACCTGGCGTGGGTGCTGGCCGGGATGACCAATGAACGAGAACACCGGCCGCGGGTCATCGCCGGGTTGGGTTGCGAGCTTGCCGAAGTTTACGGTGCGCCCGTCGATACGTGGCGGTGTGCCTGTCTTTAAACGCCTTACGCGAAACGGCATATCACGCATGCGGCTTGCCAGGCGATTCGACGCAGGGTCGCCGGCGCGCCCGCCCGCCGAAGTCTCCTCCCCCACGTGAATGCGGCCGCCCAGAAAGGTGCCTACCGTCAGCACCACCGCGGATGCAGCAAAGCGCAGTCCGGCACTGGTCACGACCTCGGTAATCCGCTGACCTTTTATAACCAGATCGTCGACGGCGCCCTGGAAAAGCGTCAGGCCCGGCTGGGCATCAACCATGCGACGGATGGCCTGGCGATACAGCACTCGGTCCGCCTGCGCACGGGTCGCTCTGACTGCCGGGCCCTTGCGGGCGTTCAGCGTCCGAAACTGGATCCCGGCGTGATCCGCCGCCCGCGCCATGGCGCCGCCCAGCGCGTCGATCTCTCTCACCAGGTGGCCCTTGCCGATGCCGCCAATCGCGGGATTACAGCTCATCTGCCCGATAGTTTCGAGGTTGTGGGTCAGCAGCAAAGTGCGCGCGCCCGCCCGCGCGGACGCAAGTGCAGCTTCGGTTCCGGCGTGTCCGCCGCCGACCACGATCACATCAAATCGGGCTGGGTATCGCATGGATGCTTTCATCTGCAGGCTGTGAGGGGCGGCCATTTTATTAGGGTGGCGAAAAAATGACCAGCGCCTCGACCCTTGCTCCGACACCGTGCGCGGGCCGCACAGCTACAATATTTTGCATTCCCGGCCATGCAATCACTCCTATTAATGCGTAAAATCCTGCCCACTTTTTAGTGACTCCAGCACAACGACCAATTGGGGAAAACGACAATGGCTAAGAAAATTGAAGACATCGAGGGTATCGGGCCGTCATATGGGGCCAAACTGAGGGCAGCGGGATGCCGCAGCGTGGGACAGCTCCTGGAAATGGGCTGCACCAAGGGCGGCCGCGCAAAAATCGCCGAGAAGACCGGCTTGAGTGAAGGCAATATTCTCAAGTGGGTGAACCATGCAGACCTGTTTCGCGTGAAGGGTATTGCCAGCCAGTATGCCGAGTTGCTGGAGTGCGCGGGTGTGGACACGGTCAAGGAGTTGCGCAATCGCAACGCCGATAACCTGGCCGAAGCAATGGCCACGATCAACAAGTCCAAGCGCCTGGTGCGTAACGTGCCCAGCGCCAAGGTGGTGTCGGGCTGGGTTGCGCAAGCCAAAGTGCTGCAACCAAAAGTGACCCACTGAAGCAAGTTACGCTTTGCAGCAAAAGGCCGCCTCCGGGCGGCCTTTTGCGTTGCCCCAGCTCTGTGCCGACTCTATGATTGCAAACCCATGCCCCTCCCTCGCGTGCAAATCCCTGTAAGCCGGCTTTTGTTGCTTGTTGCGCTTGGCATGGCGATGCTCGCCTTTTTCTTCCCGCGTGCGTCCGCAGTGCCGGGGGCGCCTGCGGGCATTGAGCTTGTTGATTGTGAGATTGTCGGTAGCGGTGGTTACGCGACCCTCGCAGCCAAATGTGGCCGCCTGCAGGTGCCGGAAGACCCTGCCAGGCCAGAGGGCCGCAGCATCGAGCTTTTCGTGGCTGTCATTGCCTCACAAAGTCGCATCCCGGCAAGCGACGCTTTTACCTTCCTGGCCGGAGGTCCCGGGCAAGCGGCTACAACGTCGTTCGTTGACCTGCATCAAGCCTTCGAAAGGATTCGCAAGGATCGGGACATCGTGCTGGTCGACCAGCGCGGTACCGGCCGCTCGGCACCGCTGGACTGCGAACAGGACGAGACCATGATTGGCGTATCACCGTCGCAGGAAAAGGTGCTTCAGGCCATCCGCGAATGTCTCGCCAGCCTCGACGCAGATCCCCGCCAATACACCACCAGTGTGGCTGTCGATGACCTGGAACGCGTGCGCAAAGCGCTGGGGTATTCACAGTTTAGTGTTTATGGTGGCAGTTACGGCACCCGCGTGGGCCTGCATTACCTGCGCAAGTACCCGGACAGCACTCGCACCTTGATTCTCGATGGCGTTGTACCGGCCGACATGAACCTCGGCCCCGGCATCGCGTTAACAGCCCAGCAGGCGCTGCAAAATGTCTTCGCCCGTTGCGCAGGCGAAGCAAGCTGCGCGGATCGATTCGGCGACGTGAGGGAACATTTTCAGCACTTGAGCGAAACCCTGCGGGGGAGCGCCATGTCTGTCCGGCTTGCCGACCCGGTGTCCGGCGCACTGCGCGATATATCGTTCGATTACTATCGCTTCGCCATCGCGATTCGCCTGTTGAGCTATGCCCCAGAGAGCGTGGCGCTCATGCCGCTGCTGCTGTACGAAGCGGCCAGCAAAGATCATGTTGGCCCGTTGGCAGCCCAGGCGGTGATGATCGAAGCCAACCTGTCGGCGGCGCTGAGTTTCGGAATGCACAACTCAATTGTCTGCACCGAAGATGTGCCATTTTACGATGCCGCAAAAATCGACTTGTCCGCACTGCAGAAAACCTACCTGGGTGAGAGCCAGCTCGAATTGCTGCAAAGCATTTGCGAATTCTGGCCGGCCGGAAAGATAGACGACGATTTCAAGGACCCCGTTGTCTCTGATCTTCCTGTTTTGCTTTTGTCGGGCGGTGCAGATCCCGTTACGCCACCGGCGTACGCCGAGCGTGCCGCGCAAACGCTGGCCGCACATGTCCACCTGGTCGGCAGGGATATGGGGCATATTCTGGCGCATGTCGGGTGCGTGCCGCGGCTGATGGCCCGCTATGTGCGCGAGGCCAGCCTCGAAAATATTGATGCTGCTTGTGTAAAAGAAGCCGGACCCATGCCCTTTTTTACCTCTTTCAATGGGCCACAGCCATGATCGAGGTTAACGACATCCACAAGTCCTTTGGCAGCGTGCATGCGCTCAAGGGGGTTTCCTTTACTGCGCCGGATGCACGTATCACGGGCTTGCTCGGCCCCAATGGCGCGGGCAAATCCACGACCTTGCGGGTGCTGTATACCTTGATGGTGCCTGACCGTGGCAGCGCCACGGTCGACGGTCATGACGTCGTAAGCGAAGCGCTGGAGGTGCGCGGACGCATGGGGGTGCTGCCGCATAATGCGGGCCTGTATCCGCGCCTGACGGCGCAGGAGAATATCGAATTTTTCGGGCGCATGAATGGCTTGCGCGGCGAGCTGCTAAGGCGCAATACCAACCGGGTCATTGACATGCTGGAAATCGGTGGCTTTGCGAAACGGCGCGCCAAGGGATTCTCCCAGGGACAGCGCATCAAGGTCGCCCTGGCCCGCGCCATGGTCCACGAGCCGCGCAATATCCTGCTGGACGAGCCTACCAATGGGCTGGATGTCATGGCGACGCGAGCTCTACGCGCGTTGATCAGACGATTGCGTGATGAGGGCAAATGCGTTTTGTTTTCCAGCCACGTTATGCAGGAAGTCGCGGCTCTTTGCGATGAGATCGTAATCATCGGCAAGGGTCGGGTTGTGGCTGCTGGCACGCCCGACCAGATTCGTGCCGATGCCGGCAAAGACAATCTCGAAGATGCCTTCGTCAAGGCGATCGGCAGCGAAGAGGGGCTGGAATGAAACACGGGGGTTTGCTTACCGTGTTTACCAAAGAGGTGCTCGACAATCTGCGCGACCGGCGCACCCTGCTATCCGCACTGTTTTTCGGGCCCCTGTTCGGGCCGGTGTTTTTCTCCATTATCATGAGCATGACGCTGGAGTTGGCGATTTCAGACTCGGAAAAGCCGCTGGCCCTGCCGGTCATCGGCGCCGCGCATGCACCGAATCTCATCGGCTTCCTGGAACAAAACAATGTCCGGCCGCAGTCCCTGCCGGCAAACACCTCGGCGCGGGCTGTGGTGCGCAGTGGCGAGCAGCCGCTGGTCCTCGTCATACCCGATTCCTTCGCGACAGCGTTCACCAGCGGGGAACCGGCACTCCTGCAAGTGGTGACAGACAAATCCGACAGAGACTCTGGCAAGGACGTCGCCCGTATCAGCGCGGTGCTGGAGTCTTACCAGAAGCGGATTTCCTTGCTGCGTTTGCAGGCCCGGGGGGTCAGTCCCGCCGTTGCTGTGCCGGTACTGATCGAAGAGCTTGATGTCTCCACGCCCAGCGGGCGCTCCATCCTTGTGCTTGGCATGGTCACCTACTTCCTCTTCTTCGCGACGCTTATGGGCGGCCTGTATCTTGCCATCGATTCCACGGCCGGTGAGCGCGAGCGGGGCTCGCTGGAGCCGCTTCTCACTTTACCGGTTTCGCGCGCACATCTGCTGGGGGGAAAGCTTGCAGCAACCTGCGCCTTCATGGTGCTGTCGTTACTGCTGACCCTGATCGCCTTCGCGTTCAGCCTGTCTTACATCCCGCTGGAAGAGGTCGACATGTCCGCCAATTTCGGGCCGGAAGTTGTGGCGAAGGCCTTCCTTATTGTGCTGCCCTTCGTGGTTTTCGGCGCGGCATTACTGACGCTGGTGGCAAGCTTCACCCGCAGCTACAAGGAGGCACAAAGCTACCTTTCGTTCGTGCTGCTGGTGCCGACACTGCCTATCGTTTTCGCCGGCCTTTACGCGCTGGAATCGAGTGCCTCCCTCATGCTCGTGCCGAGCCTGAGCCAGCATTTGTTAATCACGGAGCTCATGCGCGGCGAAGCGCTCAACTTCACGCACGCCGCAATCTCCGTGCTCAGCACACTTGGCCTAGGGGGTCTGCTTGGCCTGATTGCCGGCCGGCTTTACGGGCGTGAGGGAATCCTCGGATAGATTTGGCCGGGACGGTGCTTAGAAATCGATGCCGTAGCTTCCTGCTTTAAGGCACTTCTGAATCATGATGCCCAGGGAGCGATCCGCGAGATCAACAGTCAGGAATTCCTGCGGCCGCTGGCCTTTTGCATCCATGACGACATAGACCCGTGGCTGCAGCTGCGCTTCTTTATTCTGCTGAATGACAAAGCCAACCTGTCCGGTTGAGAGTTCTACCAGTGAGCCGGTGGGATAATAACCGAAGGCAAGCGCAAACTCGTTGACCAGGCTCGCATCAAAGTCTTCGTCGCGTTGCGACTTGAGATAGCGCATGGCTTCATAAGGTGTCGCGCGTCGCCCGTAGCTGCGTTCGCTGATCATTGCATCAAACATGTCCACCAGCGCGGCGATGCGCCCGAGCATCGGAATGCTGTTACCCGCCAGGCTGTGAGGATAACCGGAACCGTTGTGGCGCTCATGATGTGCGGCAACCAATTCTTCCAGCTGTCCATTGTCCGGATCGGCCTTGGAAATAATCTCCACGCTGTACTCGACATGCCGGCGCAGCTGGTGCAATTCCCCGGAGCTCAATGAAAGCGCGCTGGAGCGGTTCAATAATTCGCTCGGCGTGCGCGTCTTGCCCACATCCAGCAGGGCACCACCAAGCGCCAGCGTTTCCAACATGCCGCGGGGAAAGCCCATGTGCCTGCCCATAGCCGCCGCCAGTACAGCACAAGCCACAGCGTGGCGGTAAAGATAATCGCCTGCCGGCTGCGTCCGAACCAGATAAAGCAGTGCATCAGGCATGCGCTCGATGCTTTCAACCAGCGGCACCCGGGCCTTCTTGAGAACCGCCAGATCCTGCAAATCACCCGCCCGCGCCTGTTCATAGGTAGCAATAACGGCCTTGCGAAACTCCGCATGCGCCGCCTTGGCCGCCGGGAACTCCTGCTCGGTCGGATGCGCGTCCTCGTATTCCTTGGAACCCGCCGTGGCCTCGGCTTGCTCCTCCGGTTTGACGGCGCGCGCCTTTTGCTCGAAATACTCGTGATAGCCCGTGCGGCTGTCGCTGCGCACGGGATCGACGAACACATACTCACAGCTCTCGCGCAGCTGATTCAGCTCTTGCTCTGAATCAACACGGAAGCCCTGGAACGGGAAGTCTGTTTCGCCCCAGGGGCGATCGAGATAGGACACGTACATGCCCAGCCGCAACTCCTCGGGGTTGAGGATCACCGTGCTGCTCGGATTGAAGTCTTCGTTTTCCACTATGGCGGCTCCGACCGTCATTGAATCAGTGCCGACCATCCTCGGGGAATTCGCCGCTCAAGTGTGTGATGCGTTTCAAGTTTTCACATAATCAGCTGCCGCTGGCATGAAAAAGCGGCCCGTCCCGCACGCGAAACAGTGTTTTTGTGACCCACGTCACACTCCGTTTCCCTGGTCGGCGTCACCGAAAACCAGCGATTTTGCGACTTATGTCACACCAGGCCCGCCTGGGGTCGTTCATTCTGGACCGTGGCGGACAATCATCCTTCAAAGGAATGGTGTTAATGACGGAGCTCAGAGCAGACGATCGCAAGCAAGCCATCAGGATGCGGCGCTTCCTCATGGCGGCAGGGTCCTATGCCTTGTGGACGCTGCTGTCGGTAATTCTGTATCAGGCAGGCTACCTGCATGTGCCCGGGCGTCTTGTGCCCTGGCTGATTGGCGGCGTCATTTGTTCCAACCTGCTGTTTTTCGCGTTCCTGAAAACCGGGCTTAACCAGCGTCTTCCCGACCCGTCCATGACCAGAGAACAAATACTGGTCGCATTGCTCTGGGCCCTGGCCCTGATGTTCATGGCCGCCGAGTCGCGCGGCGTGATGATCCCGATTTATCTGATAACCATGCTGTTCGGGGTTTTTCGCCTTGCCATGCGCCAGTTTGCGCAGCTGGCCGTATTCGCGTTTGTTGGCTATCTGGGTGTGGTGGTCCTGGAGAACCTGTTTTATCCCGAGCGCACCAACTTCACACGCGAGGTGATCAACATCATCGTCCTCAGCGGTGCTTTGTGCTGGATGGTCCCCTTCGGCAGCTATGTGGGCGGCCTGCGCCAGACTTTACGCGAACGCAACGCCGACTTGCGCGATGCCGTCAGAGAATTTAGCCAGCTCGCGTTACACGATCCACTGACCGACTCGTTTAATCGGCGCTACATCATGCAAAGCCTGCATGACGAAAAAGTTCGTGCCGATCGCACCAACTCTGCGTTCTCGGTAGCTATCATGGATCTTGATCACTTCAAGAAGATCAACGACCGCTTTGGCCACTTGACGGGCGACAATGTTCTCAAGAGTTTTGCCGCGTTGGTGCGCGGCGAGATCGATGCTATGCGCCAGGAAGGGATTGGCGATGGCCTTGAGAGTTTTGCCCGCTACGGCGGGGAGGAATTCATCCTGGTCCTGCCCCATACGCAGTTACAGCAGGCCGCCGCTTACTGTGAAAGAATTCGCCGCGCCACCTTTGACGCCAGCTTTGATGATGTATTCCGAATTACCGTATCCATCGGCGTGAGTGAATATCGCCCCGGTGAGCGTTTCGAGGATACCTTGCGCCGCGCCGATCAGGCTATGTACCAGGCCAAAGATGCCGGTCGAGACCGGGTGCGAGTCTTTGAAGAAGACGGTGCTGACCCCAGGAAACATTACAGCGGTCTGCACAATGTGCTGACCGGCCGTTTTCGCAAGATTGACCCGCAAAGCGGCGGCGCCTGATACGCCCCGCCGACAACTTCAAGCAGAACTCAAACCACCCGGGAATAGCGCGCGCCCGCGTCTTCACGACCCTTAAGGTAGGCATCAAAGACCATGGCTATGGGGCGCAGGAGGAAGCGGCCTGTATCGCTAACGTGAATTTGCGCGCCTGCCACCTCTACCAGCCCATCATCGGCAAATTGTGCCAGCGCGTTCAGCTCGGCACTGAAATAGCTCAAAAAGTCTATGTCGAATTCGGCGCTGATTTTGGCGCCATCAACGTAACTGTGACACATCAGCGCCTGGATGACCGCGCGCCGCAGGCGGTCGTCATGACCAAGTCTTAAGCCCCGTGCAATAGCAAGCTCGCCCCCATCGATTGCTGCATAATATTCCGCCAGGGTCTTGTGGTTCTGCGCGTAACCATCGCCGACTTTGCCAATGGCTGTCATACCGAGGCCGACCAGATCACAGTCGGCATGGGTTGAATACCCCTGGAAATTCCGCTGTAGCGCCCGGTTTTCCTGCGCGCGTACCAGGTCATCGTCCGGCAATGCAAAGTGATCAAGCCCGATATACACGTACCCGGCCTCGGTCAGGCGCTCCACGGTTTCGCTGAATATCTGCAGTTTCTGACCGGCATCAGGCAAGTCCTCTTGCCTGATAAGTTTCTGGGCACGGAACATGCCCGGTAGATGCGCGTAATTGTAGATCGCCAGGCGCTCGGGCCTGAATGCGATAATTTGCTCCAGTGTTCGCCCGAAACTTGTCGGCGTCTGATGCGGCAAGCCATAGATCAGGTCCAAAGAAAGCGCGCCGAAGCCTGCGGCACGTGCGTCTTCGATCGCCGCCAGTGTCATGTCCGCCGGTTGCAGGCGGTTTACAGCGGCCTGCACCTTGGGATCAAGGTCCTGCACGCCGAAGCTGACCCGATCAAAGCCCTGTTGCCGCAGCACGTCGAGGCTCCCGCTGCGGAGTGTTCGCGGATCAATCTCGATGGAAAACTCTCGCTCGCCCGGTGGCGCGAAGCCGAAACCGCTCTCTAAGTGTGCCATCAGCTTTGTCATTTGATCGGCGCTAAGAAAGGTAGGCGTACCGCCGCCAAAATGAAGCTGCCGCAGGGCACGCTGCTGATCGAACAGGCGCGCTTGCAAGTCGATTTCGCGGTACAGACGTTGCATGTAGGTAGCCGCTTTTTCGGGGTGCCTCGTGACTATCTTGCTGCAGGCGCAGTAGTAACAAAGCGTCTTGCAGAACGGGATATGCACATAGACTGACAACCCCTTTGGCGGCGTTTTCGCGTTGCTGGCGGCGCATAAGGCCTGGTAGTTTTCGCGCGTAAAGTCCGCGGTGAAATAATTTGCCGTTGGATAAGAGGTATACCTTGGGCCCAAGCCGTCATAACGGCGTATGAGGTCGGCATCGAATGCGCTGATGGTTGATTTGGTTTGCATCTGCTCTATCTGCTGAATCGCTACCACGCCGGCCAACGATATTGGCCTCACAGTCTACGAGGCGCAAGCATTTCTCGGCAACGGTAGTCTTCGCGCGTCAGTACGCGTATTTACGTATTGCATTTTGTCGCCGGCCAAAGTGACTGCGTCGCCCACAGCCCCGGGTCCAGACCGCGCCGCCATCACTTGCCGACACAGAAACTACTAAAAATGCGGCCAAGTAAATCATCGCTGGAAACCTCGCCGGTGATTTCTCCCAGCGCCTGTTGTGCCAGCCTCAGTTCTTCGGCCATAAGCTCGCCCGCTTTGGCCTGAAGCAGCTGCCGCCCGCCCTCCTCTGCATGAGCACGCGCGTCCGCCAGCGCCTGAAGATGGCGCCGGCGCGCGCTCAGGGTGCCTGAGCCCGGGCTTTCAAAGCCCATGACCTTTTTCAGGTGCGCGCGAAGCTCGGCCAGGCCGGCGCCCGTCTTTGCGGAGATGCTCAGGGTCGTTCGCGGGCCTTCGGCGCAACCCGGGAGCTCGCCGCTGAGGTCGATCTTGTTCCGCACTACCGTTACAGGCAGGGTTTTGGGGAATTCCCGCAACAGCCGCGCAATTTCCTGTTGCACGCTTGTGTTGGCGTCAACCACCAACAGCACCCGGTCCGCGCTGCGGGCTGCGGCGCGCGCACGCCGCACGCCTTCTTGCTCAATGGCATCCGGCGCATCACGCAGCCCGGCCGTATCAAGAACGTGCAGGGGCATGCCGTCAATGGCGATGCGCTCTTGCAGAACATCGCGGGTCGTGCCCGGCATTGCGGTGACAATGGCGGCGTCGTAGCCGGCCAGCCTGTTGAGGAGGCTCGACTTGCCGGCGTTGGGGGGACCGGCAATTACCACTGTCATGCCTTCTTGCAGCAAGCAGCCCTGGCGGGTCACCGAGTGCAGTGCATCGAAGCGCGCAAACAAGCCCTCAAGCAATGACGACAGCTCGGGGTCTGAAAGAAAATCGATTTCTTCTTCCGGAAAATCAATCGCCGCTTCCGTATACATCCTGAGTTCCGTAAGCGCTTCGGCCAGCTCGTTTACATGGCGCGAAAACTCACCCTGCATTGATCGCAGGGCCGCGCGAGCCGCCGCTTCTGACCCGCTTTCAATCAGGTCGGCGATGGCTTCTGCCTGGGCGAGGTCCAGGCGATCGTTCAGAAATGCGCGCATGGAAAATTCGCCGGGGCGCGCGGGTCGTGCGCCCAGCGCCAACACCCGCGCCATCAGCATGTCCATGTCATGAGGACCACCCTGGCCCTGCAGCTCGAGCACATCTTCGCCGGTGAATGATGCCGGCGCCCGAAAAAACAGTGCTATGCCCTCGTCAATGGGCTCGCCCCCGGCATCACGGAACTTTCGATAAGCCGCGTGCCGGGGCGCCGGGCAATTGCCGAGTACGCTTTTGGCAATGTGGCGAGTCAGTACGCCCGAGACCCGCACAACGCCCACGCCCCCACGTCCCGGCGGCGTCGCTACCGCGGCGATGGTGTCCTGTTCTGCGTCGGTGGCCGGGGCTTCGCTCATAGCTGTGCGTCTTCTGGGGCTTCCTGCGAAAGATAGCAGGGCTGCCAGTGACCATATCAGCGCTCGGCTTCCACCACCTTATTAATCCGCCACTGCTGCGCGATGGAAAGCAGGTTGTTTACCAGCCAGTAAAGCACGAGACCCGACGGGAAGACCGCCATGAAAGCGCCCATCAACAGCGGCATGGCCAACATTACTTTTGCCTGCACCGGATCGGTCGGCTGCGGATTGAGTTTTTGCATGGCGAACATGCTTATGCCCATGAGAACGGGCAGAATGAAATACGGGTCGCGGGACGACAGGTCGTTGATCCATAGCACCCACGGTGCCTGGCGCAGCTCAACGCTTTCGATCAGAACCCAGTAAAGCGCAAAAAACACCGGCATTTGTACCAACAGCGGCAGACATCCTGCGGCAGGATTTGCCTTTTCCTGCTTGTATAGCTCCATCATGGCCTGGCTGAGTTTCTGCCGGTCATCCTTGTAGCGCTCCTGCAGCGCTTTCATGCGCGGCTGTAATTTGCGCATCTTTGCCATGGACCTGCCGCTGGTTTCCGCCAGCTTGTAGAAAACAATCTTGATTAGAAGCGTCAGAAGAATTATCGACCAGCCCCAGTTGCCAACAAAGGAGTGGATCTTGTTCAGAATCCAGAACAGCGGCTGCGCGATAATTGTGGTAAAGCCGTAATCTACGGTCAGCGCCAGTTTCGGCCCTACTTCTTGCAGCTGTTTTTGCAGCTTGGGCCCAACAAACAAAGTCTGCTTAAACGTCTCGCTGGACCCGGGAGCAACATCGCGCGCGGGGCCTGTCGTTCGCAACAAGAACCGGTCGTTGCCCAGCAGCTGTGCCTCCAGGCCATATGCGATGCCCCGTGGCGGCACTGCCGCAACCAGGAAGTGGTGCTGAATGAGTGCCACCCAACCGGCCGGGCTGTTTACGCGCCAGGCGTTGTTTTCCAGGTCGCCGGCGTCAAGTTTCTCGTATTTTTCGCCGTCGTAGACGGCCGGGCCACGATAAGAATAGGACTCCACCGAGGCGAACGACCGCTCGATGTCGGTGTGCTTGCGGATTAGCTGCACATAATCGACGCCACGCCACGGCGCCGTTCCGCGGTTGTTCAGGCGCGTCTCGACATCTACCTGGTAGCTCCCGCGCCGGAACAGATATGTGCGCGTCGCCTCCAGCTCGCCGGCCTGCCAGCGCAGCGTTACGACCAGCTCCCCGCTGCCGTCAGCCAGCCGGTACTCGGGGCGGGGGGCGACCCATGTCGCGCGATGATTCGGTTCGTCGTCTTCCGCCGCAGAGTGCAGCCCCATTTGTGCAACAAAATAATCGTCTGTCGTATCCAGCAATATTACCGGTTGGTCGGGGCGTGATTTTTCGACGGGATAGCGCAGCATGGCAGCATGAACCAGGGACCCCCCTAGCGTCTCGATCTGCAAATCAAGCACGTCGGTTAGCACCCTCACCCGCTCGGCACCTGCATCCGTTGTTTGCGGAACCGGCACAACACTCGCGTCGTCTGTTGGCTGCGTGATGTCCGGGAGCGTCGGCAGCTCCACCGCGTCGATGGCGCGATCTGGCCCCTGTTCACTTGCGGCATCCGTCGCCGCCGGCCGGGGCGGCGTGCGGGGATGGTAATCCTCTATCCACGCCTGATAAATCAGAAAGAGCACGAGCCCCAGAGAAGCCCACAAGAGAAAACGCTGATTATCCATGGCGGCGCGCCTCCGCCTTTGGTACAGGGTCGATGCCGCCGGGGTGCCAGGGGTGGCAGCGCACCATCCTTTTCGCGGCCAATGCCGCGCCGCGCCTTGCCCCGTGGTTTTTCAGGGCCCCGATCGCGTAATTAGAGCAGCTTGGGTAAAAGCGACACCGCGCCCCCAGTAGTGGGCTGACCACAAGCTGGTAGCAGCGAATGATGCTGATCAGGATCCTGCGCATTTCTTGTCGACGCTCCGAAAAAGACTTGTCAGGCTGGCGCGCATCTCATTGCCTTTTTTCTCGTGGATTCCGCTGCGAGCCATCACCACTATGTCGATGTTACCGAGTTCGTCCTGCATAAGACGAAAAGCTTCGCGCGCGGCCCGCTTAACCCTGTTGCGCGCAACGGCATTTCCGGCCGCTTTTATCGAAATTGCAAGCCCCAGGCGCGGGCGCCCCATTTTGTTGCGGCGCCCCAGAACGGTAAACCAGCGGTCGCCCGCCCGGGCGGCACCATCGAACACTGTCTGGAAGTCGGCCGCGCGCCTCAGTCGGCTGCCGAGCGGGAGCCTGTTGTGCCGTCGGTCGCCGGGCGCTGGCGTTACGGACAGAGCCGCGCCCGGCCTTTGCGCCGGCGGCGGTTAAGTATCGCGCGGCCGCTCTTGCTCGCCATGCGGGCCCTGAAGCCGTGGGTGCGTTTGCGGCGCAGATTGCTGGGTTGGAACGTGCGTTTCATTTTTCAGACCGGCAAGTGATATTTGCTTTAAAGCTCAAAGGGCTGCGAGCCCTTTAAAATGGCCGGCAAGGGTACCGGTCGCCCCCTGGAGTGTCAACCAAAGTGCGCCTGCGTTTGGGGCTTTGTGGCCTGTGGATAAGTCTAGCCCGTGGGTATACACTGACCCGCTTTCCGCGGCTTCCGCCACAACACTCAAACAAGGGAGCAGGGGTGCAGACAACCCTTTGGAACCAATGCGTCAGGCAGCTCCAGGGCGAGGTGCCCGAACAGCAGTTCAACACCTGGATTCGGCCGCTGCAGGCGATCGAAGAGCCGGGCGTTTTGCGCCTGCTCGCCCCCAACCGGTTTGTGGTGGACTGGGTCCGCGAGCACTACCTGGCCCGAATCTCGGAGGTTGCGGTAAGGGCGGCGGGCGATGACGACCAGCGCGTGATGCTCGACATGGGCCATAGCCGCCCCGCCCAGGTAACGATTTCTCCGCCAACACCGCAAAGCGCCCCTCGCGGGCCCATCGTCGGCGCAAGGCTGAACAGCGAGTACACCTTCGCGAGCTTTGTAGAGGGCAAAAGCAACCAGCTGGCCAGGGCCGCCGCGACCCAGGTGGCCGAGAACCCGGGCACCGCATATAACCCGCTGTTTATCTATGGTGGCGTGGGTCTTGGCAAGACCCACCTCATGCAGGCCGTCGGGAACGCGATCAAGGAGCGGCGGCCCGAGGCGGGCATCGCTTACGTGCACTCCGAGCGCTTCGTGGGAGACATGGTGCGGGCCCTGCAACACAACACGATTAACGAGTTCAAGCGCGCGTATCGTTCGCTGGACGCGCTGCTCATCGACGACATCCAGTTTTTTGCTGGTAAAGAGCGCTCCCAGGAGGAGTTTTTCCACACCTTCAACGCCCTGCTCGAGGACAACCAGCAGGTAATTCTGACCTGCGACCGCTATCCCAAGGAGGTCAGCGGGCTGGAGGAGCGCCTGAAATCGCGTTTTGGCTGGGGGCTAACCGTCTCGGTTGAGCCGCCGGAGCTCGAGACCAGCGTGGCCATTCTTATGAGCAAGGCTGCGGCCGCGGGCATTCGTTTGCCGGAAGAGGTCGCATTTTTTATCGCCAAGCGAATTCGCTCGAATATACGTGAGCTCGAGGGTGCGCTGCGCCGCGTAATTGCCAGCGCCCACTTTACGGCAAAGACCATAAGTATTGAGCTCGCGCGCGAAGCGCTGCGCGACCTGCTGGCCCTGCAGGAGCGCCTGGTTACCATCGACAATATCCAGAAAACCGTGGCGGAATACTTTAAAATTCGCGTCGCCGACCTGTTGTCGAAAAGGCGCAGCCGCTCCATAACGCGGCCTCGCCAGATCGCTATGTCGTTGGCCAAGGAGCTCACAAATCACAGCCTCCCGGAAATCGGGGACGCCTTTGGGGGCCGCGATCATACGACTGTCCTGCATGCGTGCAGAAAGGTGAAGGAGTTGCGCGGATCGGACACCCGGATCCGCGAGGATTACCTGAACCTGTTGAGAACGCTGACCACATGATGTGGAAAAGGTGTGTGCGCGCGAGCGCGGTTTTTTTATCCACAGGTTGTGCCCAGTTTGTGGGGTGTCGCCGAACAGGGCCATACATTATTTTTGTCTGATAGTGAATTGTTTTTAAAGGGGTTTTTTGTTTAGTCCACAGCGGGTTGAGCCCTATTTAATTACAATAAAGATATATATCCAATATATATAAACAGGTGAATACATGAAATTCAGTGCTCAGCGAGAAACGCTGCTAGAGCCGCTCCAGGCCGTAATCGGAGTCGTCGAACGGCGGCAGACGATGCCCATTCTGGCCAACCTTCTATTGGTGGTGAGCGGCGGACGCCTCACTGTCACGGCGACAGATCTTGAGGTGGAACTGGTGGCATCAGCCGAGGTTGATGAGGGCGAGGATGGAGAAATCACGCTGCCGGGGCGAAAGCTGGTGGATATTTGCCGGGCGCTGCCGGATAAGGCGAGCGTAACGGTAAATGTTACCGGTGAGCGGGCAGCCGTCACGTCCGGGCGCAGCCGCTTCAGCCTTGCCACTTTGCCCGCGGGTGAGTTCCCCACGGTGGAAGAGATCGGGGTGGAAACCGAGCTGTCCCTGAAGCAGGCGGACGCGCGGCGGCTGTTTGAAAAAACACAATTTTCGATGGCACAGCAGGACGTTCGCTACTATCTGAACGGCCTGTTGCTTGAGGTGGACGGGGACCGGCTGCGCGGCGTGGCGACGGACGGTCACCGGCTGGCGTTGTGCGAGGTTGATCTTGCCAAGGGCAAAGGAAACCAGCAGGTTATCGTGCCGCGCAAGGGGGTGCTGGAGCTGCAGCGGCTTATGGGCGGGGGCGGCGACCTGACGCTGGGCATAGGCGCGAACCATATTCGGGCACAGGTGGGCAACATCAGGTTCACCTCGAAATTGATTGACGGGCGATTCCCGGAGTATGGGCGGGTGATTCCGGCAGCTGAGGGCCCGGCAATTCATGCGGATCGGCAGGGGCTGCGCCACGCGCTGCAGCGCGCGGCGATCCTGTCCAACGAAAAATATCGGGGCATTCGCCTGGATGTGGGGACAGAAAAGCTGATGATCCAGGCCCACAACCCGGAGCAGGAAGAGGCGGAAGAAGAGGTGCGGGTTACCTACTCCGGCGACCCGCTGGAAATCGGCTTCAATGTGAATTATCTGCTTGATGCGCTGGCGGCGGTAGAGAGCGATGAGGTTGAAATCTGGCTCAAGGACTCCAATAGCAGCTGCCTGATAGCAGCGCCCGGCGACCAGAGCTGCGAATACGTCGTAATGCCAATGCGGCTGTGAGGCCGCGACGCGGCCGGGGGTTTCACGTGAAACACCGCCGCGGCGGCCGGCAAGGGCCCCACTGACAGCCGGCGCTCCATGGCCCTCAAAACCCTGAAAATCTCCGACTTTCGCTGTTTGGCGGCGGCCGAGGTCAGCCTGAGCGAGGGCGATAATTACTTCTTCGGGCCAAACGGGGCGGGCAAGACCAGCATCCTGGAGGCGGCCTATTTCCTTGGGCGCGGGCGCTCTTTCAGAACCCACCAGAACGCACGGCTGATCCGCGACGGCGCGGAGAGGTTTGAAATCGTGGGGCAGGTTTCCTGGGCGGACATCGACGTGGTGCTTGGGGTGCGGGGCGCGCGGGGGGTGACGGAGGTTCGGGTCGGCGGCGCGCCCGCGGCGAGCCTTGCCGCCCTGGCGGAGCGGCTTGCCGTGCAGGTGATTGATCCGGAAGTGCACAAACTGGTGGAAGAGGGCCCGGGCCACCGGCGGCGGTTTCTCGACTGGGGGGTGTTTCACGTGAAACACGGCTTTCTTGTGGCATGGCGCCGCCACCAGCGGGCGCTCAGGCAGAGAAATGCTGCGCTGCGGCAAAGCCAGCCGGCACTTCGCGTCGCCAGCTGGGACGCCGAGTTGCTTGCTGCGGCGCAGCAAATCACCGCCATGCGCAAAGAATATTCCGCCGAGCTCGAGGCGCGCGCCACGGAGGCCACGCTCGCGCTGCTGGGTGCGCCACTTAGCCTCGATTACGCCCGCGGCTGGCCCGCCGATCAAAGTCTGGATGAGGCCATGGCGGCAAGTCTCGCCCGCGACAGGGAGCGCGGCAGAACGCACCTTGGCCCGCAGCGGGCAGATCTCAAAATACGCCTGGGGGGCCGGGCCGCACGAGACCGCGTGTCAAGGGGACAGCAAAAGCTGTTGGCTTCGGCGCTGGTGCTGGCGCAGCTGGACATCCTTCGGGACCACACCGGCAGGTCCGGCGTCCTGTTGCTCGATGACCCCGCTGCAGAGCTTGATGCGGGTGCCCTGGAGCGGCTGCTGGCCCGCATTTCCTCAATGGGTGTGCAGCGGCTGGTCACCGGCCTGGATGCGCGCGGCCTTGCGCCGGAAAAGGGCGCCGCACGCTTCAGCGTGGACGCGGGAAAGGTTGCTGAAATGATATAATGCGTCGGTTACGCCCAAGGAAAACAGGACCGCCTACGCATGACCGAGCGCAAACAATACGACTCCAGTGACATCAAGGTCCTGAAAGGCCTTGAGGCGGTTCGCAAGCGCCCGGGCATGTACATCGGTGACACGGATGACGGCACCGGTCTGCACCACATGGTTTTCGAGGTGGTCGACAATTCTATCGACGAGGCGCTGGCCGGACATTGTCAAACCATAACGGTTACGGTGCACGCCGATGAGTCGGTAACAGTGACCGACGATGGTCGTGGAATCCCGGTCGATACGCATAAGGAAGAGGGGCGCTCGGCGGCCGAAGTCATCATGACCGTGCTGCATGCGGGCGGCAAATTCGACAACAATTCTTACAAGGTCTCCGGCGGGCTGCATGGCGTTGGCGTTTCGGTGGTCAATGCGCTTTCCGAACACCTCGTGCTGACGATTTACCGCGACCAGCGCGCGCACCGACAAGAATACCGGCACGGCGAACCGACCGGCCCGATGGAAGAAATCGGCGACACCACGCGCTCTGGCACGACGATCCGGTTCAAGCCAAGCGCCGGCACATTTACCAACATCGAGTTTCACTACGACATACTGGCGAAGCGGCTGCGCGAGCTGTCATTCCTGAATTCTGGGGTGCGCATAGAGCTCATCGACGAGCGCAGCGAAAAGAAGGACGTGTTTGAATACCAGGGCGGCATCAGGGCCTTCGTGGAGCACCTTAATCGCAACAAGACGCCGATACACCCCGGTGTGGTGCATTTTTCCACCGAACGCGACAACATAAATGTCGAGGTGGCGCTGCAATGGAACGACTCCTGGCAGGAAAATATGTTCTGCTACACCAACACCATTCCGCAGCGCGATGGCGGCACGCACCTCGCGGGCTTCCGTAGCGCGCTGACGCGCACCCTAAAAAATTACATTGATCGAGAGGGTCTGGCGAAGAAAGAGAAAGTGAATTTCTCCGGCGACGATGCGCGCGAAGGGATGACAGCCGTATTGTCCGTTAAAGTGCCAGACCCGAAGTTTTCGTCGCAGACCAAAGACAAGCTGGTGTCGTCCGAGGTCAAGGGCGTGGTGGAGTCGGCGCTGGCAGAAAAACTTGACGAGTTTCTCCTGGAGTCACCGCAAGAGGCGCGGGCCATTGTCGGCAAGATGATCGAGGCGGCGAGGGCGCGCGAGGCGGCGCGCAAGGCGCGGGAGCTGACCCGGCGCAAGGGCGCGCTGGATGTGGCGGGCCTGCCCGGAAAGCTCGCCGACTGTCAGGAAAAAGACCCGGCGCTGTCGGAAATATTTATCGTCGAGGGCGACTCTGCCGGCGGGTCAGCCAAGCAGGGCAGGGACCGCCGGACCCAGGCGATTCTGCCGCTCAAAGGCAAAATCCTGAACGTGGAAAAAGCGCGGGTGGACAAAATGCTTTCATCGGCGGAGGTCGGCACGCTGATTACCGCGCTGGGTTGCGGCATCAGCCGTGAAGAGTTCGATCTCGGCAAGCTCCGCTACCACCGGATCATAATCATGACTGACGCCGACGTGGACGGTTCGCACATTCGCACACTGCTGTTGACGTTTTTTTACCGGCAGATGCCGCAGCTTATCGAGCACGGCCACATTTATATCGCCCAGCCGCCGCTGTACAAGGTGAAGAAGGGCCGCCAGGAACAGTATGTGAAAGACGACATGGAGCTGAACGCCCTGCTGCTGAACTCGGCGGTGGACAAAGCGGCCCTGCATGTGTCCGAGGGGGCGCCGGCGATTCAGGGCCCGGCCCTGGAGGGCATGGCGCGTAAATACATGGAGGTCGAGGCCCTGATCGAGCGCTGGTCGCGGCGTTACGATGAGCGCGTATTGCGGCAACTCGTCTACATGCCAGAGGTTGCCCAGCCACACCTCGACGACATTGCGCATATGCGCGAATGGGCGGCCGCCCTGGAAACGCGCCTGGACGATGGCGGCGGCGGCAACGGCGCGGCGCACTATACAGTGGGGCTTGTCGCTTCAGAGGCCGACGAAGGCGGCTTCGAGATTCTGGTGAGCAGAAAGCACCATGGTGTAAGCGCAAAGAAGACCATACAGCGCGAGTTTTTCGAGTCTGCGGAATATCGCCGCATCTCCGCGCTTGGCAAAGAGCTCAGGGGCCTGATTGGTGAGGGCGCTCATGTCACCCGCGGCGACCTGCGGATCGAAATCTCGAGCTTTGGCGAGGCGATGGACTGGCTCATGACCCAGGCCAAGAAAGGCCAGACCATCCAGCGTTACAAGGGCCTCGGAGAGATGAACCCGGGGCAGCTGTGGGATACAACCATTAATCCGGATACGCGCAGGCTCATGCAGGTACGCATCGAGGATGCCATCGCTGCGGACGAAATTTTCACCACGTTGATGGGCGACCAGGTTGAGCCGCGCCGGGAGTTCATAGAGCGCAACGCGCTGTCTGCCAGCAACATCGACATCTGAATACGTCCCGCCGCTGGCGACGAGTCGGTCAGTTCTGGCGCGCGCGTAGCAGTGCCAGCCGGCCCTCGATCCATTCCTGAGCCTCAGCGTTGATATCCGTTGGTGCGCGGCCGTAGGTGTCGATCGGGGCCCCGATAAACACCTGCACTGTGCCCGGGTATTTCATAAAGCTGCGCCGCGGCCAGAAATCACCGGCATTGTGAGCTACCGGCAAGATTTTCTTATTGGCTTCGCGGGCGAGTACCGCACCGCTCAAGCCGTAGCGCCGCGTCTTGCCGGGCGGCACCCTGGTGCCCTCGGGGAAGATCATTACCCACAGCCCATCGGCAAGCCGCTGCTTGCCCTGTTCCACCACCTGTTCCAGCGCTGTGCGGCGCGCGCCGCGGTCGATGGCTATGGGCCGGAGCTTGAGCAGCGCCCAGCCTACAAACGGCACCCACATCAGTTCATGTTTAAGAACCCAGCATTGACGAGGAAACAAGACCAGCTCCACGATGGTTTCCCAGACGGACTCGTGCTTGAGATAAACGACGCAGTTCTCACGCGGAATATTTTCCGCACCATGCACGACGTAATCCAGACCAAGCACATGCTTGAGAAGCCACACGAAGACGTGTCCGAATGACCGGACGATGTTGTAAACCGCGGCGTGTGGCAAGAGCGCGCCCAGCATGACCAGAATTGCATGCACAATCAGCGCCAGCAGGCCGAGGGCCATGAATAGCAACGAGCGTACAAAGACAATCAGCTTGTTGCGCTTCACGAGGCGGCCTCAACAGCCAGTAACTGTGCCACTGCCGCCAGGTCGTCGGCGACGGTGACGCCCGGGCCGACACTTGCCTCGGCTTTTTTGCCGTTGCCGGTGCGCACGAGAATGGCCCGTGCGTTTACCGCCTGGGCCGCAGTTATGTCACGCTGCGAGTCCCCCACCACGGTCATCGCGGCGGCAGGAATTCCGTAAATACTTGCGAGTTGGTTTAGCAAGCCGGGGCGCGGTTTGCGACACGGACAGCCAGCCTCGGGCAGGTGCGGACAATATACGATTTGATCAATCTCGCCGCCGCGTTCGGCGACAGCAGTTCGCATTTTCTCGTGTATTCGTTCGAGAGCCGGCTCATCCAGGTACTTGCGGCCCACCCCGGATTGATTGGTGGCGACCGCAACGGTCCAGCCGCTCGCACACAGCGCGGAGATCGCCTCCAGGCTGCCCGGCAGGGGCCGCCAGTCATCGGCAGAACGAATGTAATCGGGCGAGTCTTCGTTTACAACGCCGTCGCGATCGAGCACCAACAGTTTCATCTCAGGGCGGTGACAACCGGGAGATGTCAGCGGTGTCTGTGAACAGCCGATGCAGGCCATCAAGTAACGACAGGCGGTTGTTCATCAGCTGCGGATCGTCACACATGACCATGACATCATCAAAAAAGCGATCGACGGGCGCCCGCAGCCCGGCGAGCTCCGACAGCGCCGACTCATAGTTACCCCGGCTGACTTCCTCCGACACGCGCGGTGCAACCGCCTGCATACTGTCGAACAATTTCCTTTCTGCTTCCTCCTGGAACAGGGCCGGATCGCTTTCTCGCGGCCAGGCGGTCTCCGCCTTCCTCAGAATGTTGGCGATACGCTTGTTGGCGGCCGCCAGGGATACCGCAGCCTCCAGTGCCATGAAGTTCCGGACCGCCAGGATGCGCCGGTGAAAGTCCAGGGGGCGAGACGGGCGTCGTGCGAGCACCGCCTCGAACATCTCCGGCGTGATACTCGCGCCCTGTGTGCCGTCGACATAGTAGGCGCGCAGACGCTCGAGCATATAGTCGAGCACGGCAGCTTCGACACCAGGCTCTGCGGACACCTCGGGCAAGAGAGTCGCCGCCTTGGCGAGCGCCTGTGCCAGGTCGAGCTCCAGCTCGCATTCGATCAGGATGCGCAGGGCACCCAGCGCCGCACGGCGCAGACCGAAGGGATCGCGCGTGCCGGTGGGCGCCTGGCCGATGGCGAATATGCCAACGAGGGTATCGAGCTTGTCGGCGATGGCAAGCGCACGCCCCGCAGGCGTCTCGGGCAGGGCATCGCCGGCGTGACGGGGCAAATAGAGTTCGCCAACGGCCGCCGCCACGAGCGGATCTTCCCCGCCGGCCAGCGCGTAATAACGCCCCATTGTTCCCTGCAATTCCGGGAACTCACCGACCATGTCTGTGACCAGGTCGCAACGGGACAGCAGCGCCGCCCGGCCAGTGACCGTGGTGTCGGCGCCGCAATCCGCGGCGATGTGTTCTGCCAGCGCACGAACCCTGCGGGTCTTGTCGGCCAGGGACCCCAGCTTTGCCTGGAACAGAACGCCGTCAAGGCGCGCAAAGCGATCGGCGAGCTTGAGTTTCTTGTCCGCAGCATAGAAGAAGGCGGCGTCAGCAAGCCGTGGGCGCACCACGCGCTCGTTGCCCTCGCGAACCTGCTCCGGGCGCGCGCTGGCGATGTTGGAAATCGCCACGAAAGAGGGCAGCAAGCCGCCTTCGGGTCCGCGCAAGGGAAAATAGCGTTGATGCGATTGCAGCGTGGCAATGAGCACTTCTTCGGGCAGCGTAAGAAATTCGCGCGGTATTGCGCCACTCACAGCCTGCGGCCACTCAACCAGCGCCGTAACTTCGTCAAGCAAGGCGTCGTCCATTACAGGCGCGCCGCCAACCTCAGCAGCGGCGTCCTTTACCAGCGCGAGCACGCGGTCGCGGCGGGCGTCGAAATCTGCGATGACGCTGCCCTTGTCCAGCAATACGCCGGGATAATCCGTTGCCGCGCCGAGCACAAACGGCCCCGGGCCATGGACACGATGACCGCGCGTCTCGTTCCCCGCCACCACGCCGAACAATGTCGCTGGTATGGTTTCTTTGTCCAGCATCAAAACCACCCAGTGCACGGGACGGACAAACTCGGCGGTGCTGTCACCCCAGCGCATGCGCCGCGGAATCGGCAGCTGATCGAGCGCTTTTTGAACGATGTCCGGGAGCAGCACACTTGCATCGCTACCGGCTTCCCGGCCACGAAAATACAACCACTCGCCTTTGGGCGTTGCGACGCGATCCAGGTCGGCGACGGTAACGCCATGGCTGGCCGCAAAACCCTTCGCGGCCTTACTCGGGGCGCCGCTTTTGTCGTATGCGATTTTCACGGGCGGGCCGCGATGCTCCACGTCCCGGTCTTCCTGTTTGACCGCAAGGTCAGTCACTTTTACAGCGAGGCGCCGTGGACTCGCGTAGGCATGCATTTCACCATGAGCGAGCGCGGCGTCATCGATGCCGCGCAGCAGCGCGCTGGCGAAAGCCTGCATAAGGGGGCGCAGCGCCTTTGGTGGCAGCTCTTCGGTCCCGATCTCTACCAGGAACTCGCGAGTATCTGACATGCTTGCTTATCCGTTGTTGGCCAGCAGCGGGAATCCCAGTGCTTCACGATTTTCGTAGTAAGTGCTTGCGACAGCCCGCGCAAGATCCCTTACCCGGAGAATATACCGCTGCCGTTCGGTGACGGAGATTGCATGGCGCGCATCGAGCAAGTTGAATGCATGCGATGCCTGCAGGACCTGCTCGTAGGCGGGCAGAGCCAGGCCCTGTTTGACCAGGGCGCGACTTTGCGCCTCGCAGGCATCGAACCGGGCAAACAATGTATCGACGTCGGCCAGTTCGAAATTGTATTTCGACTGCTCAACCTCGTTCTGATGAAACACGTCGCCGTAGGTCACCTGGCCCTGGGGGCCCTCTGTCCACAACACATCGAAAACCGAAGCCACGTCCTGCAGATACATCGCGATGCGCTCCAGGCCATAGGTGATCTCCCCGGTCACCGGCTTGCAGTCGAGGCCTCCGGCCTGCTGAAAATAAGTGAATTGCGTGACCTCCATGCCGTCCAGCCACACTTCCCAGCCGAGGCCCCAGGCACCCAGCGTCGGCGATTCCCAGTTGTCCTCGACGAACCTGATGTCGTGGATCGTTGGATCGACGCCCAGAAACTGCAGGGACTCAAGGTAAACATCCTGGATATCCGCCGGCGACGGTTTGAGGACGACCTGGAACTGGTAGTAATGCTGCAGGCGATTGGGGTTTTCACCGTAACGGCCGTCGGTGGGGCGCCGGCAAGGCTGAACATATGCCGCATTCCAGGGCTCGGGGCCAATGGCCCGCAGGAACGTTGCCGGGTGAAATGTGCCCGCGCCCATCTCCATGTCATAGGGCTGCAGAATCACGCAGCCTTTCTTGGCCCAAAAATCCTGCAAACGGCCAATAAGGGCCTGAAAGTTGCCAGGGGCGCCGTTCTTGTCGGTATTTGTCATGAACGTGTCGCTAAATGTTCAAAAATGGAAGGCCGGTCGCCAGTATGAAATCCCAAGCGCGCGGCGGCATGCTCCAAAAAAAACCTCTTTGCACCATAAACGAGCAGTGGTATCCTCTCCGCCCCATAATGGTGCAGGGGGTCTCCCGGGTCTGGTGCGAGAGCCGACCCTTGGCAGGCTTTGTCGCAACAGGCGGCCATTCTGCCTAAGTGGCGCAGATCATGCACTAATCGAGAAAACATGTGAGGCCCCGCAGCGGGCCTTGAGGAAACACGCCAGCTGGTACTTCGGAGGAAATCATTCATGAGCCCGTCAGACGTTTTGGAATTCATCAGAGAAAAAGAAGTGGCCTTTGTGGATCTGCGTTTTACAGATACACGAGGCAAGGAACAGCACGTAACCGTACCCGGGTCAGTCATAGACGATGATTTTTTCGACAACGGCAAGATGTTCGACGGTTCGTCGATCTCCGGTTGGAAGGGCATCAACGAGTCCGACATGATTCTCATGCCCGAGCCCGCCAGCGCGGTGCTCGATGTGTTTACCGAAGACAATACCCTGGTGCTGCGCTGTGACGTCATCGAGCCCAGCACGATGCAAGGCTATGGGCGCGACCCAAGGTCTATTGCCAAGCGCGCGGAAGCCTACCTGAAGTCGACGGGGATCGCGGACCAGGCATTCTTCGGGCCCGAAAACGAATTCTTCGTCTTTGATGACGTGCGCTGGGGCAGTGATATGAGCGGCGCGTCTTACAAAATTGACTCGTCCGAAGCGGGCTGGAATTCCGAAAAGGTTTATCAGGATGGCAACTTTGGCCATCGTCCCGGAATCAAGGGAGGCTATTTTCCTGTGCCACCGGTTGATTCCCTGCATGACATCAGGTCGGCAATGTGCCTGGCCCTTGAGGAAATGGGGCTCAAGACCGAGGTGCACCACCATGAGGTCGCAACAGCGGGCCAGTGTGAAATCGGCGTAGGGTTCAATTCGCTCGTTAGAAAAGCCGACGAAGTCCAGACCCTGAAAT
Source organism: Gammaproteobacteria bacterium (assembly GCA_041565075.1). GTDB lineage: Bacteria > Pseudomonadota > Gammaproteobacteria > Steroidobacterales > JABDLF01 > JABDLF01. Next base: position 48,057 of record JBFGOQ010000002.1, read on the forward strand.
ATGTGGTAATGAATGTGGCGCATGGGTATGGCAAGAGCGCGACTTTCATGCCCAAGCCGTTGGTGGGCGATAACGGCAACGGCATGCATGTGCATCAGTCACTGGCCAAAGACGGCAACAATCTGTTCACCGGCGATGGTTATGGCGGGCTTTCGGAGGCAGCGTTCTTTTACATTGGTGGAATTGTCAAACATGCGCGCGCGCTGAACGCGTTTACAAATTCCAGCACCAACAGCTACAAGCGCCTGGTGCCGGGCTTCGAGGCACCCGTGAAGCTGGCTTACTCGGCCCGCAACCGATCAGCCTCTATTCGTATTCCGTTCATCGCCAATCCCAAGGCGCGGCGCATCGAAGTTCGTTTTCCGGATTCCACCTGCAATCCCTATTTCGCATTTACCGCAATGCTGATGGCCGGGCTGGACGGCATTCAGAACAAAATTCATCCGGGCGACCCGATGGACAAGGATCTTTACGATCTGCCGCCGGAAGAATCCGGGGACATTCCGGAGGTTTGTTACTCGCTTGAGGAAGCCCTGGGTGCGCTGGATGCGGACCGGGAGTTCCTGAAGGCGGGTGGCGTATTCAGTGATGATGCCATTGATGCGTTTATCGAACTAAAGATGGAAGAAGTAACGCGGCTGCGCATGACCACCCACCCGGTGGAGTTCGACATGTACTACAGCCTCTGACGGGCGGTCGAGACCAGCCGGCGCGCGGGGGAATCCGCCGGCGCCGGCGTGGTCTCAAGGTTTTGTGAGATGCGACCACACCAGCTATCCTGTGGCCATGAAGAGCCTGGCCGGATTATTGTTAATTTGTCTGTCGCTGCCCGCGGCGGCGGCGACCTATCGCTGGGTGGATGCCAACGGTCAGGTCCACTATTCCGACCGGCCCCGGGAAAATGCCGAGAAAGTCGAGATTTCCGGCGCCCAGACATACACGCCGACAGGCCGTGCCCGCCCGCAGGCGGCCAGCCGCGGCACCGGCAGCGAGGACGAGGCGCAGCCGATATACCAGAGCCTCAGGGTAGTGCGCCCTGCGCCACAGGAAACTTACCGCAACATCGCCGGGCGCCTGCCGGTCACGCTCAGCCTGACTCCTTCGCTGAGTCCCGGCCACAGCCTGCAGGTCTTCTACGATGGCCGGCCGGTTGTCAGCTGGCCGGCGCGGCAGCTCAGCTTCACCCTGACGGACGTATATCGTGGTGAACACAATCTCCGGGCAGTCGTGGTCGATATCGATGGCAAGCAACTGGCGTCCAGTGAAACGGTCACCTTCTACGTGCATCAGACCAGCCTCTTTAACCGGGCGCGTAACTAACCTTCATTTGCTGCCGGCGCGGACACTTTCGTGTTGAGCCGGGCGATAGACATTCCGGAACTTTGTGGCAGCAGCCACGCGATCCAAAAAATCCGCGACTCTTTTGAGGTGCTGTCTGCGGCCCGCAGCCCGGTGCTGTTGATTGGCGAGAGCGGCACAGGCAGGGAAGAGGTTGCCAGAGCCCTGCACCGGCATTCCGGCGGAACGCTGCGTGGTTTTGTGGTGGCCGATGTCAGCGACGTGCCGTCTGCCGACACGGAGGCGCTGCTGTTCGGTGACGGCGCAGCGTTCAAAAGGGCAAATGCGGGCACGGTTTATTTTGATGAAGTCGGTGTGTTGGCGCCGGCGCTGCAGGCGCGGCTGCTTCGCGTGCTGCAGGATGGTGAATTCTGCCCGCTCGGAGAGGATACGCCGGTGAAAACGGGCGCGCGTATCATGGCCGCCACCACCCAGGATTTGCGCGCCCGCGCTCAGGCGGGGCTGTTCAACACAAGCTTGCTGAAAGCACTGGCGTCTAACGAGCTGAGATTGCCGCCGCTAAGGCATCGACGCGACGACCTCCCCGAGCTCATCAGGCATTACCTGCAGCTCGAGGCCAGTGAGCTCAGCATCATCGCCAAAACCATGAGCAAGGAGGCCATCGACAAGCTGGCGGCACTGGACTGGCCGGGCAACCTGCCGCAGCTTGAGAGTGTCTGTCGGCGAACGACAGCTTTCACAACCGGGCGCCGGATAGATGTCGAAGACTTGCCCGACGAACTCGGGCGCAAGCCCAAAAAACGCAGTGATGGCTGGATCGACGCGCTGGACGCCTGGGCGCGCACGGCCCTGGATCAAGGCGAAGTGGGCCTGCTGAACCTTATCGTGCCCCAGATCGAGCGCACACTGATTGCTGCGGCGCTCGAGAAGTCCGGCGGTCAGCGCCAGGAAGCCGCGCGCCTGCTGGGCTGGGGCCGCAACACCCTGACTCGCAAGATCAAAGACCTGGATATAGATTCCGACTAGCCTCAGGCGGCATTAGCCAGCGCCGCAGGTATCGACCGATACTGCCCCTTGATGCACGCTGCCTACGAGGGCGTCGATAGACGCGAGTTTATGACGCGCCAGGTAATCCCTGATCCCGTCATTGATCTTGCTGCAAATCAGCGGATCGTAAAAAAGCGCGGTGCCCACGCCCACGGCATGCGCGCCCGCAATCAGGAATTCCAGCGCGTCTTTTGCTGTATGAATGCCGCCCTGGCCAATAATCGGCACCCCATGTTGCCGGGCAACCTGATAGACCTGATGCACTTTCAGCAAGGCGATAGGCTTGATCGCGGGGCCAGACAGCCCGCCCTGGATGTTACCGATGACAGGTTCTCGTTTTTCAACGTCTATGGCCATGCCCATAACAGTATTGATCACTGCAAGGGCGTCGGTGCCGGCATCGATGCAGCGCCGCGCATTACCGGCGATGTCGGTCTGATTCGGAGACAATTTGGTAATGAGAGGCTTGCCGGTAACGGCCCTGCAAGCGGTGACCACGCGTGCTGACATATCCGGGTCATTGCCGAATGCAACGCCGCCCTCCTTTACATTAGGGCAGGAGATGTTTATTTCCATCGCATCGATGGGCGAGTCGTCGAATTTGCGGGTTACCGCCACATATTCTTCAATTGTCGAACCACATACATTTGCGATGAAGCGGGTCTCGGAAAAATCCAGCGTCGGCAGGATTTTGTCCACCACGTGATGAACGCCCGGGTTTTGCAGACCGATTGCGTTGAGCATGCCCATGGGGGTCTCGTAGATACGATGCGGAGGATTGCCGAGGCGAGGCTGTTCGGTGGTGCCTTTAAGGCACACGCCACCGACCTCGGTGTTGGTAAAGCCCGCCACGCGTGTGTACTCTTCCCCAAAGCCGACGCAGCCAGACAACAACACGATGGGCGATGCGAATGACATGCCACAAAAAGTGCTGGCCAGCGGGTTGGGTGACGATTTCAGGGCAACGTCGGCCATGAGGTTCCTGGTAGCGAATTGAGCAGGATCACGATCCCGCATGTATCACGTCATTCTATACGAGCCGGAGATCCCGCCAAACACCGGCAACGTGATCAGGCTGTGCGCCAACACGGGCACGACCCTGCACCTGGTTGAGCCATTGGGCTTTGAACTTGACGACAAGAGACTGCGCAGAGCCGGCCTGGATTATCGGGAGTACGCCAAGGTCAACACGTGCACAAGCCTCGCAGCGGCCATCGTAGCCGCAGGCGCGGGACGTGTATTTGCAGTATCGACGCGCGGCACCACCCGTCATGATGCGCCACGCTATCGTGGCGGCGATATATTCGTATTCGGCCCCGAGACTCGCGGCCTGCCGCAATCGGTCATTGACGGCGTGCCGTCGGAGCAACGCCTGCGCATCCCCATGCGCTCCGGGAATCGCAGCCTTAACCTCGCCAATGCTGTCGCGGTGGTGGTCTACGAAGCGTGGCGCCAGGCTGGTTTTGCCTGAGGCAGAAAAATTCAGCAGTGGGCGCTACTGGCGTAATGATCAGCCGGGGCACGCAAGATTCCCTGTATCATCTGGAGTCGTTTGTCCCGGGGGAAACTGCCTTGAGCGCCGTAGACTGGACCCGCCTCAAACCTGTTCGCGACTGGGAAAATGTCGACGCCGAGATGTTCGCTGCGGAGATCGCATCCAGCAATAAACCGGCCGTTTTTCGTGACTTCGCCGGTGATTGGCCGGCTGTCGTGGCAGGGAAAGCCGGCCCTCGTGAATTCGCCAGCTATGTTGCGGGTTTTGCCGCCGATCGCGTGGTTGAGGCATTTTTCGCGCCGCCTGATATCAAGGGCCGCTTTTTTTACAGCGATGACTTGCGGGGCTTTAATTTTGAACGCAGGCAGCTTGCGCTCGGGGAGTTACTCGACACACTGCTGGCCCATCTTGACACCCCGAATCCACCTTGCATTTACGCCGGCGCCATTCCGCTGACCGATGGGCTTACCCGGCTGCGGCAAGAGAATCAAACCACACTGGTCGATCCCGATCGGGCGCAACTCGTTTCCATATGGATTGGCAATCGCGGACGCGTGGCCGCCCACTGGGATCTGCCGCAAAATATCGCCGCGGTGGTTGCCGGACGCCGTCGCTTTACGCTGTTCCCTACAGAGCAAGTCAAGAATCTGTACGTGGGGCCGCTGGACTTGACGATTGCCGGACAGCCTATCAGCCTGGTCGATTTCCACGCCCCGGACCTCGAGCGCTTTCCCCGTTTTGCCGATGCACTGGAACATGCCGTTTGCACAGAGCTCGGCCCGGGCGACGCAATCTATATTCCCAGCCTGTGGTTTCACCATGTAGAGTCGCTGGACCCGCTTGGTGCCCTGATCAACTACTGGTGGCGCGATGCCAAGCCGCATATGTTTACGCCGCGGATCACATTGTTGCACGCATTGTTATCGATACGGGATTTGCCGGAGCATGAGCGCCTGGCGTGGCGCACCATGTTCGATCATTACATTTTCCAGGTTAATGGCGACCCCATGGCGCATATTCCTGATGAGGCGCGCGGCATTTTTGGTGACATGAACGAAGAAAGGTTGACCCAAATCCGGGCCAGCCTCCTGCGCAGCATGGGAATCAAGCTGCGCAACTAAGCAAGCGAGCCGCTGTTTTTCTACCGCTTTCTGTCGCGCGCGTCCTTGACCAAGGTGCGTGTCATGCGCTCGGTGTTGATAAATCCCCAGGTCCAATCTGCGTCGTAGTCTGACAGGGGATTCAAAGCAACGATCTCTTCTTCGCTCTTGCCCATGTGCAGCAGCTGGCGCACCCGGTCGCGTGCATCCATGAGCATATCGCGCGCGACTTCTACGTCGGCTTTGCTGGCGACAGAGCCATGTCCCGGAATGATCTTGGTGTTGACACCAGCCAGGGTTAGCACCTTCTCCTGTGCGGCGAGATATCCATCGACACTGCCGCCGGAATCGAGATCGACATAGGGATACCGGCCATTAAACACCACGTCGCCGGTATGAATAACGTCGGCGTCAGGAAAATAAATGATGGCATCGCCGTCAGTATGCGCCCGGGCCACGTGTATGACGTGAGCGCGATGCCCATTGAGGTGCAGGGTAACTCCGTCGGAAAAGGTGAGTTCTGGCAACATGTGTTTTCCGGCTGGCCGCTTACCGCCCGGCGCACTGACGCCATCGGACAACATGCGTGAGCGAATGTTGTCATGGGCGATGATCATGGCACCTTGCCGGCTCAGACCGGCGTTATTTCCCAGGTGGTCGCCATGCACATGAGTGTTGATCACATAATCGACCGGCGCACCGGCAAGTTTTTCAATTGATGCAAGCATGAGCTCAAAGTATTGTGGCATGCCGTCATCGATCAGGATCACACCGTCCTCGCCTGTCCACAGACCCAGATTGCCGCCGGTGAACCCACCGGCGCCTTCCAGCATGAAGATGCCAGGTGCGACCTGGGTCGATTTAAAGGAAACCGCGGCCTGCTGAGCACTGGCGTGGCCGGCCAGAAGGATGCCGGTTGCGAGGAGAGCACTAATGAGTAAAGGGTTTCGTGTCATGTTGTTCCTCCCGTAGGTCGCCAGAGTATAAGCTAGCCGCCAAGCCCGGCGATGAGCAGACCCATGTCGAACCATGACAAGTCTTCATATCTGGCGGAAAACGAGACTCCTTCGGTCACAATCCTCCGTCATGGTCATGAACAGCAAGCGGTGGCGGTGATCGACAACTTCGTTCCCCGGGCCGAGCGCCTGGTGGATGACGCTGCCCACCGCGAGTTCACAACCATCGGTCCATATTACCCGGGCGTGCGTGCGCCGGCTGACCCGAATTACCTCACGCCCGCACGGCTACTGTTGGAAGATATCCTGCGTGAAGTGTTCTCGCATAAGCAGGGTGCCCGTCTCGTAGAGTGCAATTATTCCCTGGTCACGACGGCTCCCGAGAGACTGCAGCCCATTCAGCGGCTGCCACACTTCGATACCACGGAGCCCGGCCGGATCGCGTTGCTGCATTACTTGTGTGGGCCGGACATGGGCGGCACGGCCTTCTACAGGCATCGCGCGACAGGGTACGAGACGGTAACGGCAGAGCGGTTCGACACTTACCGGTCAACCCTGCACAAGGAGGCGGATCACATGGGACTTCCGCCAGCCAGGTATTTTGCGGGGGACACGGCGCAGTTCGAGCAAATCGCCATCCATGAAGCCCGCTTTAATCGCGCCATTATTTACCGCGGGATCAATCTGCATTCCGGCTTCATTCCAGAAACGCTCACATACTCCGCGAATCCGAAAGCGGGGCGGCTCACAGTTAACACTTTTCTTTCCTGTTTCTGATGCAATCCGGCGCAGTCAGGCAGCGCAGTTACTTGCGGCCCTGTCAGCCATGTTCCGTGCGCAACTGCCGACCCATTAAGTTAGCAACAGCCTGTTCCGGCGACAGGTGCTCGTACAGCACTTTGTACACTTGCTCGGTGATGGGCATTTCAACGCCAAGTCTTTGTGCGAGTTGCCAGACTGCACGCGCGGCCTGAACACCTTCGACTACCTGCTGAATTTCCTGCTCGGCCTCGGCAATGGTCTTGCCCGCCGCGAGAGCGAGACCCATGCGCCGGTTGCGCGACTGGTTATCTGTGCAAGTAAGGATGAGATCGCCGATTCCCGCCAGGCCCATGAATGTCTCGGGCCGAGCGCCGAGCGCGGTGCCGAGCCGGGTCATCTCCGATAAGCCACGGGTAATCAGGGCAACGCGGGTATTGGCACCGTAGCCCAGGCCGTCCGAAATGCCGGCGCCGATAGCCAGTACATTCTTTACGGCACCACCAACCTCGACCCCGGTGATATCCGACGAGGTATAGGCGCGGAATCCCTCGCCGGAGATGCTCTCGGCCAGGTCCCTGGCAAACAATTCTGTGGCCGATGCCACGGTCATTGCGGTAGGCAGGTGCGCGCCCACCTCCTTAGCAAAGGTAGGACCAGACAGAACGGCCGTGGGCAGCGATGCGCCCAGCACTTCAGCGGCGACCTGGTGTGGCAGCCGCCCGGTGTCCATCTCGAATCCCTTGGTGGCCCAGCACAGCCGTGCATCAGGAGCCAGATGCGGCTTCAGAGCCTCGAGCGTTTCGTGAAAGGCATGGCTTGGTACGCACACCAATATATCCCTGGCGCGGGATGCGGCAGATGCAATATCAGGCACCACTTCCAGGGCCGCCGGGAAAGTTGCGCCGGGCAGATAGCGGGCGTTACAACGCTCGCGCGCCATGGCAGCAAGCTGTCCGCGGTCGCGGCCCCACAGCAAAGTGCTGCGGCCGCTGCGCGCAAACTGAATCGCCAGCGCCGTGCCCCAGGATCCGGCGCCGATTACTGCAATGGGTTTTTGCTGACCGGTATTCACCGGGCGCCAGTGCCTCGGTGTCCGCGACTCAGGCTTGCTGTTGCGCTGATGCCTGTTCCAGGTGTGCCTGGTACATGGCTTCAAAGTTCAGCGGCTGAACTACCAGCTGCGGAAAGCCGCCCCGGGATACCAGGCCGCCGACGGCCTCACGGGCATACGGGTACAGCACGTTAGGGCAATATGCTCCCAGCATCCGATCAAATTCTGGTCCTTCGAAGCCGGAGAACTCGAATATTCCTGCCTGCTCGACTTCCACGAGCAGCGCTGTCTTGTCACCGTGGACGGCTTCCACCGAAAGGTGCAGGGACACCTCCCAGTGCCCCGGGGAGACGGTATCGAGCTGGCGATTATTGGCCTTGATATTAAGAGTAATTTTCGGTTCCCAGCTGCCACTGAAAACTTCCGGGGAGTTGGGCGCCTCGAATGATGCGTCCTTTAAGTAAACGCGGTGGACTACGACGCTGCGTTCGGCAACGCTCTGATTGTTCTGGTCATTATCAGCCATGGGTCTTTCCTGTCAGTAGTTCATATAGTGATTATTGTGACGCTCCCGGCAAGTTCAAGCCGCCGTCGATGCGTCCCCGGCTTCGAGCAGCACATCAAGCTTGCCCGCCCGCTCCAATGCGTAGAGTTCGTCGAAGCCGCCAATATGCTGCTCGCCAATCCAGATCTGCGGAACAGTGCGGCGTCCCGAACGTTTTACCATTTCCATTCGCTTGTCCGGGTCATGATCGACGCGCACCTCGTCCCAGGTCGCATCCTTGCTGGCCAGCAGAGCCTTGGCGCGCCGGCAAAAGCCGCAGTATTCCGCGGTATACATTTGTATTCTCGATCCTGCCATTCTCACCGCCAACCCTATTTTTTTTTCGTCAGTGGCAGCTTGTCCTGCTGCCAGGCACGGATACCGCCACGAAGATTAAAAACTCTGTCAAAACCCCGTTTCTTCAATGCCGCCATGGCACGCTGGCTCGTTGCTCCGGTATCACAGCACAGGATCAGTGGTGCATCTTTCTTGATTTGCCCGGACTTGTCGCTGAGCTCGTCCATGGGAATGTTCTTGGCGCCGAGTATATGCCCCGCGTGAAAGGCTTCGGTGCTGCGCACATCGATAACCTGGCCGCCGGCATTCATCAGCTTCACGGTCTCGGCCACGCCCAGCTGGTCGCCGCCCGCGCGGCGCAGTTCTGAATACACGATCAACGCGAGCAATACCGCTGCCGATCCGATCAGTATCGGATGGTTGCCAACGAATTCCAGAACCTGCTCCATCGGCAGCGCTCCCGACCTTGCCCAAAACACGCCATTATAGCAAAGGGGCCGCCCTGATCCCGGGCCCGCGCAGGCCGTGGAGCCTATGTTTGAGCCAACAAACTCTCTAAACTTGCGGCTTTGCTGGTCCTTGTCGGGGCCCTAACAAAAGGATGCGACCAAATGTCATACAGGCCAAAGCCCATGGTCCTGACCGTGCTGGATGGGTGGGGATACAGCGAGCAGGCAGAGCACCACGCACTTTTGAGCGCGCGAACGCCCAACTGCGACCGCTTGTGGGCGGATTGCGCCCAAGGGCTGGTTCACACTTCCGGGGCTGTGGTCGGCTTGCCCGAGGGACAAATGGGAAATTCCGAAGTGGGCCACCTGAACCTGGGTGCCGGGCGCGTCGTTTTTCAGGATTACACGCGGGTGACCCAGGCCATCGAGGACGGAAGTTTCGAGGAGAATGAGGCCCTGGTTACCGCTATTGGCAAAGTGCGGGCAAGCGGCGGTGCGGTGCATGTGATGGGACTGCTTTCACCGGGCGGCGTGCACAGTCACGAAGCGCACATGCATGCGCTGGTGCGGATGCTCGCGCACCGGGGCGTGTCCAGGGTTTTTGTCCACGCGATGCTGGATGGGCGGGACATGCCGCCACGTAGCGCGGGACCATCACTGGAACGCATGCAGAAAGTATGTGATGAGGCAGGCACCGGCCGGATTGCCAGCATTTGTGGGCGCTACTACGCCATGGACCGGGACAAGCGCTGGGACCGCGTACAAAAGGCCTGGCGTATGTATGTCGACGGCGAAGCGCCGTTCCGGCATCCGGACGCGCTCTCAGCACTGCAGGCCGCCTACGAACGCGACGAGTCCGACGAGTTCGTAAAACCGACCCTGATACTCGGTGACGACGGCAGCATCGCAACCGTTGGCGACGGCGATGCCATAATTTTCATGAACTATCGTGCAGACCGGGCGCGGGAATTAAGCCACGCGTTCGTGAATGAAGAATTTGACGGCTTCGAGCGCCAGCATCGGCCTGCGCTGGTCGATTTCGTGAGCCTTACACAATATGAAAAGGGCCTGGCAACGACCGCGGCTTTTCCGCCGGTGGCACTGACCAACACACTGGGTGCCTACGTTGCCGGGCTGGGTCTGAAACAGTTGCGTATCGCCGAAACCGAAAAGTACGCGCATGTCACCTTCTTTTTCAATGGCGGCGAAGAGGCGCCGTTCCCGGGGGAAGATCGCATCCTCATACCGTCACCGAAAATCGCAACCTATGATCTGCAACCTGAGATGAGCGCGCCTGAGATGACTGACAAGCTGGTCGCTGCCATAGCCAGTGACAAGTACGATTTGATTATCAGCAATTATGCCAATGCAGACATGGTTGGGCACAGCGGTGATTTTGCTGCAACGGTGAAAGCCATCGAAGCGCTGGACGAATGCATCGGTCGTGTTGCGCAGGCCCTGCACCAGCAAGGGGGCGAGCTGCTTGTTACTTCTGATCATGGCAATGCAGAGCAAATGAGCGACCCCAATACCGGCCAGACCCATACCGCACACACCACTAATCCGGTACCGTTGCTCTATGTGGGCCGCAAGGGAACGATCGCCGACGGCGGCTCGCTTGCTGACATTGCTCCGACACTGTTGCAGCTGATGGGGCTGGAGCAGCCGGTGGAGATGACCGGTCGGCCTCTGATTACACTGGAGGTCTGAGTCAGCACAGATGAATGTCAGCATTGAATAGAGCAATTGTCGTCTGTTCATTCGCGGTGCTGCTGTCATGGCCGCTGACTAATCCGCCTGCCTATGCGAGCCAGGGTGGCCAGGTAAAAGCGCGGGAAGCAGAACTAAAGGAATTGCGAGACCGCCTGCAAGATCTGCGCGACGATCTGCAAAAGGACTTGCGCAAACGCGACCAACTGGCAGCCAGCCTGCAAGACGCCGAAAAACAGGAAGCCGCCGCGACCCAACGACTTGCCCAGGTACGGACAGATCAGCAAAGCAACCGCGCCGAGCGCAAGCAAGTGCGCTCGGCCCGGCAGGCGCGTGAAAAAGAGCTTGCGAGGGAACGCGACGTGTTGGCGCGCCAGCTGCGCGCCGCATATATAAATGGCCGTGGCGAGCGCCTGAAGCTGCTGCTTAATGAGCAGGATCCCGCGAAACTGGGACGCCAGATTGTCTATTACGATTATCTTAATCGGGCGCGAAACGAACGCATCAGGAATGTGCTGGAACATCTTGCGGAGATAGCCCGCCTCGACCGGCAGCTGGCCGACATTGCCGAAAATCTTGCGCGGCTCGCCGAGGAAGCCGAGAGTGAACTGGCGGCGCGTGCGCGCGCCCGCGAGGAACGCACGGTCATTCTCGGCAGGATCGAGCGGCGCATCAGTGAGCGGGGTGGTCAGATTGCCAGGCTTGAATCGGAAGAAGCGGCGCTCGACAAACTGATTGGGGAGCTGCAGGCGGTCATGCGGGATTTTCCTGTGCAGGGCGAGCAACCGTTCACTGCCCTGAAAGGCAAACTAAGCTGGCCGGTTTCCGGGCAACTTGTCAGTGATTACGGTGAGCCTCGTGCCGGCGACACTATTCGCTGGAACGGCGTTGTGGTTGCCGCCGAGCGCGGTGCGCCGGTGCGGGCGGTGGCCCGTGGCAGAATAAGCTACGCGGACTGGTTACCCGGGCTGGGCTTATTGGTGATCCTTGATCATGGCGGCGGCTACCTGTCTCTGTACGGGCATAACAACACTATTAATCGTGATGTTGGGGAGTGGGTAAGTCCGGGTGACGTTATAGCGACCGTCGGTGAAAGCGGCGGGCGGCGCAGACCGGCGTTGTATTTCGAGATTCGTAAGGGCCCCCGGCCGGAGAACCCCAATCGCTGGTTCAGCAAGGCCTTGAAAAAGAGCTGAAAGCTGCGTAATTCGGCAGAAATGGCAAAGTTCGCTGTGCTATCTTCAATGGATTGGCACCGCGCCGCACTGAAGCTTATGAGCGTACAAATCCGCAGCATGCTGGTGATGGTCGTCGGAGTTCTTCTTGGACTCGCATTGACCCTTAGCCACGCCGTACTCGCTGATAAGGGCGAGCCGACGCCGGCTGCCTCTTCCACGCTGCCGTGGGAAGATGCCCGACTGCTCGCCGAAGTGCTGGAGCGGGTCAAACGCGACTACGTGGATGATGTCGATGACGGGGTATTAATTGAAGGTGCAATCCGGGGCATGATATCCAGCCTCGACCCATATTCTTCGTTTCTTGATCCGGGGCAATTTGAAGACATCCAGGTGACGACTCGCGGCAGCTACAGCGGCGTCGGGATTGAAGTTACGACCCGTGACGGCGAGCTGAAAATCATTGCACCAATGGATGATACGCCAGCCTCCGAGGCCGGTCTGTTGCCCGGTGATGTCATCGTGATGATTGATGGTGAGAAGATCACGGCTGAAAACCTTGCTGAAATGACGGGGCGCTTGCGCGGCGAAGAAGGCTCGAAAGTGATGCTGGGCATCAGCCGTCAAGACTCTGACGAAATTTTTGATTATGAGATTACTCGTGCGCGCATCCGCGTAAGCAGCGTGCGATCGCGTATGCTGGAACAAGACTATGCGTATGTGCGAATCGCGGTTTTCAGCGAAAGTACGGGCAAGGATCTGACGCGTGCGGTCAGGCGTCTGCGACGCGCCAACCGCGGTCCTCTCAAAGGCGTCGTCCTGGACTTGCGCAACAATCCAGGAGGCGTGCTGGAAGCGGCAGTTGAAGTCGCAGATGCATTTCTGGAAGAAGGTCTGATCGTCAGCGGTGATGGACGCGTAGACGATGCGCGCTTTGCGATGCGGGCCGGGCCCGGCGATGTCACTGATGGGGCGAGAATCGCGGTACTGGTCAATGCGGGTTCGGCTTCGGCTTCTGAAATCGTTGCCGGCGCGCTGCGTGATCATCAGCGGGCGATTATCGTAGGCAATACGACATTCGGCAAAGGTTCGGTACAGACTGTCATGCCCCTGTCTGATGGTCGCGCTTTGAAACTCACCACCTCCAAGTACTTCACACCCTCCGGCGAATCCATTCATGACTCCGGGATTACAGCGGATATCGAACTCGATGCGACCAGGAACAATTCCGCGCTGCGCGAGGTTGGTCTGGAGGAAGCCCTGGCGGTACTCAAGGGCGAGCATGCGACGAGCCTCAGCAAGTCACCTGACGACGAGGCCGACCGGGTCTCACAGGGCCTGCGCTGACATGCGCGCAGGTATCGTCGCGGCGCTATTGGCAAGCCTGTTGCTGGTGGGGGAGTTGTCGCTGGCCGAGGAAAGGCCGGCGACTCCCGTTATCAGCATCATTGTTGACGACTTGGGTTACCAATACGAGGGTGGTCGTCGGGTCGTGGACTTGCCGGGCCCGGTGGCCTGCTCGGTCCTGCCACATACACCCTTTGGTGAAAGACTGGCCCGTGCCGCCCATAAAGCCGGCAAGGAAGTGCTGCTGCACCTCCCCATGCAACCGATGAACGACGAAGATCCCGGTTTCGGCGCATTGCTGCTGGAAACGGGCGAGCAGGACCTGCGACGGTTGCTGAATGCGAATCTCGCCGCTGTTCCTCACGTTGTGGGCATCAACAATCACATGGGCAGCTTGCTGACCCGACATCCTGGCCACATGGCGTGGCTGATGCGCAGCCTGCGCGATGATCCGCGGGGCCTGTTTTTCGTAGACAGCGTGACCTCGACGCAGAGCGTGGCCATGCAGATTGCCCGGGAAAACCACGTGCCGTCAGTGCGGCGCGACCTGTTCCTCGACCGTGATCCCGAACCCGAAGCCGTTGCGAGCCAGTTCGAAGCTCTGATAGCGCTGGCCCGGGAGCGTGGGTCGGCGGTGGCTATAGGGCATCCTTATCCGGGCACCCTTGAGGTGCTTGAGCGTGAATTGCCGCGGCTCGGCGAGCACGGCGTGCGCTTGATCAGTGTGGCAGAATTCATCCGTCGAGATATGACGGAGAGTCCGAGATGGCACGCGTCCTTGTCCCCCTTGCCGAAGGCTTCGAAGAACTAGAAGCCGTTACAATTATCGATTTGCTCAGACGCGCAGGCATCGAGGTTACGGTAGCCAGCCTCGCTGCCGGACCCGTGCGGGGTGCTCACGACATCACCATCACTGCGGACATGACCCTGACCGATGCACTTGGTGCCGACTTCGACATGGTGGCGTTGCCCGGCGGACTGCCGGGGTCCGATCACCTGGCAGCCGATCCGCGACTGCGAGCACTGCTGCAGGAGATGGCTGCCAGCGGAAAGTTCACCGCCGCAATCTGCGCGGCACCGAGGGCACTGGCCGCTGCCGGCATACTGCGCGGTCGTCGAGCGACAAGTTACCCGGGAGCCCTGGCCGGGGACGTGGTCGCGGAACTCAGCTATGAAGCGTCGGCAGTCGTCACCGATGGTAAAGTGATCACCTCGCGGGGTCCTGGCACCGCCATGGACTTTGCCCTGGCACTGGTAGGCGCCCTGCTTGGTAACGACAAACGCGATGAGGTCGAGGGCCGTCTGCAACGTCAGGCAGCCTGATCCGGGAGAGTAGCAATGAGCGAATCGGCAACCCGGCATAATATTTATGTTGCGGTGGTGGGCGAGGACCCGACAGTGTGGCGGCCCGTGGAGGCGGTGCAAATAAGCGAAGATGTTTTTGAAATCGTCTCGGTTAACGCCAACCCGGAGGGTCAGCAATGGCAATTTGAGACCGGGATGCGGGTACGGGTAGCGGAACATACTTTCATGGATGACCGCAAAGGGCTGGTAGCAACGCAACAGGCCTGATATAGATTTTTGCAGTTGGAGGTCGAAATGTCCGAGCTTGAAAAAGAATTTGCCGACGCCAGCGCCAGCGCCAAGGCCCTTCCGCAGAAGCCTGACAACGATACGCTCTTGAAGCTGTATGCCCTGTACAAGCAGGGCACAGATGGCGATGTGCACGGTGAGCAGCCCGGCTTCATGGATTTCGTCGGTCGGGCTAAATACGAGGCCTGGAAAGAGGTCGAGGGCATGGACAAGGACAGGGCCAGGCAGGCCTATGTCGAGCTGGTCAACGACCTCAAGTCACGCATGGCCTGATTCCCCGGCGTGGCTGCACGCCTCAGGTATATTTTATGATTGAAGCCCAGCGGCTCAGGCGCATTCTCGGGCTTGCTCTACCTATCATCGGCGGCATGGTGTCGCAAAACGTGCTCAACCTCGTGGACACCGCCATGGTGGGCACGCTGGGCGATGCGGCACTGGCGGCCGTAGGGCTGGGTGGCTTCGCGCTGTTCATGTGCATGGCTCTGATCCTGGGCATTTCCACCGGAGTCCAGGCGACCGCGGCCCGGCGCAAGGGCGAGGGGCGCCACGACGAAACCGCGGTCGTTCTCAACGGCGCGCTGGTAATGGTACTGATGGCGGCGCCGCTGCTATCGGCCGTGCTCTATTTTGCGGTGCCGGCGTTTTATCCATGGCTCAATAGTGATCCGCAAGTTATCCGGCAGGGTGTGCCCTATTTGCAAGTACGCCTGCTGGCTATCGTGTTCGTGGGCATAAATTTCGCCTTCCGGGGTTACTGGAATGCCGTGGATCTGTCGCGTCTATATATGGGTACGCTGGTCGTGATGCACGCCAGCAACATATTTCTCAATTACGTTTTTATTTTTGGCAATTTTGGTGCGCCCCAACTCGGTGTTACCGGCGCTGGCCTGGCTTCGGCAATGTCCACGGTTATCGGTGCCGGCCTGTACATGTTTCTGGGTCTGAAATTTGCGCGCTCGGGCGGCTTCTTGCGCGGTCTGCCCGCGCAACATGTTTTCAAGGACCTGGCGCGTCTGTCCATGCCCAGCGGGATTCAACAACTGGCTTTTGCCGCCGGCTTCGTCGCCACTTACTGGATTGTGGGCCTGGTGGGAACACGGGAACTTGCAGCAGCCAGCGTGCTGATAAACGTTACCCTGGTGGCGGTCCTGCCCGGCCTCGGACTGGGCCTGTCGGCCGCGACCCTGGTTGGTCAGGCGCTGGGACGGAGTGATACGCAAGATGCCGAAGCCTGGGGCTGGGACGTGGTAAAGGTCGCAGTGGTGGTGCTGGCGATACTCGGCGCGCCCATGTGGCTGCTGCCTGACCCGATTTTGGGCGTGTTCATACATGACCCCTTAACGGTGGCGGTGGGCCGCTGGCCGATGCGCCTGGTTGGCTGCACCATGGTGGTCGAGGCGCTGGGCCTGGTACTGATGCACGCACTGATGGGAGCGGGCGACGTGCGCAGGGTCATGGTTGTTGCCATCGCGGCCCAGTGGGCGGTATTTCTGCCGCTTGCCTACCTGGCCGGCCCGGTTCTTGGGTTCGGTCTTATCGGAATCTGGGTCATGCAAGGCGCCTATCGGAGCGGCCAGGCGTTCTTCTTTTACCGCTTCTGGAAGCAGCGCAAATGGGCCGGTATTCGCGTATAGGCAGTATGGTCGCCGCGCGCTGTCCATGGCAAGATGAGCGCCCCGGGTTGGCTGCGCTGGAGAACAGCTATGGCAGGTTTCCTGATTCGTTGCCTGGTGAGCGCCATCGGCGTCTGGCTGGCTTCGCTGATTATCGGAGGTATTACCGTTCAGGGTACTGGCGTGTTGTTGGGTGCGGGACTGCTGTTGGGTATCGTTAATGCGTTCATCCGTCCGGTCATGATCATACTGACCTTGCCCTTCACTATTCTTACCCTCGGCCTGTTCCTGTTCGTGATCAACGCGATGATGCTGGGTCTGGTCGCCTGGTTCCTGGATGGTTTCGCTATCTCGGGTTTTTGGGCGGCGCTCGGTGGCTCGATCATAGTCAGCCTGACAAGCTGGGTAGCATCCTGGTACATCGGCCCCAAGGGCAAAGTGGATATAGTGGTAGTACGCAACGACTGACAGGACGGTTGCAGGCGAGCACCAAAACATGCGGTTTCACAAGGTTTGCAAGACATCGGACATCCCCCTGGGCGAGATGCGCCCATTCAGTGTCGCGAAGAAGAAAATCGTTGTTTACCATATTGGTACGGGTTTTTATGCTTCGCAGGCAAGCTGTACCCACATGTTCGCGCCGCTGGCGCGCGGCAAGATTCTCGATGACTGCGTAGTGCAATGCCCGCTGCACCGGGCCCGCTTCGATATCGCCAGCGGCGAGGTGCAGGCCTGGGCTAACTTCCCGGTCGGCATACAACTGCTTAACGCTGTGCGCGGTGAGAAGAAGCTCAAGACTTTTGCCGTAGATGTGCGCGGCAAGGATGTCTATGTCAGGCTCTGAGCGCTGACCGGGCAACATGGGCATTCCCGTTACAGCTCTTTATGCCGCCTTGCTTGGCTTGCTGGCGATTGGTCTCGCCGCACGCGTAGTTATTTTGCGCCGGCGACTCAGGGTGGGCGTGGGTGACGGCGGGCATGAAACCATGGCGCTCGCGATTCGCGCCCATGCCAACCTGGTGGAGTATGCACCGCTCGCGCTGCTGCTGTTGCTGGTGCTCGAATTTTCGGGTGCTCGCGACGCCTTGCTGCACGCCCTCGGTGTCGCGTTATTGGCGGGGCGTCTGCTGCATGCCTGGGGGCTTTCTCACAAGACAGGTATTTCTTTCGGGCGCTTTTATGGCACGGCCCTGACCTGGGCGATGATTGTGGTAGCGGCAGGGGGCTTGTTGCTCAAGTCGCTAATGGGCTGATATCAGGGCCTGAGACCCCGCGCAACAGCGACGCCCGGAAAGAAAGGGCGGGTCAGAAACGCCAGGTAAAGCCGATCGATGTCAGCTTTATGTCGAGATCCATCGAACGGTATTCGAGCTGTACCCTGAAAGGGTTGGACACATCGTAACCGACACCGATTCCGAACAGCAGGTCATGCTTGGTTGTAGCGGCTTCGGTTCCGGGCTGGACGTTCCAGCCTTGCACACCCAGATGGCCATAAATTGAAAGATCGTCATCCAGCCGGATGGCCGGTGCGAGTGACAGCGCGTAGGAGGTGCCATAATGGATGGAGCGATCGCTTGCCGCCCGGCAGACAAAATCGGCCGCCAGGCAACTTTGCCCGCGTGTGGTATCCAGGAGGTATTCGTCGAGGCCGGCGTGCAGGGTAAAGACTTCGCTGAAACGATACCCCGCCCGCAAGTTGAGTATGTCCTGGCTTGCAGATTCGACGCGGGGCTTTAGTAGTTCGGCGCCGACGCCTGTGCGGTCCGAGGTCCGTGGGGTTTCGAGAAACCAGCCATAGTCGCCGGCGGCCGTGGTGCCCACCAGGCCACTGAGAAAAATAACGGTCAAAATGTAACGTTGCATCGTCCCTCCCGCGCTTTAGCCAGGGACGTGAAAAAGTTACGCTTGGCGGCGTGTTTTCTCTATGTTGCGGGTCACACTTATCGAATCTTTACATTTGCCAATATGTAAAGAAACCGTGATATTTCAGGTTTTGTAACCGACCATTTCCTCTTCGTTGAATTCGACGCCGAGCCCCAGGGCAATGCGATTTACGAAATTAAAATAGGCTGTGATCAGGGTGATATCCAGAATATCGCGATCGCTAAAGCCCTGCTGGCGCAGATTCTGCAAATCCTCCTGCGTCATTTCATCGGGCGCACAAGTGAGTTTCTTCGCATGGGCCAGCATGGCGCGGGTTCGCGGCGGTAATTTACTGAAGTCCTCGGCAGCGCGTATGGCCTCCAATACGTCGGCGTTCTTTTGGTAATTGCTCAGAGCGACAGCGTGATGATTGACACAATAATCACAGTGATTGCTGGCCGAGGTGACCACAGCAATACTCTCGCGTTCGGCCCGGGACAAGCCGGACTTGCCAAACATCAGCCCCAGGTAAAGGTCGAGATGATGTTTAAGTGATGGCGGGTTAAGGCTGTGCACCTTCAGGATATTGGCAAGTTTGCCGCGCTTCTCGATCAGTTCGCGATAAAGGGCTGCGAGCTCGCCGGTGGCCTGATCTTCTTGTATTTCTTCTATCCAGGACATTGTTGCTCTGTGCCAGGCGCCCGAAGGGGCAATTATGGGCCAGCAGGAATTATAGCGGCATAAACGGTATCAGCACCCGATCAGTGGCGTCGAACCTTCGCCTGTCGTCTCAAGGGAGCGAGCCGCAAAAGCCAGAGCAAACCAAATCGTATCTTGGGTGAGGTCAAGCCTGGAGCCAGTCGCGTGCGGTCAGGAAGTCCTGGTATAGGGCAGCTTCCGGAGAATTCCTCTCTGGCTGCCAGTCGTAGCGCCAGCGCACCTGTGGTGGCAGGGACATCAGTATGGATTCGGTGCGTCCACCCGACTGCAGACCGAAAAGCGTGCCGCGGTCATAAACCAGATTGAACTCGACATATCGCCCACGCCGGTATAGTTGAAAATCCCGTTCGCGCTCGCCGTAAGACGTGCTCATGCGGCGCTCCACAATGGGCATGTAAGCTGTCAGGTATCGCTCGCCAACCATTCTGGCAAAAGCGAAACACGTCTCGAAATCAGGCGCGTTGAGATCATCAAAAAACAGGCCTCCAATGCCGCGCGGTTCATTGCGGTGCGGCAGATAAAAGTATTCGTCGCACCATTTTTTGTAGCGTGCGTAGGCATTGTCGCCGAGCACGGCGCAGGCATCCCGGGCCTGTTCGTGCCAATGCACCGCGTCTTGCTCGAAGCCATAATATGGCGTCAGGTCGAAGCCGCCGCCAAACCACCAGGTATTTTCATTTTCTTCGTCACCGGCGGTGAAAAAACGCAAGTTGGCGTGAGAAGTGGGGACGTAGGGATTGCGGGGATGAATGACCACGGACACGCCCATGGCCCGAAACGGTTTGCCCGCCAACTCCGGTCTGCGCTGGCTTGCGGAGGGCGGCAGTCTGGTGCCTGAAACGTCTGACAGGCCGACACCTGCGCGCTCAAAAACAGCGCCATTCTCGAGAATGCGACTGATACCACCACCGCCTTCCTGCCGTTGCCATTCGTCGCGGCCGAATGCACCAGCGGTTTCAATGCGTTCTGCGGCATTACAGATTTTCTCCTGCAGGCCGAGGAGAAACTCACGTACTTCTGTGGCCCTTTTTTCCATGTTTTATTGCTGCTCGTTGTCCCCAGAAGCCCGGATCAGCTTGCCGCTGATCGCCTCGCGGATGGCCGTCGGCCGGGCCTGGCCACCGGTTGCACCGGGAACCACGAGGTCAATATCAGAGCCGAAGCGTAACCGGCACGCAAGCGCCGAGCGGGCCGGCGGCCGACCGCGACGATTCGCACTGGTGGACACAATAGCCATGCCGGCCGAGGCGCACAGCGCCTGCACCACCGGATGTGCGCTTATTCTTACGGCGACGGTGTCGTGTTCGCCGCTCACCCATAATGGGCAAGCTGCCGAGGCCGGCACCACCCACGTTTGAGGGCCTGGCCATGTGGCGCGCATGCGCGCCTCGATCTTGGCCGGCAGGGTAGCGATGTAGCCGGCCAGCTGGTCAAATCGTTCCGCGACGAGAATCAAACCGTGTCGCAGGCTGCGCTGCTTCAGGTTAAGCAGCCGCTCGACTGCCGCCGGGTCTGCGGGATCGCATCCCAGCCCGAACACGGCCTCCGTTGGATAGGCAATGATGCCACCACGGTGCACGATTTCCGCCGCACTGCGAATAAGCTGCCGGTTTGTCATAGGCTCAGCCGCCGGCAGCTTTTTTGCGCGGCGTTCTCTTGCTGGCGGCTTTCTTGCGCTTCTTCTTCGCAGTCTTTCTCTTAGTGGCCTTCTTCCTTGAAGTCTTTTTCTTGGCGGTCTTCTTGCTGGTACTTTTCTTAGCCGTCTTTTTGCCGCGCCGGCCGCGTTCCGGCGCCTCGGCCAGCAACTTACGGCATTCTTCAAGTGTCAGCGACTCAGGCTCCCGGTCCTTGGGTACACGGGCGTTCTTTTTCTTGTCGGTGATATAAGGTCCGTAACGCCCACGCAGCACCTGGATGCCGTCCTCCGGAAAGTCCCGGATCAGCCGGTTCGCATCTGCTTCTTTCTTTTGTGCGATGACTTCCAGGGCACGTTCGAGCGAGATGGTATACGGGTCGTCATTCTTGATAGATGCGAACTTGCTGCCATATTTCACGTATGGCCCAAAGCGGCCCACGCTTGCTGACACTGGCTCGCCTTCCGGGGTTGCCCCGAGTTTGCGAGGCAACTTGAACAGCTCCAGGGCGTCGTCCAGGGTAACTTCATCCATCTTCTGCCCGGGGCGCAGTCCGGCAAACTTCGGTTTGTCTTCGTCTTCCTTGCTGCCAATCTGCACAAAAGGTCCGAAGCGACCCATGCGCACGCTTACCGGCTTGCCGGTCTTGGGGTCTGTTCCGAGTTGCCGCGCCTTAGCCACCTGCTCACGCGTGACTGACTTGTCTTTGTCGGCCACGCGCTTTTTGAACGGCGACCAGAAGTTCTTCATCAGCGGAAGCCAGTCTTTCTCCCCACGCGACACGGCATCGAGATCGTCTTCGAGTCGGGCGGTGAAGTCGTAGTCGACGTAGCGCTCGAAATGCTCGGTAAGGAAACCGTTGACGATTTTGCCGACATCGGTAGGCCTGAAGCGGCGACTTTCCAGTTCGACGTACTCGCGATTGACCAAGGTCGAAATGATGTTGGCGTAGGTTGAAGGCCGCCCGATTCCGTATTCTTCCAGCGCCTTGACCAGACTGGCTTCTGAAAAGCGCGGTGGTGGCTCGGTAAAGTGCTGCTCGGGCCGCACCTTAAGCAGCTCAATTTGCTCGCCCTGCTGCATGGGCGGCAGGATGCGGTCGCCCTCTGCGCCGTCGCTCTTGTCCTTATATACAGCCAGGAAGCCGGGTTTGACCAGGACCGAGCCATTGGCACGCAGGCGGTTGCGTTTTTCGCCATCCGGTCCCGCCAGGAGATCGAGCACAACCGTGTCATACAAGGCCGGAATCATCTGGCACGCCATCGTGCGTTGCCAGATCAAGGTATACAGTCTGAGCTGGTCCTCCTCGATATGGCCTTTCAGGGACTCGGGCGAGCGCGCCGCCGAAGTCGGGCGGATTGCTTCGTGGGCTTCCTGCGCATTCTTGGCCTTGGTGCGGTAGACGTTTGGTTTTTCGGGAACACTTTCTTTGCCAAAGCGCTGTCCTATTACGCTGCGCAGTTCATCGACGGCCTCGCCGGCAAGTGCAACCGAGTCGGTGCGCATGTAGGTAATCAGACCCTCCGCGCCGTCCCCCGTGTCAATGCCTTCGTAGAGGCGCTGTGCAACCCGCATGGTCCGCTGAGCGCCGAAGCGAAGTTTCCTGGAAGCTTCCTGCTGCAGGGTCGAGGTCGTAAATGGCGGCGGCGCGCGTCGTCGACGCTGCTTCTTTTCAATTGAGGCGACGCTTAGCTTGCCATTGGCGCCACTCAGCAAAGTCTGTTCTACCTCGCGGGCCTCGGACTCGCTGGTAAATGTAAACTGCCTGACCTTTTCGCCCTGGTACTCCGCGAGTCGCGCCACGAACTCCGTGCCGTCCTTGGCGACATCGGCTTCGATAGACCAGTACTCCTGTGGCACGAAGGCTTCAATCTCCGCTTCGCGCTCGACAATCATGCGCAGCGCAGGGCTTTGTACGCGGCCCGCGGAAAGGCCGGGCCGTATTTTCTTCCACAACAGTGGCGACAGGTTGAATCCAACCAGGTAATCGAGAGCACGGCGCGCCTGCTGCGCATTGACCAGGTCATTGGATAAGCTGCGTGGATCGCCAATGGCTTCGTCCACCGCATGGCGGGTTATTTCGTAAAAAACCACACGATGCACGTCCTTGCCATCAGTCAGTCCGCGTTCACGCAGAATTTCGTATAAATGCCAGGCAATGGCCTCGCCTTCGCGATCAGGGTCAGTCGCGAGGTAAAGTGCATCGGCTTTCTTGAGGGCTCGCCCGATCGCGTTGACGTGCTTCTCGTTGCGGTCAATGACCGCATACTTCATCGCGAAACTGTCATCAGGATCGACTGCGCCCTCTTTGGGTATCAGATCTCGCACATGCCCATAGGATGCCAATACCCGAAACTCCTTCCCGAGGTACTTTTCAATGGTCTTCGCCTTCGCGGGCGATTCAACGATAACGAGGTTATTTGCCATCTTGGGTTTTGCGGGCACCGAGCCCGCCGGTAAAAAAAGAGACCGCGACTTTAGTCGCGGTCGGTCAGGAATTCAAAATTTTCGCTGCGCCAGGGCGGCGCGCTCAGTGCACGGCGCCAATGCCACCATCGAAAACCAGGTCCTCCATGCGCGCATAGGCCGCCTCCTGGTCAGGCTGGCTGAACAGAATCATCAGGACCACCCATTTAATCTGCTCCACATCGATGTCCCGGGTTTCCAGCGCCATCAGCCTGTCGATAACCAGTTCGCGTTGTGCCCCCGTGAGAATGCCGGCATGTTCCAGATACATCACGTAGCCACGGCATTCCGCGTCCAGTCGCGAATGTTCGCGGCGGCTGAATATGCGAATCGCCCGGTCCGTGGGGTCACTGGAAGCGGGATCCTGCTGGCGTTCACTGAGCCCGTCCAGCCATTCCAGGGCCTTGTCGATCTCGGAGTCCTGGAAGCCGGCGGCCTCCAGTTCGCTGCGCAAGGCATTGCGGTCCGGTTCCGGCTCCTCCTCCGCATCAATATACGTCTCGAACAGGTACATGAGCACGTCAAGTACGTTTTCTTTCATTGCCTGGCCTCGTGGACACGCGAACGAACGCGCCGCCGGGGATGGATTCTATGATTGCTTGGATCTCCAGCGAAAACAGGATGGAGCAAACGGCATCCGCCGTCAATCCGCTGCGACGAACCAGCTGATCGGGAAATACGGGGTCATGACCGATAAAGTCGAGCAGTTGACGCTCAGCGGCGCCCTCGGGCAGCACGGGCTCCATGGGTGTTGATGGCGGCGAAGGGGGCCGCCTGAGCGCCAGGAAACCCAGCTCATCCAGCACGTCTTCGATAGTCTCCACCAGGCGTGCCCCGTCACGGATCAGGCGGTGGCAGCCACGCGCCAGGGGGTTATGGACAGAGCCGGGCACGGCCAGGACATCCCGGCCCTGCTCGGCGGCCAGCCCGGCGGTTATAAGCGAACCGCTGCCGGGCGCGGCCTCGACCACCAGCGTACCGAGACTAAGGCCGCTGATGATGCGGTTGCGGCGGGGAAAGTTCTGCCGATGCGGCGCCATGCCCGGTGGAAACTCAGTCACCAACGCACCGCCGGCAACAATATGTTCAGCAAGTCGACGATTTCCGGCCGGGTAGATGCGCTCAGGCCCGGTTCCCATCACAGCCAGCGTTGCGCCCTGCGCGTCCAGCGCGCCGCGATGTGCCGCTGCGTCAATGCCACTGGCGAGTCCGCTGGTTACCGTAAAGCCGGCCTTGCTGGCGGCGAACGCGAGTTCGCGGGCAGTTTCCCTGCCCGCCGGGCTGGGGTGTCGGCTGCCCACGATGGCGAGTTGCCGGGACTTAAGGAACGCCGGGTCGCCGCGTACGAAGAGGACGAGCGGCGGATCGGCGATTTCACCCAGCAGAGGCGGGTAGTCTGGATCCGTCATGCTGAGGGTATGTACGCCGGCCCTGGCGAGAGCGTCGACCTGATCCGAGATGCGTGACAGATCAGGCTTACGGAGCCAGCGCCGGGCGCTGGCAGGGACCCCCCAGCGCGCAAGCGCTGCCGGTGTCATCGCCAGCAGTTGCTCAGGCGAGCCCGCGCGTTTGATAAGGCGCCGCAGCGAAATCGCGCCAAGGCGCGGTGTTGCAAGCAGCACAAGCCACCGGGTAATCGGATCCATGCCTCGCATCCTTGCCCCCTGGGACGGGGCGGCATTGGCGAGACCCATTCCATGGTCCCGCGAGAACCGGGGCGCGGGCCCCGGCCGTTTCAGTTAATCCGGGTTGCGAATTTTGTCGCCAACACGTACTTCGCTGGTCGCTTCCATGACCAGTGCGTAACTCATACGATCGTAGGTCTTGAATATCAGGAGCTCACCCGCGTGTTCCTCGGGCAATCTGACCCTGCCGCCAAGCACACCGCTCAGCAAACCCGCACGATAAGGGTCACGCACTTTTTCGCCGGCCTGGTAAATTGCCAGCACATGTCCCGGCTCGACACCGTGGCGCTGGCCGCGGTTCACTGCCACGACCTGATATTGCCCAATCAGGGACACGCCACCAAACACGGACATGATCGTGCCATCCACGTTTTGCGCCGGCGCACGAGGGATGAAGTCGAGGCGCGGGCGGGCATCGGAGACCACAAGGCGATCGCCTTCGAGAACTTCCCGCTCGGTATCGCGCAGGTACAGCGTTGCGGGGTCGCCGCTGCGAACAACGCGACCCTCGCCGGCGAAAATGCCCTGGTAACCCAGTACGTCACCGTCGTCGGGATCACGCAACTTTTCACCAACATGAATGATGCTGTATCGCGATCCTTCTCTGAGGTTGCCGCCGCGCGCATAAACCTCATAGTCCGCGCCGGCTATCAGGTGGCCTTTGGTGCTTAGTACATAGGGCAGGGTTTTCAGTTCGCCTTTTTCCAGTACTGTGGGGCGCGAGATGAAGGGCGCAATCAGGTCGTAGGGAATCGTCTCAATGGCCTGATCGAGCGCTTCGGTACGAATTTCAGGTGACAGGCGCTCCGTGCGCAAACCGGCGGGCGCACCACGTTCCACCCGCAGTTGCGGCCGACCGTCTACATATATGAGGCTGATGACATCGCCGGGATAAATGAGATGTGGGTTATCAATCTGCGGATTGACCTGCCATATTTCTGGCCACAGCCAGGGGTCTTCGAGAAAGCGCGCCGAAATATCCCACAGCGTGTCGCCGCGTACTACGGTGTATCGATCCGGGTGATTGGCGCGCAGCCTCACGGGCGGCGCTCCCGGAGGCGCTGGCGTAGCGACGTAAACAGGCTGCTCGGAGGCCGGCGATGTATAACGCGGCTGCTGCGTGGTCGTACTCTGCTGTGCAGGCGCTGACTGGGCCACAACCGGTTCGGTGCTGGCGCTTCTTACCGGCTCATCCTTCGCAAACGGATTCAGTCCGCACGCGGCAAGACTGGTCAGCGCAAGCAGCAGAGCAAGGCGAAGAAATCGACCAGGGGAAGGCATCGGATAGCGCATGGGCAACTCTCTAGTCCTGTCCGTTGCAACAGCGTCGTCACGGTAATCGCAACGACGCTGTTATAATCCACTGCAGGCCCGCGGGGATTTCACGATGTGTCGAAACTCCCTGGACCTTAAGTTGTCTCAAGGCCGAGGCGCTTGTTTTTCAACCAGATACCGCGCCCAGCTTCAAGGTTACTTTAGCAGCATTTGGCTGGAAAATACACGAAATTACGGCTAACACAAAATGGCGAAACTGAGAATACTCGAGTACCCCGATCCGCGTCTGAGAACCAAGGCACAAGCCGTGGAGAAAGTGGACGACGAGATACGGCAACTGGCCAGCGATATGCTGGAAACCATGTATGCGGCACCAGGTATTGGTCTGGCCGCAACTCAGGTAGATGTGCACAAGCGTTTGCTGGTGGCCGATGTGTCAGAAGACCGCAGCCAGCCGTGCTGCCTGATCAATCCCCAGATTATGGAAAAAGACGGCGTCGAGGTGATGGAGGAAGGATGCCTGTCGGTGCCGGGCATTTACGAAAAAGTGGAGCGAGCGGAACAAATAAAAGTGCGTGCTTTAAATACTGACGGCGACGTGATCGAGATGGAGGCACAAGGCCTGCTCGCGGTTTGCATACAACACGAAATGGATCACCTGGAGGGTAAACTGTTCGTAGACTACCTGTCGGAACTGAAGCGTCAGCGTATTCGCAAACGCCTGGAAAAAGAACGCCGGCAGCGACCGACGGGAGTTTCCAGAGAACGGCCCACCGCCCCCCTCATCTGACGCTGCCCTGACAGGTCCTGGCGCGGAATAGCCATGAGCGCGGCTCCCCGCATCGTTTTTGCAGGCACCCCCGATTTTGCCGTCCCGGCTCTCGATGCGCTGGCAGACTGGCACTTACCCCTTGCCGTTTACACGCAACCGGATCGTCCCGCTGGTCGCGGGCGCGAACTTACGCCATCACCGGTTAAGCTGCGCGCACAGCATTGGCAGATTCAGGTACGCCAGCCAGCTTCCCTGGACAACAGCATGGCGGCGGCCGCACTGGCGGAGTTGCGCCCTGATGTCATGGTCGTGGCCGCCTATGGGCTGATCTTGCCGCGCGCGATTCTTGCAGTGCCCAGGATCGGCTGTATCAATATTCATGCCTCTTTATTACCCCGCTGGCGTGGTGCTGCCCCTGTCCAGCGCGCCATTATGGCCGGAGATTCGCGCACCGGTATCAGCATCATGCAAATGGCCGAAGGGCTCGACACCGGTGATGTCCTGTTACAGAAAGAAACCATTATTGCTGATGATGACACCGGAGGTTCGCTGCACAATCGACTGGCCGCGCTGGGCGCCGAAGCGCTGCTGGAAGTTCTGCCAGCTGTACTGGCAGGAGAAATACAGGGCGTGCCCCAGGACGACAGCCTGGCTACATATGCACAAAAACTGAAAAAAGAAGAAGCAATGCTCGACTGGATGCGGCCGGCAGGTGAACTGGCCTTGCAGGTCAGGGCAATGAATCCCTGGCCGGTCTGCGAGTGCTTGTTCGAAGAACGCCGCCTGAGGGTCTGGCAGGCGCGCGCTGTGGATGAAAAACACAATGCGCGGCCCGGAGATATCACCGCTGCGGACGCGAGTGGCATCAAGGTTGCCTGTGGCGAGGGTCAGCTGCTTATGATGCAAGTGCAGTTGCCGGGCCGCCGCAGGGTGTCCGCCAGGGAATTTCTCAATGCCCGGACTGTAAAGGGTGTGCGTCTCGTCGGACGAAAAGGGTGAGCGATTCGGCACAAGCGCGTGCCAGATCAGCCCGGGTCGTAGCGGCAGTATTGGGCGGCGAGTCATTGCAGACAGCCCTGGTGCGCAATGTCGCGAAAAACCACGCCGCGCAGGTGCAGGCGCTTTGTTACGGCACTTTGCGTTGGCATGTACGCCTCGACGCCCTGCTTACCCTGCTGCTCGATCGACCGTTGAAAAAGCGCAATTCTCTCCTGCGAGCCTTGCTGTTAGTCGGTCTGCACGAGCTGAACGAAGGCAAGACGCCGGAGCATGCGGTGGTGACAGAAACTGTCAATGCCTGTCAGCAACTGCGTCAGCGGCATGCCGGTGGTCTCGTCAACGCTGTACTGCGGCGCTTCTTGCGCGAACGGCAAAGTCTCGAGCAGGCCCTTAACGGGCAGGACGCTGTCAGTCTGGCCCAGCCCGCCTGGCTGCACGCCGCGCTCGTCAGCGACTGGCCTGATGACTGGCGATCAATTGCCGAGGCCAGCAACGCACATCCACCCATGTGGCTGCGGGTCAACAGTCGACTGTCTGGTGTGCCCGACTACGCGCAGCGCCTCGAGCAGGAGTGCGACATCAGGACCAGCACGCATCCGTTTGCGCAACACGCGCTGTGCCTGGACAGGCCCCTTCCGGCAAATGATTTGCCGGGCTTTGCCGAGGGGCTGGTATCGGTGCAAGATGCCGCCGCGCAGATCGCCGCGCCGCTCCTGAATGCGCAGGCAGGTGAGCATGTACTGGACGCCTGTGCGGCACCGGGTGGCAAGACTGCCCACATTGCCGAACTGTCGGACTGCAAGGCCACGGTGGTCGCGCTTGATATCAGCAGCGATCGCCTGATAAAGGTGAGCGAAAGCCTTGCACGTCTGCGGCTCAGTAATGTGAGTGTCATCGAAGGCGACGCTGGCACTCCGGAGCAATGGTGGGACGGCGCGCCTTTCGACCGCATTCTGCTCGATGCGCCATGTTCGGCGACGGGAGTAATCCGACGGCATCCGGACATTCGCATCCTGCGGCGCCCGGGGGACATTCCGGTGCTGGCCGGACAGCAATTACAGATGCTTTCGGCTTTATGGCCACTCCTGAAATCCGGTGGCCACCTCGTCTATGCAACCTGCTCGGTGCTGCGCGCGGAAAACGAGCGACCGGTGAGCGCATTCCTGCACGCCACGCGCGGCGCCACGGCAGAGCGCTTGCCGGCCCTGATGCCCGGACGCCCCGCCGGCGCGGGGCAGCAGATCCTCCCGGGTGAGACAGGCATGGACGGCTTCTATTATGCTTGCCTGAGAAAAGGGGGTATTGATTGATTCATGAGTGGCCTGCTCACATCGATGGCGCGGCGAGTGGCGATCTGTAACCGCTTGATCGTCAGCGTTCTTGTGCTGTTGGCGCTGACTTCAATCGCCTGGTCGGCGGAGCAAGGCCGTTTTGCCATTCGCACAGTTTTTACCGATGTGCGTGACGGCGTGATATACCTCAATGCAGATGTCGACTACGAACTCAGCGAAGTTGCGGTAGAAGCACTCGCCAGCGGGGTTGACCTGACCATCGAACTGCAGATCGAAGTGGTGCGTGATCGGCGCATATGGATCGATCGGGATATTGCCAGCCTGCTGCAGCGTTACCAACTTAGCTATCAGCCGCTGAGCCAGCGCTACATAACCAGCAATCTCAATAGCGGCGACCAGCTGTCCTTTGCTGGTCTTCCCGCCGCCCTGGAACATCTGGGGCGGGTACGTGATCTGCCCGTGCTGGACGACACGCTGCTGAAGCCAGGGAAGCGTTACGAAATTCGCGTGCGGGCAGTATTGGATACACGAGATTTTGCGGGACCGCTACGGTTGATCACATTTTTGTGGCGCGATTGGCGGCTCGCAAGCGAGTGGTACGAATGGCCACTAATAATCTGAAGCGCTGGCTGACAATTATCATGGCAACGCTGGGCGCGGCGTTGTTATTCATATCATTGGTATTTCTCAGCAAGACCACGCAGAATTCGGCCGAGTTCGGTCGGCTGCAAACGTCAATACTCTTGTTGAATGCCGCTGGCGTCGCGGTTCTACTTACGCTGATACTCATCAACCTGGTAACCCTGGTCAGACAGTACCGGCAACACATGCCCGGTGCGCGGCTGACGGCACGCATGGTGACCATGTTTGTCGTGCTGGCCGTCGCGCCGCTCGGGCTGGTTTATTATTTTTCACTGCAGTTCATTACGCGCGATATCGATTCCTGGTTCGATGTGCAGATCGAGAGCGCGCTGGATGATGCCATGCTGCTGAGTCGCACAGCGCTCGAGAATCGTACACGTGAACACCTGGATCGCTTACAGAACTCCATGGGGCGGCTGCAAGGTTTGAGCGGGCCGAACCTGGTCGCCGAACTGGAGCGGGTGCGCGAAACCATGGGCGCCGAAGAAATGACAATTGTCGGCAGCAATAATCGGATCATCGCAACCAGCAGCGCGCTGGAAGCAGCCGGGGTGCCCATGCGACCCAGTGACGAGATTCGTCTCCAGACACGTCAGGGCTTGCCATATGTGAGTTTCGACCCCATCAGTTCCGGAGGCTTTCAGATTCGGATCGCGCTGAAGCTTGCCGCCGAAGGTGCGGTGGACGGTGTCGGCCTGTTCGAGAATTTTGGTGCCGAGGGCGGTGCCGATGAAGAGCGCATATTGCTGGCGCAGATTCCGGTCGCAAGCAATGAAAGCGACCTGGCAGAAGGGGTGCAGTTCGCATACATGCGTTACCGGGAGCTTGCATTTTTGCGCCAGCCGTTAAAGGTGAGTTTTACCCTGACCCTCACGCTGGCTCTGCTGCTTGCCTTGCTGACTGCGGTGTCTGGCGCCTTCTACTGGTCGCGACGCCTGGTGGCGCCGATTCAGGATCTGGTGGCGGGTACCCGCGCAGTTGCCAAAGGGCATTTCGACACGCAATTGCCGGTACCGCAGCGCGATGAAATCGGGTTCCTGGTGAATTCTTTTAATGAGATGACTCGCCGCCTGGCGGAGGCTCGCGAAAGCGCAGAGCAGAGTCGTCAGCAGGTCGAGAGCGAACGCGCCAACCTGGCAGTGATCCTGGCGCGGTTATCGACCGGAGTGGTGGCCTTGGAATCCGACTTGCGACTGCGCGCAGTGAACCAGGCGGCGGGCGCGATACTCGGGCATGAATTTGAAGCGCACATCGGCGATAAGCTGGGAGATTTCGCCGGGGCAAGCGCGATGACCCAACAGTTCGTTGAATTGTGTCGCGGCCATCTGGACAAGGGGGAAACCGAATGGCGCGAGCAGGTGGTGCTGCGAGGCGATGTCGGACGACAGGTTCTCATGTGCGCGTGTACGGCTTTACCCGGCGAGGCAGACAAAGCTTCCGGCTACGTTATCGTTTTTGACGATATCACTGCGTTGATCCAGGCGCAGCGCGACGCCGCCTGGGGCGAGGTTGCGCGGCGGCTGGCGCACGAAATCAAGAATCCGCTGACACCGATTCAGTTATCTGCAGAGCGGATGCGCCACCGCTTTATGAAGAAAATGGACAGCGAGGATGCCAGGGTCCTGGAGCGCTCGACCCATACCATCATTCACCAGGTTGAAGCCATGAAGGACATGGTCAATGCCTTCAGTGAGTATGCCCGGGCACCGAATGTCGACCTGACAATCTTCGACCTCAATCACCTCGTGCATGAAGTGGCGGAGCTGTACCGGGTGCAAAGCAGGTCAGTGACTATTGCGCTGGAGCTCGACACGGAAATAACCGTATTGGAGGCTGATCGCGGCCGGGTCCGGCAGATTCTGCATAACCTCATCCGCAATTCCATAGACGCACTGGAGGGCCAGGAGCAGGGCCGCATCGAGCTGGCAACCCGGCTGGTCCGGGAACAGGACCTGAAGTTTGTCGATATCGTCGTCAGGGACAATGGACCCGGAATTCAAATGGATATCGTCGAGCAGGTCTTCGATCCCTACGTTACCAGCAAGCCCAAGGGCACAGGACTGGGCCTGGCCATCGTCAAGAAGCTGGTAGAAGAACATGGCGGGCGCATATACGCGAATAACCGGGATACCGGTGGCGCGCGCATCAGCATACGATTACCCATGGATGAAGACTCTCGAACTGCAATGCTGTCACGGGCCGCGCAACCGCGCGAGAACAGGAGAGAACACGCATGAGCTCCCCGCAGATTCTCGTCGTCGATGACGAATCCGATATCCGTTCGCTGCTTCAGGAAATCCTGAACGACGAGGGTTACAAAGTTAAGGTGGCAGCAGATGCTGCCGAAGCCCGCAAGGCCAGCAACAGCGAGCAGCCGGATCTCGTTTTGCTGGATATCTGGATGCCCGATACCGACGGCATAACCTTGTTGCGGGAATGGGCGCGCGACGGGCTACGGTTTCCCGTGGTCATGATGTCCGGGCACGGTACGGTCGATACCGCCGTCGAAGCCACCCGGCTCGGTGCCTTCGACTTTATTGAAAAACCGCTGTCTATGGCCAAGCTCCTGAGGACCGTGGAGCGGGCGCTGGAACAGAGCCGCGACGAAAAGAGCGAGAAGGCCATGCGCCTGGTGCCGCGCCTCGTGGAACCAGTGGGCAAGAGCAAGGTGATGCGCGATCTTCGTGAACGCGTGCGCGAATCCGCGGCCCACGAGGCGTCAGTCTTGATGATCGGTGAAGCCGGCACGGGCCGTGAGGCATTTGCTCGCTATCTGCACTCGCTGAGCGCACGTGCAGGCGGGCCCTTCATCGATGTAATTTGCAGCGCCATTACAGATGACAATGCCGAACAGCTGATTCTGGGCAGCGAAAAAAATGGTCAGGTAAAGCCGGGCTATCTCGAGCAGGCACAAGGCGGCATGCTGTTTCTCAATGAAATCGGTGATCTGACGCCGCGGGCCCAACAGGTTTTGCTCGGCACCCTGGAGCAGGATGGTTTCATTCGTGTCGGCGGCCGCGAAGTCGTGCCACACGACGTGATGTTCTTAAGCGCTGCCCAGCCGGGTTTCGAAAAGCGCGGCGAAGGTTTTCGCCAGGACCTGCTCGATCACCTCAGCGTCGTACAGATTCGCATCCCGCCCCTGCGCGAATACAGTGAAGACGTGCCGGATCTTTTGCGCTATTACGTTGATGTGCTGGTCGACACAGCAGGTGCGCCTTTCAGGCGCTTCGGAGTGGCGGCCCAGAATCGACTGCGCAACTATCCATGGCCCGGCAACATGCGCAATCTGAAAAACATGGTGCACCGGCTGCTTATCCAGGGACAGGAGGAGGTGATTTCGCTGGAAGAAGTAGAGGCTGCCTTGGCTACCGAAGCTCCGTCGGATGAGCCATTGGTCAAGCAGGATTTGCTGGCCCTGCCATTACGCGAGGCGCGCGAACATTTCGAGCGCGCATATCTTACACAGCAACTTGCTTTGTGCGACGGCAAAGTCGGCAAGCTGGCCGAACGTGTAGGCATGGAGCGCACACATCTCTATCGCAAGCTCAAGTCTCTCAAAGTTGAATTTGGCAGGGACTGACAGCGATTAGCCGACGCGCTTATATCGCTTGATCATGCGGCTGCGCAAAGCTGTCGGCAAGCACCAGCTCAGCGCAGTTCGGCACGGGCCTTAGGCGGGTAAATCTCACCGTTGGGACCAAACAGGGGTGCGGCGGCGCCGAAATCTTCGAGGCTTAGGCGACGCATCAGTTCGAATGCCTCCTGTTGGGGATCCGGGACAGGTCCGCGGGGCCGGATCTGCCGGGCCGAAACTATGCGACCGCGAATAAATCGCCCGTCGTGTGCCAGCGTCGCGAACAGGATGGGCGCCAGCCCCTTGATGCCTGTGACGCTGATTCCGTAATGGGTTGCGAAATTGCCCAGGCTGTAGGCGATCAGTCGATCCTTATAAATCTCGAGCCCGCGCGGCACGTGCGGACCATGGCCGATCACGAGATCCGCACCGGCATCAATGACAGCGTGTGCGAAAGCCACCAGATCGCCGCGATCTTCACCGTAATAGGTTTCCATGCCGCGCGGCACGTGCAGGGCATCGAGGCCTTCGGCGCCACCATGGAACGAGACGATCACCAAATCATGTCGTTGCGCCAGATCTGCCACCAGCATGCCGGCAAGCGGGATATCGTTTATGGAATGGGTGCCGATATTTGGCGCAAAGGCGATCATAGCCACGTTCTGCTCGTTAACCCTGAGCACTGCCACATCGCCTTGGCGGCCGCTGTGGGCGATGCCAGCTGCGGCAAGAACTCGCATGCTTTCGCCGCGACCCTCCTCACCAAAATCGCGCGCGTGGTTGTTGGCGAGGCTCATCATGTCAAAGCCAGCCTGCACCAGATGAGACACATAACGAGTAGGCGTGCGGAACAGGTAACAGAGGCTGGGATTCTGGCAGGTCTTGGCGGGCTCGCCACCATCGGCGAGGGTGCCTTCCAGGTTGCCGAACGTGAGCTCGGCGGACCTCAGCAAACCGGCAACTTCGGAGAGTATCGAGGCGTCCCCGGCGGGCAATCGATTGGCAGGGAAATCGGTTCCGAGCATGATATCGCCGACCGCGGCAATGGTTATGGGCGGCGGAGGCGGAACTGGCGGCTGCGGTTCAGGGACGGTCGGCGGCGCTGGTTCCGGTGACAAGACTGCGAGGTCACGGTCATCGTTGGCCGGCACCTCGACTGGCGAAGGGTCAGCTTGTTGAACCGGCGCCGGGGCACAGGCGGCGAGCAACAGCACCACCAGCAGTAAGCCGGTCGCGCGGCGCGAGGTCATCAGGAACCGGCTCGTATGATCAGCATTTCAACGCCGGCATCGAGCAGCTTGATGCGCATTGCGTTCAGTTCATCGAGATCCCTGATCGGGCCAATTCGTACCCGGTGCCAGGTTTGCCGGTCGATACTGACTTTCTGTATCCGCGACTCCACGCCCATCAAGGCCAGCTTGGCTTTCACCCGATCGGCGTCCGCGTGATTCTGGAAGGCGCCTACCTGCAGAATGTAACTGCCTTCATCACGTATCGGTGCCCGGTCGCGGTCGCGCCTGACGTCAAGTTCCTTTTCGGGGATCACAACCTCGAAAGCGGGCAGCATTTCGTAAAAATCAAATCCCGGTCCTTTCTCGGCCGCGGCCGGCGGCTCGGTGCTGGATTCGGCGGTCGCCGGGTCTTTAGCGGCAGGTGACCGGGCGGCAGCGGGCAGCTCGGGCCCGAGACCCTTGTAATAAGCGACACCCGCGAGCAGCAAGCCGAGTACGAGGCCGGCCAGCATCCATACCCACCCTGGCGTCGATGCCTGGTCACTCTTGCGGCGCGCCGTTGTACGCCGGTCTTTGGGTCGCTTCGCGTCCTTGTAATCGCGGGTCATGTCACATGCTCTCGGGCGCCGACACGCCAAGCAGATGCAGGCCGTTGCGTATGACCTGGCGGGTTGCTGCGATCAGGGTCAAGCGCGCATCGCGCAGGTTTTTGTCGTCTACCAGAAACTGGTGGGCGTTGTAATAGGTATGAAAATCGTTGGCCAGCTCACGCAGGTAGTGGACCAGGTGCTGCGGTGCACGGTTATCAGCGGCGAGCATCAGCATTTCAGGGTACCTGCTGAGTGTTGTAATTAGAGACTGCTCATGGTTTTCGCTGAGCATCGCCAGCACTTTGATGCCCTGGTCCTGATCCCAGGCAAGCCCCTTATCCTCAATTTGCCGGAATACGCTGCAGATGCGCGCATGAGCATACTGAATATAGTAAACAGGATTGTCATTGCTGCGTGACTTGGCCAGCTCGAGGTCGAAGTCCAGATGCTGGTCATTCGAGCGCATCACATAAAAGAAACGTGCCGCGTCATTACCGACTTCCTCGCGTAGCTGCCGCAAAGTGACAAATTCCCCTGAGCGCGTGGACATTTGCACTTTTTCGCCACCGCGATAAAGCACCGCAAACTGTACCAGGCGCACTTCCAGCCTGTCGGCACTGTCACCCATCGCCTCGAGACCGGCCCGGACCCGGGCAACATAGCCGTGGTGATCCGAGCCGAGAATATCGAGCAACAGGTCATTACCGCGCCGGCGCTTGTCGTGGTGATAAGCGATATCAGATGCGATATAGGTTTTCTGCCCGTTCTCGCGCACAACCACCCGGTCCTTTTCGTCGCCGAACCGGGTCGCGCGAAACCACCTGGCGCCATCCTTGCGATATATCAGCCCCTTCTGTTCCAGACCCTCGATGACTTCGTCAACCCGGCCGGACTCGTACAAAGTTCGCTCAGAAAAGAAGTGGTCGATCGGAACGCCAAAGGCTTGCAGATCATCGCGGATGTCCGCGAGGATGCTGGCCAGCGATATATCCAGGACTTCCCGATAATCCTCGTCGCTCAGCATGTGTCGCATACGCTCCACCAGCGCATCGATGTGTTCGTCCTTGTCTCCGGTCGGGGCATCCGGCGGTATGTCTTCGTTCAGCATGTCTGCCGGCCGATGCAGGCGATCAGAATCCTGATCGTAAATCTGTCGCGCGATCCTGGTGATGTATTCGCCGCGATAGCCGTTGCTGGGAAATTCCAGCTCCTCACCACAAAGCACCAGGTAGCGAAGCCAGGTGCTCAGGGCAAGTATGTCCATCTGTCTGCCGGCATCATTGACGTAGTATTCGCGGTGCACGCCATAGCCAACCGCGGCCAGCAAGTTTGCGACGGTGGCGCCGTACGCGGCAAGCCTGCCGTGCCCGACATGCAGGGGCCCGGTAGGGTTGGCCGAAACAAATTCCACCAGCACCCGGGTGTTGGCGTAACGCTGCGAAGTGCCGAAATCGTCACCCATCCGCAATATGTCTGCTACCTGGGCGTGATATGCGGCCGCCGAGAGATGCACGTTGATAAAGCCCGGACCTGCAATCTCGAGCCGCTTGACCATGTCGACGGTCGGAAAAGCGGCCACCAGAGTTTCGGCAATAGTGCGTGGATTCTTGCGCGCAGGTTTTGCCAGCACCATCGCAATGTTGCAGGCGAAGTCACCGTGTTTTACGTCACGTGTACGCTCGACAACAGGTACGGGCACATCGGTGCTATCGGGCAACAGGCCGTCTTTGCAAGCGGCGAGCGCCTGCGCAAAAAGTTCTTCTATCTGCGCTTTCAAGTGAATTCCCGGCAAGCAACCAACAGGCCGGTCACACCGGCCGTCGAGGCAGCGATTCTAACCTGTGGCAGGCAACGAAAGTAGGCGTTAAAACAGTTCCACGGGATCGACATCGAGTGACCAGCGTACTTTTCGCGCCCCCTCGACTTTGCCAAGCTCCGGCGCCCAGTGTTGCAGGGCCGCCTGCAAGACATCGCGGCGCGTGGATTGGAGCAAAAGCTGCGCGCGATAGCGTCCCGCTCTGCGTTCCATGGGTGCGGGCGCCGGACCCAGTACCCGGATATGTGTTTGCTGTCTCGCAGATAAGCTGTCAGTTGCGAGCCTGGCGGCGCGTTCCAGAAAGCGCCTGGGGGCATCGCGACCCGCGGCCTCGGCCCGCAATAACGCCAGGTGGGAGAAAGGCGGCCAGCTTGCCTGTGCGCGTTCGGCCAGTGCGGCGCCGGCAAAAGCGGCATAGCCGTCTTCGACAAGGCGCTGTAGCAAGGGATGTTCGGGGTATGAAGTCTGGATCAGCACCTCTCCTTTGCGTTCTGCTCGCCCGGCCCGGCCTGACACCTGCACCAGTGTCTGCGCGAAGCGTTCATTGGAGCGGAAATCGCTGCCAAACAAGCCCTGGTCTGCATTCAGCACCGCTACCAGCGTGACGCCGGGGAAGTGATGGCCCTTGGTAAGCATCTGGGTGCCGATGAGTATCCGGGTGCGCTGCGCATGCACGTCATCGAGCAGCCTTTGCATGGCGCCGCGTCGCTGCGTCGTATCACGATCGATTCTCGCGACGGCGACACCCGGAAAGAGTCCGGCCAGGGTTTCTTCCATGCGTTCCGTGCCCTGCCCTACGGGTGACAGCGCTTCTCCACATGCCCCGCAGGCGTCGGGCGCCGGAGTCTCGCGTCCGCAATGGTGACAGCGCAAGGTGCGGGTCGACAGGTGAAATGTCATCCGCGCATCGCAGCGATCACAGGGCGCAGTCCAGCCACAGGCGCTGCAAAACAAAGCCGGCGCATAACCACGGCGATTGAGAAACAGCAATACTTGTCCCCCGGCATCGAGATGCCGCGATATGGCTGTAATCAGGGGCGTACACAAACCCTGCCGTGCTGCGTGGGCCCGCAAATCGATGATCCGCACATCGGGGTGCGAAACGCTGCCCGGGCGTTCGGGCAAGACCAGGCGCTGGTAGCGACCGCGGCCCGCGTTGTTGATTGATTCCAGCGATGGCGTTGCCGATCCGAGCACGATTGGTATGCCGTGCAGGCGCGCCCGCATGATAGCGAGGTCGCGCGCGGAATAGCGAAATCCTTCCTGTTGCTTGAACGACGTGTCGTGTTCTTCGTCTACCACGATTATCCCGGGGTCAGGCATGGCAGCGAAAACTGCCGATCGTGTACCGATTACGAGTTGTGCCTCACCGCTGGCTGCCTTGCGCCAGGCTGCCAGACGCTCCGTATCACTCAGACCTGAGTGCAAGACGGTCATGCTGACCGGGAAGCGCTTTTCGAAGCGCGCCAGAAGCTGAGGGGTAAGGCCGATTTCCGGCACCAGTAACAACGCCTGCTGCCGGCGGGCGAACACTTCGCTGATTACCCGCATATAGACTTCGGTTTTGCCGCTGCCCGTTACTCCGTCGAGCAGGAATGCACAGAAGCGCCCGAGCCCGGCAGAAATCTCGTCTACGGCCTGCTCCTGAGCGACGGTCAGACGCGGGCCGGCAGATTCCGGAGGGGGTCGGCTTACGGCGACCGCCGGTTTTACCTCCCGGCCCTCACACAGGCCCTTTGCGGTCAGACTGCGCCATGCACCGCGCCAGTCGCCCTCACACCGGGAGAGGGCATCACGGGTAAGCCCGTCGCTCGCTGCCAGCAGTCTTTCGAGCATCGCCGCCTGTCGCGGTGCGCGGCGCTGCAGCGCTGGCAGGTCTTGGGCGCGTCCTTGT
>JBFGOQ010000003.1:0-85065 GCA_041565075.1 Gammaproteobacteria bacterium
ATGGTGAGGCGATAACAGCTATGGACAGCCAGAATAAACAGTGTGTCCTGAAGGGCATTTCCAGGCGCCGATCGGGGCGCCGAGGTGGCAGACGATGAGTAATTACCTTTCCAAGATTTTTGGATCTTCCCCGGTTAAGCCACTGCAGGCGCATATGGCCACTGCGGACGAGTGCGCGAGCCGTCTGCCCGATTTTTTTGTGGCCGTTTTTGCTGGCGACTGGGATTCGGCAACCAGAGTGCGCAAGGAAATCAGCGAGCTGGAACATGTTGCGGACGACCTGAAAAAGGAGCTGCGCTTGCAAATGCCCAAGAACCTCCTTATGCCGGTGGCCAGGGCCGATCTTCTGAGTGTCTTGCGGGTGCAGGACGAAATAGCGAATCTGAGCAAGGATATCGCCGGTATCGTGATCGGCAGGCGTATGCAATTTCCCGAGGCTCTCAAGGCCGATTACATGGGCATGCTCAAACGCTGTGTTGATGCCGCCAACCAGGCTCACAAGACCGTCAACGAGCTCGATGAGCTTTTTGAGGTAGGCTTTTCCGGCAAAGAAGTGGATCTGGTTCAGGGGTTTATAACCGCACTCGACAAGATTGAAAACGATACCGACAAGATGGAAATCGAAGTGCGGGCCGTACTGTTTGGGCTGGAAAATGCCCTTAACCCGATCGAAGTAATGTTCCTCTACAAGGTCATCGACCTGACCGGAGACCTTGCGGATACCTGCCAGAGGGTTGGTAGCCGACTGCAGTTGTTGCTGGCCAGATAGATCTCAAACAAGAAAGGCGCATGTCATGGAAATGATGACCATTTACATCGGGCTGGCAGCCGTATTCGGACTTTTTATGGCCTGGGGCATCGGCGCCAATGACGTCGCCAACGCCATGGCAACTTCGGTGGGCTCGCGAGCATTGACAATCAAGCAGGCGATCCTAGTTGCCGCGGTTTTCGAGTTCCTGGGGGCCGTGCTTGCTGGCGGGGAAGTGACCTCGACGATTCGCAAAGGCATCGTGGATGCGTCCCTGTTATCGGACACGCCGGAGCTTTTGATATACGGCATGCTCGCCGCCTTGCTGGCCGCGGCCATCTGGCTGATGCTGGCATCGCATAAGGGCTGGCCCGTATCCACAACTCATTCCATCGTTGGCGCAATCGTGGGCTTTGCGGCGGTGGGTATCGGCGTAGAAGCCGTCAAGTGGGCCAAGGTTGGCACCATTGTTATGAGTTGGGTTGTTTCACCGCTGACCGCGGGCATGATTGCCTACATAATTTTCAAGAGCGTGCAGTGGTTCATACTGGAGCGGGACGATCCATTGACGCGCGCGCGCCGCTACGTGCCGTTCTATATATTTCTTGCGGGCTTTACTATTACTCTGGTGACCCTGTTCAAAGGTCTGAAGCATGTTGGCCTGGAGCTCGGCACGGGTCAGGCGTACGCAACCGCAATTGGCGTTGGAATCTTGATCGCTTTGCTGGGCAAGGTCTTTATCATGCGCATCAAGGTCGATGAAGATGCGGACAAGGATTTTCGTTTCCGCACGGTAGAAAAGGTGTTCGGCGTGCTCATGGTGGTAACCGCTTGCGGCATGGCCTTCGCCCACGGCTCCAATGATGTGGCCAATGCGATCGGGCCGGTGGCGGCCGTTA
The DNA here is from genome assembly GCA_041565075.1 of Gammaproteobacteria bacterium. Lineage (GTDB taxonomy): Bacteria > Pseudomonadota > Gammaproteobacteria > Steroidobacterales > JABDLF01 > JABDLF01. The sequence goes on from JBFGOQ010000003.1 coordinate 1,648, forward strand.
TCAGCGTGGCGCAAAGCGGCCTGATCGGCCAGCAGGCCGCTATTTCACCCTGGATCTTACTGCTGGGCGGTGGCGGTATCGTTATCGGATTGGCGACCTACGGATTCCGTGTAATGGCGACAGTGGGCAAGCGCATAACGCACCTCACACCAAGCCGGGGTTTCGCCGCGGAATTGGCGGCGGCAACCACGATTGTCGTAGCTTCGGGTACCGGTATCCCGATATCGACCACGCATACTCTGGTGGGTGCGGTGCTTGGAGTTGGCATGGCGCGCGGCATCGCGGCGATTAATCTGAGCGTGGTGCGCAGCATCTTCCTTTCATGGGTGATTACTATTCCCGCTGGTGCGATCCTCGCCATCGTGTTCTTTTACGTGCTGAAACTGATCCTTGGCTAGGCGCGAGCAACACCACCGGGAAAATCAGGCTACTGCAGCCAGCGCCCGATAGCGTAGCTGGTCGCTGCTACGCTGGCGCACAGGAACGTGCCCCACAGGATATCGACAATAACGACCTTTATCGGCCAGCCCGGCAGCGTTGCAAGGTTGGTGAGGTCGTAGGTGGCGTAAGTAAAGAAGCCGAATAGTGCGCCCCATATCAGCGCGTGTTGCAGCGAGTTCTTGTTGAGCGCCGGAATCACGGCAAATAACAGTATACCTACGATAAACATCAGGTAGAAAAGGACCGCGGCCGGCCAGTTAAAGGCCTGGCCGAGAAACGCCGAGAGCTGTTCGCGGTAAAAAGACTTTGCCATCAGGCCCAGCCACAGCATGTCGATCAAAAAGAACACAGGAATCGTGAGCAGATAAAGCTTAATGTAGAAATTCATGCTCATGATATTGGTTCTCTTGCTGTTAAGAGATCGGCCAGTGCTAGTCTCGCGGAACCAGGAATCTTTGACCACGGTAATACATTACCAGTCCATCGCGACGAATTTCTTCCAGCAATGGCCCCTCACTGAGGCGTTCTCCTTCCTTGTATTTGCGTGCATTAATTAACACGAAACGCCGCTGCGGGTTTTCGTTAAACACGTGCACGTCTACATGTAATGGGGAGAGCTGGATGCGCTTGTCCAGCGTCAGCTCGGCAAGCGTCGGCAGGAACCCGGCCGCCTCGGACGGCGACGGCAGGATAACCGGCGATTCCTCTGGCGGGGGAGCCTGCTGTTCTGCACTTGCTGGTGGAGGGGGTTGCTTGATCGGCGTTTTGACCTCTGCGGAGAGGGGGCGTACCGCACCCCGTTCGGTGGCTACAGGTATTGGTGGCTGTGCGGATTGCTGCGCGTTCTCGGTCGGCGCGACCAACTGCTCATCGACTGCGGCGCGTGGTTCAGCGGCAGCCACCTGAGTATCAGGTACAGTTGTCATTGTTGCCTGTTCGCGTACCACCCACCAGGCGAAGCCAGCCACAACGATCAGGTTCAGCACGACGATGGCAATGACCATCGCCCACCAGTTATGCGGTTGTGGGGCACTGCGCGCCGTTTCCACGGCAATGGTGCCCGGCCCGGCCTGCTGCTGGCGGGTGCTCTGGGACTTTTTAAGTGCATCAAAGATAAAGGACATAATCAGCCGCCCGTTGCCAGCAGCGGCACACCGGGTTCGAGCAGCAGGGCCTGCAGTTTGACCAGTGTACGTTCACCCGCGATACCGTCGACACGCAAGCCATAGTCGCGTTGGAACCGGCGTACCTGTTCGGCAAGCGTGTCGTCGTACAGCGTCGGATCAGCGGCAGTCGGAGCTGGAGTCTTATCAAGCTTGTGCAAACCCTCGCGCAGCCAGCGTACGCCGGCACCGCGTGCACCGGGGCCGAGCAGCTGATCGGCGCCTGCATGTGGGCGCCACAGCAGGAGAGAGTCTCCGAACCACATGTCCGTGAGCTGATTAATGGCAATCGGGTAACTTGTCTCACCGATTCTGAGGAGGGCGCGCTCATCATCGAGCAAGCTGGCCAGCACCACCTGGTGATCGATACCGCCGGCGTCCGTTAGAGCAAGTACCGCCGGAAGATTCAGAGTTACAAGATGGTTCCAGCTGCCACGCTGAAAAAGGCATTTCAACCCCTGTGCCGCCGCCTGGGTGCAGGCGCGGTTGCCGCCCGGAACGTAGGCGCTGTCCCAGAGCCGGAACAATTCGACAAATGCCGTGTCGTTGTCGGTCAGACCCTCCGTGGTTGCCAGCAGCTCAGACAAGTCGAAGACTTCGGGTGCCTCATCCATGCCTTTGGCCGGTGCCGGCGTGGCAACCGGCGAGTCAAGCAGTTCGGCCGCCTGGTCAGAAACCTTGTCAACTTCGGCAAGTTCTGCACTGGCCGGCGTTGCCAGGGACTCAACCGGCGCCGGGCCGGCAAGCGCATTGGCCTGTGCGGCCCCGGGCAACAGGTTTTTTGTCCAGTACTGGTAGACCAGTCCGCTGGCCAGGGCGAGTGCGGCGACGACGGCTGCTGCCTTGATCCATCTTGTTGCCGGCGAAGACATAACCCGACCCTGGACTTCGGCGGCCGCTTCGCGGGCAAGCCGCGTATCAACCGTGGCTTTCTCGCGGCCATAAGCACCGAGCATGGCCCGGTCGCTGATCACATTGATGAGCCGCGGAATGCCTTCGCTCAGACGGTGAATTTCACGCACGGCACCGGACGTGAAAATTTCGCGGTTGGCACCGGCCACTTGCAGGCGATGATTTATATAATTTGCCGTATCTTCACGGCTCAGCGGGTCGAGGTGATAGCGCCCGGTGATACGCTGCGCAAGCTGGCGAAGATCAGTGCGCGCGAGGGTCTGGCGTAATTCAGGCTGTCCGATCAGGATAATCTGCAGCAGCTTGCGTTCGCTGGTTTCAAGGTTCGTCAAGAGTCGTAATTGCTCGAGCAAATCCGCGTCGAGGTTTTGTGCCTCGTCGATTATCAGCACAACCCGCCGTCCGGCAGCATGTGCATCAAGCAAGTAACGGTTAATTGCGTCAATAAGCTCTTTGATGCTGTCAGTGCCGACCGGCCAGTCCAGTTGCAGTTCTTCGCAGATATTTTGCAGGAACTCTTTTACTGACAGGCGAGGGTTGAGGATCATTGCCACTTCGACATTGAGCGGCATGCGATTGAGCAACACGCGAATAAGCGTTGTCTTGCCGGTGCCCACTTCGCCGGTGAGCTGAATGAACCCGCCAGCTTCTTCAACGCCATACAGCAGATGTGCCAGCGCCTCCGCATGTCGCTCGCTCTGGTACAGATAGCGCGGGTCGGGCGCGATACTGAAGGGCTTCTCGTTAAGTCCGAAATATTGAACGTACATAGACCAGGCACTTCCAGGGCCGTTGGCGACCGTCAGCCGACAATCCTAACGCAGGGACCGGCCCCTTTTAAGTACGCCCTGGCCAAACTTGTCGCGGATGGCGTCGACAGTTTCGTCCATATTGTCGCTGCCAGCTGCTGTATCGAACAGTCCGAGCTGCTCAGCCTCGCTCAGGCCGCTTACCCCGACCCCCAGAAGTCGCAGGCGCTTGCCGGGATTGCGCTCCAGCCAGCGCTCGAGCAATTCCCGCGCCAGCTTGTAAATGATCGTCGAGTGATCGCAGGCCGGGCATATTTGTTGCTGGCGGGTAAAAGTCGAAAAATCTGCGGTACGGAGCTTGATCACCACGGTTCCTGCCACCATGCTGCGCTTGCGCAGACGGCTTGCCGTTGCATCGGCCATGCGGGAAAGATGGGTAATCAGGAGGTCGCGATCGCCGATGTCGGTGTCGAATGTTTCCTCGTGGCTGATGGATTTATCCGGGCTGTCACTGACTACCTCGCGGTCATCGATGCCCGCGGCACGTCGACGCACGGATTCGGCATGGCGGCCGAAAACGCCGCGTAGCTGGCTGGCAGGTGCAGCGCGCAACTGACCGAGCGTATGGATGTCCTGTCTATGGAGTCCTTCCTCGGCACGTTTGCCGATGCCCCACAGGCTGCGGACCGGCAAAGGGTCGAGCGTTGCATGAATCTCGTCCTCGCGCACGACAACGAAGCCGTCTGGCTTGTCCAGCTCAGAAGCAATTTTTGCCACGAGCTTGCACGGCGCTATGCCAACCGATGCTCTGAGTTGTGTGGCTGCGAGAATATCCCGCTTGATCTGCCTGCCGATACTGACGGCGTCGCCCAGGACTTTTTGCGACCCGGTGACGTCCAGGAAGGCCTCGTCCAGGGACAGGCCTTCCACACGTGGCGTGAATTTGCCAAAGATCCGGAATATCTGCCGGGAGACGGCCTGGTAATGGCTCATCCTCGGTTTTACGAATATCGCATCCGGACAGCGCCTGCGTGCTTCCACCGAAGGCATGGCGGAGCGCACGCCAAATTCTCTGACTTCGTAGCTCGCTGCTGCTACCACGCCGCGGCCGCCAGACCCGCCGACGATGACGGGACAGCCCCTGAGTTCGGGGTTGTCCCGCTGTTCGATGGACGCGTAAAAGGCGTCCATGTCTACGTGGATGATGCGCCGCCGCCCGACCATGCTGGTGTGAACCCGGAGTCCAGCAGCGGCCGGGCGACCGCGCAACATGCGGTACTCAGCTCGCCACCGGAAACTCCGAGAGAATCTCCTCTACGGCTTTCCTTACAGACGTGGTATCAAAGCGCTTGCGAGTCAGGCGTTTCTTGTCCCATCCGCGCCAGACCAGCACTTCACTTTCGCTGTCAATGATATCAAGGATCAGTACCGCTTCCTCGTAAGATCGAGGGGCCGGAGCTTCTTGCACGGTAGTGGAGCTGTAGTAGTGGCTGCGGCGTGGTGTGAGAGGAGTGATGAGCAGCGAACCATCATCCTGCACGTGGTATTGCGCCATGCTGACACGCGTTCCGAAGCCGCTGCTGCGCACTTTGTCCTTGGTGGTCGCGTGATACGTGACCAGGAAATCCGGGTTCTCCTCGTCATACACATAGCCCTGGTCCTCCAGGTTACGAACCACTGCTGTGCGCATGCGCTTGTCCATGAGATCGCTGTCCAGAATCGGATCATGCACCTCGAGACGCTCAGGCGCCTTCCAGGCAAAAGTTCTATAGCCGGCGATGTCTGCATGCCTGTCAACTTCGGTCTGTACCGGGTTACCACAGGCGGTGAGCATGCCGATTGCAAGAACTGCAAGTATGTTGCTGAGTGTTTTCATAAGGGTCTCCTTTATTGGGTTCAATTAAAGTCGCTGCCCCCTAGACCAAACCGGCCCAATGCCGGTTACTCAGCCCTAACAACGAAACGGGCGGATGCTGGGTTGACAGCACCCGCCCGGATTTTTATTCCGCCCTGTATTACTTGACGATTATGCTTATTCTGCGCGACCAAACCGGTGGCTGGTGTGGAATATGTAAAGCGTCGCCCATCAGCAGCTGTAAGGTGTGCTCACCCGGTTTCAGCTCGATCACCGTTTCGGTCTGTCCCATGCCGAAATGACGGTGGTGATCGTCGGCTGGAATCGGCCAATCCAGGTCAGGCAGTTCCGTGTCGATCAGCAGATGGTGATGACCGGTGCCTTCGCGTGTCACGCCGGCTGGCGCGACGCCCATGTTCTGCAGGCCGAAAACTACGCGTACCGGGCTGGTGACAATTTCGCCATGTGCCGGCGCGATGATGTAGACACTGGCACCTTCTGGCGACACCGTCCGGGGCAAATCGCCAGCCAGCGCTGCACCGATCAAGACCAGCGTGGAAAAAGCCATGATGCGCATCTGAGCCTCCCAGGTCTGCCATGCCAGGTACTCATGCAATGTAGCAACCAACGCCTATGCTTACCGTATGACAGTAGCCGGAGGTTTATCATAACGGGGACCCCTATGCCTGCAGTGACCCATGAACAAGCGGCCGCCGGCTATCTGGCCCGCGGCTGGTCCGTCATCCCCATGCGCGAGAAGGCCAAGCGCCCGGCTATTGCCTGGAAGCGCTATCAGACCCGCTGCGTTACCGAAGAGGGTCTGAATGACTGGTTTCAACGCGCACCGAATTACAACGTGGGCATAGTGACCGGCAAGCTGTCCGGACTGGTCGTACTGGACGTGGATCCCGGACACGGTGGCACTGCAAGCCTGAAAAAACTGGCGCGCGAGGAGGGCCGGTTACCACAAACCATGGCAGCGATCACCGGTGGCGGAGGACGCCACTTTTATTTCAGGCACCCCGGCGAAGAAGTGCACAACCGCGCCGGGATAAGGCCGGGGATCGACCTGCGGGGCGATGGCGGTTGTATCGTCGCACCACCTTCGGTGCATCCATCAGGTAAGCGTTACCGCTGGGTCAAGGGTCGTGCACCCGGCCAGATAGAGCCTGCGCTGCTGCCGGACTGGTTGCGTTAGCCAGTGCCCGCGGAGGTATGCCTGGTTAACGACCCGCAGCGCTCATTGGCAGGCGTTTCTGCCTGAGACTCCGCTGCCTGATCTGGCATCCAGATCCTGTGATGTGAATGCAGAAGAATAACCGTCCGCACGTGGGTCTGCCTCTTTCAGACCGACAGTGCCGTATAAACAAGCCCGACGGCCATCGTAATCATGAGGCAGAAAATATAGGCGACAAACAACAACGCGTATTTGATGAGCGTGACACCAAAACCTTGTCCGTAAACCCTGCGCATGGCTTTGAACAGGTAGACAGGGATGTAAACTGAGATTGCGATGATTGCCAGCGTGGTTATCAAGCCCTGCAGCTCGAAGACCCTGGGCAGCCTGGCAAGCAGGATGGATATAACAAGTGACAAGAAGAAGAAAGAATGAAAGTGCACAAAAAACAAGAGATGCTCCACGTAATAACGTCGGGAGCCCAGATACAAGACTTTTTGCACCAGTGCGATCAACGGCAGAAACAGGAAGATCATTTTGGGCAGGTTATTGTACAAGCCCTGCAAAAAGGACTTACCCTGGTCCGCAACGATGCGCCGGCAGCGCTCACGAACCGTGTCGATTACTTCAGGCCGGTCGAGTAATTGCCAGCCAAAGTTGATTTCAATTTCATCGCACTGCCGAATGCTCTCCTGCTGAGTGGTGCTATCCAGGGTGGTGGAGTTCAACACTTCCTGGCCATCAATTGTCACCCTGGAATCGGTGCTGCCAAAACTCGCGATGACAAAAAACACGATGCTGATAACAATATACATACGCAGCGGTGGCGTATAACGAACCTGCCGTCCGGCCAGATAGTCCTGGGTAAGCTGGCCGGGGCGGAACAGCAACGGCAACACGCTGCGCCATAACCTGGAATCGAGTTCAAAGAGATCGCCAACAAGATCACGAAACAGTTCCCAAAGCGAAATCATTCGGCTACGGTCACGCTGGCCGCAAAGATTGCAGTACTGTCCTGTCAAGGGCTGCGAACAGTTCTTGCAAAGCCTGAGTAATTCCAGTTCCGGATCGGCAGATTTCTCGCCGCTGGCCAGAAAGACTCTGCGTGTGGCCTCGAAATAACCGCCAAACCGGTGCTGCCCTTCCGCCCGCATTCGTTCGGCGTCGTGCGTGAAGTAGTGCTCCAGCGCTTCGCGGCTGATCACCCGGTATTGGACAGTGCGTCTGGCCACGCCCTGCTTATCGGCTTCGCTGTCGGCAAGGATCTCTGCACTGAGAAATCCTGAAATAGCCAGCATTTCTTCAACATGGCCGGCCAGCCAGATGTCGAACTCGGCAATGACTTCGCCCTCGACCTGCAGTTCGACCTGATAAATAAGGTGCTGATGTGACATAAGTTTTTTGCGTCCCCGCTGGCATGGGAATTCTAGCACCGGGGCGAGCAAAAACCGTGCCTGTGATAAGCTATTAGCTCGAAAAATAATAATGTAGGCACAGTTCCAGTGGTTGCGATTTGCATGATGCGCGGCCTTGATCACTCTGAAGTGGCATGAGCGAAAGTACCGGTATTTACAATCTCGACGAGGCCTCTCGGGAAGAACTTCTCGAAGAGATCACGCGCCTGCGCGGACGCATGTCGGACACACGCCGTGAGATGAAGCGCAGTCAGATCATCGCCAACATGATGAACAAGCTGTATCGCCTCGAGCACCTGGAGGCTCCGTCCACTGAACTGGCCCAGGCGTTTCTTAAAATAGTCGCTGAATCTCTGGCCATTAACCGTGCCGGATTGCTGAAGCGCGACTCTGATAACAGCTTTGAGGTGGTGCAGCTCCTGCATAAGGACGCTGCTGGCAAGAGAGTGCTCCGGGGAATCGAGTTCGTCGATGGTTTTGCGTATGTCAATGGTGCCACGCCTGAGAGCGACTTCAAGTTTCAACTGAAAAAAGTCCTTGATGCCGACGCCTTTGTTTGGGACTACGATAAGCAATCAGGCCTGGCCTTGTTGCTTGGTCATAACGAAGGCGAGAGTGAGGCGCTGTGGCATTTTGATCAGGGCGACCGCGAGATGGTGGAGTTGGCGCTGAATGTATATGTAAGTGCCATCGAACGCCGCCGAGCGGAGCGACAACTGGCTCATGATGCCTTTCATGACGGGTTGACTGACCTGCCAAATCGCAATCGCTTTATTCAGCACCTGGAACGCGCCATCTATCGTTCAGCGCGATCGCCGGATTATATTTTCTCGGTGCTGTTCATTGACATGGATCGGCTGAAACTGATTAACGACAGTTATGGCCATGAAACCGGCGACCTGTTGCTGCGGGCGTTCGCCGATCGTCTGAGCGGGTCCGTGCGGCCGGGCGACGTCGTCGCGCGGCTGGGTGGTGACGAATTTGCGGTGCTCGCCGACGGCCTGAATGACAAGGCGGACATCGAATTTCTGGCGGAACGCATCATCCAGGATGTAAACCAGCCTTTTTATATACAAAGCCATACCATTTCGGCGTCAGCCAGCATCGGTATTGCCAAGGGCGCCTCAAGTTACGAGAGCGCCGAGGAACTGTTGCGCGATGCAGATATCGCAATGTACCGGGCTAAAGAATCAGGTGGCGGTCGCCACCGAATGTTTGACACCGGCATGCATCTCAACATGGTCGCGCGCCTGAAGCTCGAATCGGAATTGCATGAGGCGCTGGATGAAGACCACTTGCGTCTTTATTACCAGCCGATATACGACCTCGCCACTGACGAACTGGTTTCCTGCGAGGCATTATTGCGTTGGCAGCATAAGCAGGACGGTTTATTGGGGCCAGGTGAGTTTGTGCACCTCGCCGAGGAATCTGGTCTGGCGATTGCGATGGGTCGTTGGGTGTTGCGCCGCGTTTGCCAGGATCTCAAGTTCTGGGACAGCGTCATAAAGAGTGGCGACGCACCCGGTGTCAGCGTGAATATTTCTGATCGCGAATTCGCCATGCCGGATTTTGTGGAAAACATTTCGCGGGTTTTGCGGGAAGCAGGTGTCGATGCAGCGCGCGTGCAGCTGGAACTCACGGAGCGAATGCTGCTTGATCAGGGAACCGGCGAAAAACGCATGCTCGAAAAGCTCAAGGCATTGGGTTTCCGGATAATGGTGGATGACTTCGGTACCGGATATTCATCTTTATCGAGGCTGCAGAAGCTCCCCATCGACGTCATTAAGGTGGATCGTAGTTTTGTACACGATATCATCAGCAGCGCTGAAAAAGCCGAGCTCGTGGGGATGATCATAAGTCTCGGCAAGAGCCTGGATATAAAGGTAGTGGCCGAGGGCGTGGAAACCCGGGAGCAATTGGATAAATTACAGGCGCTGGGCTGTGATTACGCGCAGGGCTTTTACCTGGGGGTGCCGATGAACGCCAAGCTGTTGGCCAAGCTGGTCGAAGGCGGAGGTGGGCCGGTGAAAATAACCGGCCGTGCCTCCTGAGCTTGTGTTCTGCCCGAGACAGCCTCAGGCCTGAGGCTGCGCCGGCTCGCCGGCAGGTTTTCTGCGTCGCCTGGGTTTTTTCGCCGCAGCTTTCTTGCCGTTGCCCTTTCTCTTGCCGGTAGATTTTGTTTTAGCCGCGTAGGCTTTCACGCCGAGTTCGTGCGCTTCGAAGTCGTCTACGCTGATGATATGGTAAACGAGCTTGGTGAAATCACGAAGTTTCGCCGCTTCGTCCTTACCAAGAATTTCCGCTTTTTCTGCGTCGTCGATCTGTTGTTCGATAGTCGATTCCAGAATCTTCTTTTCCTTGATGGCGCGGCGAATGCGCTTCTCCAGGGGTTCGACTTCAACCGCCATTTCGAGCGCCATATCAAGTTGCCCGATGGCATTGGCCGGCTGCCGCTCGCGATAAATTTCGTCTATCAGGCGCTCGCGGCTTTCACTTGGGTTCAGTACCAGTGCGGCCACTTTATGCGCACGTATATCGCTGGGCGCGAAATAAGTCCGGCCAATCGGGAATACAAGGAGGCGCAAAAAGAATGCTACCGCGCGGTTCGGGAAGTTACGCAACAGCCCATGCATGGTGTCCTGGCATTTATACAAAAGATCTCGACATGCGTATTCGACAATCGGCAGATCTAACTCCGGTCGACCCTGATCTTCGTAGCGCTTAAGTATGCAGGAGGCGAGGTACATGTAGCTGAGCATGTCGCCAAGACGGGCGGAAATTGCCTCGCGGCGTTTCAGGCTGCCCCCCAGCGTGAGCATGGCGGCGTCGGCCAGCAAGGCGAAGGAAGCGGCGAAGCGATTTATATGCTGGTAGAAACGACGGGTGCCAGGGATGTCCGGTGCGTTTGAGAACTTGGAAAGCGTCACGGCCATAACTGCCGAGCGTGCAGCATTGCTGAGCGTGTAACCGAGGTGAGCAAAAACCGCCTTGTCGAAGGCTACGAGTCCAGCCTGCTCGTCCGGATTGGCGGCGGCTTCCATCTCTTTCATGACCCAGGGATGACAGCGAATTGCACCCTGGCCAAATATGATCATGCTGCGGGTAAGGATGTTGGCGCCTTCGACGGTTATGGCCACCGGCACGATCTGGTATCCGCGGGCCAGATAATTGCGCGGGCCAAGCATGATGCCTTTGCCACCATGCACGTCCATCGCGTGATTGGCGACTGTGCGACCCATCTCGGTACAGTGGTACTTGACGATCGCAGAAAGGACTGATGGCCTGTGCCCCAGGTCCACGGCACCGGCGGTCATGATGCGGGCTGCATTCATGGTATAGGCGTGACCGACGATACTGGCGATGGCTTCCTGTACGCCCTCGAAATAGCCGATAGGCATATTGAACTGCTTGCGAATGCGCGCATATGCACCGGTCAGGGCTGCTGCTGCGAGGGCACCACCGGTTGCATTTGAAGGTAATGAAATGGAGCGCCCCACGGCCAGGTTTTCGACCAGCATGCGCCAGCCCTGGCCTGCCATTTTCGCGCCGCCAATAATGTGATCCAGAGGCACGAAAACGTCCTTGCCCTGTGTTGGCCCGTTGGAGAACGGGACATTCAGGGGGAAATGCCTGCGACCGATCGTGATGCCGGGAAGACCGGTCGGGATCAGCGCGCAGGTAATGCCGTAATCCTCCTTGCTTTCATCGCCCAGCAGGTGCTCAGGGTCATATAACTTGAACGCGAGGCCGAGCACCGTAGCAACCGGAGCAAGGGTGATGTATCGCTTGTCCCAATTGAGCCGGATACCGACGACTTCTTTGCCCTTGAATTTGCCTTTGCAGACCACCCCCGAATCGGTCAGCGACGTTGCATCCGAACCTGCTCGCGGTGCCGTCAAGGCGAAGCAGGGCACTTCTTCGCCGGTGGCCAGGCGTGGCAGGTAATGATCTTTCTGTGCGTCGGTGCCATATTCCAGCAACAGTTCGGCCGGCCCCAGTGAGTTGGGTACGGCCACGGTGGAACATGCGGTAGGACTGCGGCTGGCGATCTTGATCAGCACCTGGGAGTGCGCATAGGCGGAGAACTCGAGCCCGCCGTAGCTTTTCGGAATGATCATCGCGAAGAAGCCTTTTTTCTTCAGAAACGTCCAGACTTCGGGAGGCAGGTCACCAAGATCATGGGTTATCTGCCACTGATCGAGCATGCGGCAAAGTTCTTCGGTCGGGCCGTCCAGGAATGCCTGTTCCTCTTTCGTCAGGCGCGGCGCCGGGGTGGCCAGCAGCATGTTCCAGTCCGGTGCGCCGCTAAACAGCTCACCGTCCCACCAGGTCGTTCCGGCCTGTATTGCCTCGCGCTCCGTGTCAGACATGCTCGGCAACATGTGGCGGTAGGTTGCCAGCAGTGGTGTGGTAATGCGGCTAAGCCTGAAGTCGTCCACGTTCAGGGCGATCAGGCCCGCCAGGATGAGCAACAGCGGCAGTTTCAACAGCCAGCCGCCGGAGCCGAAAATCAGGTAAACCAGGACCGCACCGCCAAAATAAATTGTAGCCCGGCGCAGGTCGATACGGTGATAGGCGAGGGCAATTGCACCGCCGAAAAAGAGCAAAAACCAGAAAACTGAAATGAGCATTGTGAATCTTCCCGATATGCTTGAGTCGGACGGCCGCCGTCGCCAGACTGATAACTGAAACCACTATACTCCAAATTGGTGCAATGCGGAAAGACGCGGACCGCAATCTTGCAATCCCGCCATCAGCGAAAACGTAAGATTATGAGCTTAAAGGAAAAAAGTTCAGCGGAGCTGATCTCATTGGGGCCCGGAAATCGCAATATTCACAGCAAGTCGGCAATGGCGGCCCGTTCTTCCCTCAGCTCGGTATCGGTGGCTTTGATGCGCTCACGGCTGAAGGCATCGATTTCCAGGCCTTTTACTATGTGCCAGGTTCCGCCGCTGCAGGTAACCGGGAACGAGAAGATTACGCCGGGTTCGATTCCGTAGCTGCCGTCCGCCGGTACGGCCATGCTGACCCAGTCACCCGGGATACTGTCCAGCGCCCAGTCGCGCATGTGGTCGATGGCAGCCGAGGCAGCCGAGGCCGCGGACGAGGCGCCCCTGGCCTTGATGATGGCAGCTCCACGTTGCTGCACGGTCGGGATGAAGGTGCCTGCTACCCATTCTTTGTCCAGAATTCTGGCGGCCGGCTTGTTGTCAATCGTCATGTGACTTACGTCGGGGTATTGAGTCGAGGAATGATTGCCCCAGATCACCATTTTCTTGAGCTTACTCACGTGCACACCGGTTTTTTCTGCGACCTGGCCAAGCGCGCGGTTATGATCAAGCCGGGTCATCGCAGTGAACTGGCGGGGATCGATATCCGGCGCATTGGAGCTGGCTATCAGTGCGTTGGTGTTAGCCGGGTTACCCACTACCAGCACCTTGATATGCCGGCTGGCGTGTTCGTTTATCGCCTTGCCCTGGGCCGAGAAAATCTTGGCGTTGCCGAGCAGGAGATCCGACCGTTCCATGCCCGGTCCACGTGGTTTGGCACCTACCAGCAAAGCATAGTCGGTATCCCTAAACCCACTATTTGGATCATCGGTGGCCACGATGCCATGCAAGGCCGGGAATGCGCAGTCATTAAGTTCCATTACCACGCCTTGCAGCGCGTCCATCGCCGGCGGAATCTCAAGCAGTTGCAGAACTACGGGCTGGTTCTCGCCCAGCAACTGACCTGACGCTATGCGAAAGGCAAGCTGGTAACCGATCTGGCCGGCTGCCCCGGTGATCGTCACTCTTACGGGTTTTTTCATGTCTTGGTGCTCCCCAGAATGTGCTGGCCGCCTGACCTTCGAAAAGGCGTCAGATTCTAACATCGGGGCATGAGCTTAAGCAGGCGTGAACGATCCACGGCAGCTGCAAATTCTTTGGTCACCGGTCTTTGCCAGCCGGTACATTCCCTGTCCGAGGCCTGGGCCGCGGCGTCAGGTCAAACATGATTGGTGATGCGAGCGCGCCCGCAGTAAGTTAAAAAACTTATAATACTCATAGAGTTAGAGATCGACACATCGTGTGGCTTGCAATCCTGGGGTTTAGTGTTATAGTTAACTACAACACCCCCTCACCAAGAAGAGGGCAGTCAGGAAACCTGTTCAGTCAGCCGGAGGGCTTCGGGATGACAGCACTGAGCGAAAACGAGAAGAAACTGGCTTTGGCCAGCGGCATATATGTATTGGTAGCGATGATCGTGGCCGCAGTCTTCACCTTAAAAGGCGTCGAGCTGATTGCAGCCAACAAACAGATGAGTGCACCGACTTATGAAACGATTCAGACGCCGGTCTCTGAGTTGCCTGTCGTCACTGACGAGAAGCACCCGGACGATGCTGGCGAGGATCAAAGCGGTGTGCATGACCTCGATCCTGCAGGTCTCATCGAGCCCGCGTTAGAGGTAATCAGGCGTGGCGCTGTGCGCAGAGTGATCTTTTGACCTTAAGCAATAGCAGGTCTCAATACTCGACAGTCACTCAGGCCATGCGCGGCAGGTAGGCGACATGGATCCCAATTGGAACGACAACCAGCCAATCTATCGGCAACTGCGCGATCGCGTGGTTGCGATGATCCTTGATGGCGTGCTGGAGGATGGTGATGCGCTGCCATCCGTGCGCAGTGTTGCGGCCGATTACAGATTGAACCCTTTGACCGTACTGAAGGGCTATCAGGAACTGGTTGACGAGAATCTCGTTGAAAAGAAACGTGGCCTTGGCATGTTCGTCAAGGCAGGTGCGCAAAAGCGCCTGCTCAAAGACGAGCGCGAAGTATTTCTTGAACAGGAATGGCCGCGCGTAAAGGCAACAATTGAAAGGCTTGGGCTCAGCACGCGCGAACTGCTGGCCACCACCGATGAGGGTAAAGACAAGTGAGCGTGCTGATCAAGGCAGATAACGTTGCGAAATCGTATGGCTCAACTCATGCATTGCAGCCATCCAGCTTTGAAGTCAGCAAAGGGCGGATCCTCGGACTGATTGGGCCCAATGGCGCGGGCAAGACTACCGCCCTCAAGGCAATCCTGGGGTTAACGCCGTTTCAGGGTGAGCTGCGGGTGCTCGGGCTGGACCCTTATCGCCAGCGGGCCGACCTGATGAAAGAAGTCTGTTTCATCGCAGACGTAGCAATATTACCGCGCTGGCTTAAAGTCCGTCAGGCCCTGGATTTCGTGGCTACGGTACACCCGCACTTTCATCGTGAACGTGCAATGGAGTTTTTGTCGCGTACCGAGATCGGCCTGGAGAAAAAAGTTAAGCAACTCTCCAAAGGCATGGTGGTGCAATTGCATCTGGCGCTGGTCATGGCCATCGATGCGCGTTTGCTGGTGCTGGACGAACCGACTCTCGGTCTCGATATTTTGTATCGCAAGAGTTTCTATGAGTCGCTGCTAAACGATTATTTTGACGAAAAGCGCACGATCATAATTACCACCCACCAGGTCGAGGAAGTCGAACATATCCTGACCGACCTGATGTTTATCCAGCATGGCGAAATCGTCCTGCATGCCACCATGGATGACGTGGCGGAGCAGTTTCACGAGGTCATGGTGAACGCTGACAAGCGCGACCAGGCACTGACACTGAAGCCGATTTACCAGCGAGAAGTATTCGGCAAACACCTCATGCTGTTCGAAGGCGTGGATCGCGAGAGGCTTGCGGATCTCGGCGAAATCAGAACCCCCAGTATTGCCGACCTGTTCGTGGGCAAGATGAAGGAGGTGCGCCCATGAAAACCTTCTTTGCCCTCATGAAGCGGGAAGTCTGGGAGCATCCCGCTTGCTATGTGGCGCCGCTGGTAGTGGCGGCCCTGATTCTCGTCAGCGGCATTTACAACGCTTTTTATGCGGTCAGCAAATACCTCGGCTACGAGCGTGTTGTCGCCGTTCTGAGCAGTGTGCCGGAAGTTGCGCGACCCGTTATGTATAGCTGGTGGCCGGCCCTGGTAATTGTATTTAACCTCGTTATGGTGTTTGTGCTCGGCTTTTACCTGATGGACTGTCTGTACGCTGACCGCAAGGATCGCAGTATCTTGTTCTGGAAGTCGCTGCCCGTGCCGGATTCGACGACTGTGCTGTCGAAACTGGCGACTGCTTTGTTGACCATTCCCGGCATAACCTTTGTGGTAACCGTCCTGTCCTGCATCATTCTAATGCTGATGGGAACGATCATCATATGGCTGGGCGGCGGCAATGCCTGGCCATTACTGTGGAAACCTATGCCGCTTTTCGATGGCACGGTTTTTCTGGGCTATTCTTTCCTGGTTCAATCGCTGTGGTATGTGCCGTTAGTCGGATGGGTGATGCTCGCTTCGGCCTGGTCGCGGCGTTCGCCTTTCATATGGGTGGTATTGCCGCCGATCGTTCTGGTAATCCTGGAGCAGACGCTGCTGCGCAGCAGCGAGCTCGCCGAGCTGCTGGGCGAGCGCCTGGTAGGGGTCTTTCCGCTCGCCTACCAGATGAATGACGCACAATGGGAAGCGATGAAGCGCAGTGTTGAGAGAGGCCAGGTGGACAGCGTTACTCGCATTACCGATGTGATTGATCCAACACCCTTGTTGAGCAGCAGCCAACTGTGGCTGGGTTTCGTGGTAGGCGGCCTGTTTGTCACCGCGGCAATCTGGCTACGCCGTTATCGTGACGAAACCTGAGGTGTCAGACCCTTAGCCCTGCAACAAGATTTCCTCGCCGCGCTCCAGATCTTCAGGCGTTCCATACAGCACCAGGACATCGCCAACGAGCAGGATGGTTTCCGGCACCGGCTGATGGCCAACAATCCCTTCTCTGCGTAGCGCAGTTACCAGCACATCGGCCTTTTCAAGGCCCATATCTCCGAGCGTCCTGTTCACGGCATGCGCACCCGGTGGCAGCACTATTGTGTGAAGTTGTTCGCGCAGCGCGTGACTGAAATCGATAGGGCGGGCAAATTCCTTACGGAAAATCTGGCGCAGAGAGCTATACCGGCGCTCGCGTACTTCCTGGATTTTTTCAACCACACGATTTGCCGGTATGTTCAGCAACAGGAGCAGGTTGGACATCACCATAAGGCTGGCTTCGAGGCTCTCGGGAACAACTTCGGTGGCACCGGCTTCGAGATAGGCATTGAGGTGCGTGTCGTCTCTGGTGCGCACCAGGATCGGCAGAAGTGGCCGGCCTGCGCGCAGCACTTTCAGTGTGCGCATAACTTGCTTGTATTCATGAAAGGTAATGACTGCGGCGGTTGCGTGATACACGCCAGCGGCACGCAACATGTCGGGCCTGGTGGCGCTGCCATAAATGACCGGATCACCCGCCTCGCGAGCCGCACGCACGCGGAATGGATCGAGATCGAGCGCCACGAATTCGATATTCTCTTCCTCCAGAGCGCGCGCGATATTCTGGCCCACGCGCCCATAACCACAGATGATCACGTGCTCGTGCGCGGCCACCTGGGACGTCCCCGGATCGAGTTGTTCGATGCTCGGTATGGCCGCGTCGGGTGGCGTCCTGGAGAGCGCGGATGCGATGGCCCGGTTGTACTTGATGATCAGCGGGGTCAGAGCCATGCTGATAACCAGGCTGGCAAGAACGGTTTGAGCGACCGGCGGTGAGAGTAATTCGCGCTGCAGGCCCAGGGTGACAAGCGCGATGCCGAATTCTCCCCCCTGGGCGAGCACAAGGCCTGTGCGCCAGGCACTGCCAGCCGCCAGGCCGCTCAGGCGGGCGAGCAAGCTGATGATCAGCGCCTTCGCTGCGACCAGGCCGAGAACCAGCAATGAGATAGCGACAAAATTAGCCGCCAGCACCTGCCAGTCAATGAGCATGCCGACGGTGATGAAAAACAGCCCGAGCAGCAGATCCCGAAATGGCCGGATATCGCCTTCGACCTGGTGACGGTATTCGGTCTCACCAAGCAGCATGCCGGCAAGAAATCCACCGAGTGCGTAAGAAAGCCCGACCGCATGAGTGACCCAGGCGGCGGCCAGGGCGATCAGCAGGGCGGCCATGGTGAATAGTTCGCCCGGCCCGCTGCGCGCGATCTCATGAAACAAAGGACGCATCAGGTAGCGGCCGGCGAGCAAAACTACCGCCACCGCCGCAAAGCCCTGGCCAACGGCCAGGAGTACGCGTGTTGTCGTAACCACATCCGTACTGCCCGCCATAATCGGAAGCAGCACAAGGAAAGGCACTACCGCAATGTCCTGGAACAGGAGTACGCCGATTGCGGTATTACCGTGTGGCTGATTGATGTCGCCATGTCCGGCCATTTCGCGAATGACCACCGCCGTGGATGACATGGCAGCCGTGCCACCAAGCAGCAAGGCGATTTCCGGCGACAGCCCGACCGCAATCGCGATAGCTCCGGCGATCAAAGTCGTCACCAATACCTGTGCGCCACCAAGACCCAGGACCTGACGACGCATCGCCATTAAACGCGGGAAAGAGAATTCCAGGCCAAGGGTGAACAGCAAAAAGACGACGCCGAACTCGGCCAGAAACCGCGTTTCCTGGCTGTCATCCACCAAGCCGAGCAGGTGCGGGCCGAGCACGAAGCCTACGGCGAAATAGCCCAGCACCGGCGGAAATCCAATACGGCGGAACAGAGCGACCGCCAGCACTGAGGTGCCAAGGAGAATCAGAATCTGTGCCAGAACGTTATATAGCATGGGTTTGCGCCTGTGCTCAGCATATCATTTGGCCCGCAAAGCGACCTTGAATCATAGTCCCGACGGCCCAATTATTTACTGGACAGGCAGGGATTGCTGCCAAAAAAGTGACGGGACACCTTAGAAATGATTGCGAGCCACAGATTCGATGAAATACAAGGATTACTACAAGACACTTGAGGTAAGCCGCGCAGCGTCAAAGGACGAGATCAAAAAGGCGTACCGTCGGCTCGCGCGCAAGTTTCATCCGGACGTTTCCACGGAGACGAATGCCGAGGAACGCTTCAAGGACATCGGTGAGGCCTACGAGGTTTTGCGAGACCCGGAAAAACGCCGCATTTATGACCAGCTGGGCACCTATCAACCGGGGCAGGAATTTCGCCCCCCACCGGATTGGGCGCAGCAATTCGGGCAAGGCCAGGGATTCTCGGGATTCGAAAGTGTGGACCTTGGCGACCTGTTCGAAAACCTGTTTGGCATGAGCGGCGCGGCAGGTGCTCGACGGACCGGATTTGCATCGGGCGGCGCGGATTTTCGGTCAGAAATCATGGTCAGCCTGGATGAGGCGGCGCGCGGCGTGGAAAAGTCCCTGCGCCTGGCAGGCGAGGCCGCAACCGAAATCAAGGTCAGAATACCCAAAGGTGTTTCGGATGGACAAACGCTGCGCGTTCGCGGCAAGGGTGGCAGCGCTGTGCAGGGTGGTCGCGCAGGGGACCTGTACCTGACAGTGAAACTTAAGCCACATAAGAACTTTCGCGTAAGCGGGCACGATCTTCTGCTGGACCTGCCGGTCGCTCCCTGGGAGGCCGCGCTTGGGGCGCAGGCAGAAATTCCCACGCTTGATGGAAAAATTCGCCTGAACATCGAGCCAGGTTCCCAGTCCGGCAAAAAGCTCAGGCTCAAGGGCAAAGGACTGCCGCGTCCCGGGGGTGGCGCGGGAGACCTGATTGCAAACATACAGATTGCGGTACCCGACAAACTCGATAGTGACGAGCGCGCTCTGTTCGAAAAGTTGCGCGAGCATTCGCGCTTTAACCCGCGCAAGAAACTCTGACCCTTCCTGCGGCCGGCAGGACCGCACGACCGGTATCTTATGCGGGGGCTGGGGAAGCCGGCACCAGCGGCGGCAGAGGGCAGTGAAGCATGGCGCAGATCGCGCGCAGCACTTCAGCCTCGCCCACGGTTATCTGGCCATCGTGCATGATGGTTTCGACCAGGCCCTTCAAAAGCTCGGCCTTGTCCCTGACCGTGAGCGTGTCCAGCTCCTGCAACGCCGGCTCGAGGCCACCCGCCGCCGCCGGTGAGTAGGCGGCGAATCGCCCGGCATCAAGGGCACCTTCAATGGTTGGATCTGCCTTGCCAAGACTGCGTACGCCGCGCACGTAAGCCTCACGGGCTTCGCCTTCGGATGTATGCCCGGTGCCGGCAACAATGGAAAAAACCGTCTGAATCGGCACATGTAGCTGAGCAAGCCGCGCGTTGCCCTTGCCAGCGGCAGCAGGCGACTGGGCATCACGCAAATGCGTTCTGAGTACCCCGGTTAGTGTGAACTCAAAAGTATCTATTAACCCGTCGACCTGCATAAGCTCCTCGCAAAGATCTGATACTGCATGGATATCTTCTATGGGGCGCTGCTTGATTACGGGGAATACGATTTCAAGCAAAGGCAGGCGATGTTCAAAGCCAAGCTGTCTGACTTGCTGGAACCACTGTTCGGCGACGCTGGCGGCGCCCTGGCCCAGTCGCGCATCGATCAATGTCAGTTGCCGGTTGCGGACTTCCTCGCGCTTGTCCAGCAGCAAGGCAGCCGTTAACAACACTACCTGCGCCGGATTGTGTGCGCCTTCCAGCAAGGCGGGCGGTATTGCAGCACGCAGCAGGGCGGCCTGCATCACATGCTCGAGGCCCGGGTTGCCGACAATATCCGTGATCGCGTCGGGCGTGACCGCGATCATGCCCGGGAACCAGCCACGCTGCGCCTCCGGCTCCGGTTGAGCCGGTTCCCTCTCCGTATATTCGCGAGCTCTCGCTGCATACATTTCCGCGGCGAGACGCTCGAGATCCTCGGACTTAAAAGCCGGATCCAGCGCCCGGATACGGTCGGCAAGTGGCGGGTGCGTCGCCCACAAGGAGGCCAGTTTGCTGCCCGTGGCGAATAGCATGTGACTGACTTCTTCCGATTCCGTCTCCTTGAGAATCGAGCCCTGGCTCATGGCACCAATCTTTTTCAGCGCACCGGCTATGCCATCAGTCTGGCGCGTGAATTGCACGGCCGAAGCATCGGCGAGGTATTCGCGTTGCCGGCTTACACCCGCCTTGATCAGGCGCCCGAAAAAGACGCCAATGTAACCGACGACGAACAAGGTCAATCCCATAGCCATGATACCGGCGACGGCAGCCCCGCCTTTCTCGCTGCGCGAACCGACTCTGACGTGCCGGGTGGCACGCAACACGGTGCGCCCGATGATGCCAAGCGCCAGGATTCCAAAAACCACACCGATCAGACGCATGTTCAGACGCATGTCACCATTGAGGATATGGCTGAACTCGTGGGCGATTACACCCTGCAGTTCGTCACGAGTGAGGGTTTCCAATGCTCCGCGCGTCACCGCAACCACGGCGTCGGAGGTGTTGAACCCGGCAGCGAAAGCGTTGATGCCGGCTTCTTTCTCAAGTACGAAGACTTCCGGCACCGGCACACCCGAGGCAATAGCAATTTCCTCGACCACGTTATGCAGACGCTTGCGCAGAGGATCCCGGGTGTCTGCCGTAACCGGCACGCCGCCGAGCTTGCGGGCAACGGTGCCGCCGCCGGCGCTCAACGATGCGATCCGGTAAGCGCTGGACAGCCCGATAAACGATAAAGTGCCGAGGCTGGTTGCCGTAAACAGCCCGGCATTGTCCGCCACCCACGCACCGGTAAACGCTGCGGATGAAGCATCATTAGCGACCACGCCAAATATGACCCCCGCGGCGACATCCACCGCCAGTACGATGCCGACAGTCGCCAGCAGGAACAGCAGTATCAGATACCGGGTATTTCGACGAGCCGCATCCTGATGCTCAAAAAAGTCCATGCGCCGCAGAGGCCGACTCAGCTAAACGAGACCTTTGGCACCTCGCGTTTTTCCGGTGACTCAATTTCAAGAAACTCAGCCTGTTCAAAGTTGAACATGCCGGCAACAATCGAGCTGGGGAACGACTCCACGGCGTTGTTGAAATTCATAACTGAGTCGTTGAAGGCCTGGCGCGCAAATGCGACCTTATTCTCGGTGGTAGAAAGCTCTTCCTGGAACTGCATCATGTTCTCGTTGGCCTTCAGGTCGGGATAGGCTTCGGCCAGGGCAAACAGCCGACCGAGTGCGCCACTCAATTGACTTTCTGCTCCGGACAGGGTTTTCATGGCCTCAGGATCTGTCGGATCTTTCGCCGCCGCCTTGAGTCCGGTAACGGCAGCATTACGTGCGTTGATTACGTCTTCGAGAGTGCCGCGTTCATGGGCCATGTAGCCTTTCACAGCTTCTACCAGATTCGGGATCAGGTCATGACGGCGCGTTAATTGCACGTCAATCTGCGAAAATGCATTTTTTACTCTGTTCCGTAATGCAACCAGGCGGTTGTACAGGGTTATACCAAAGACAACGATGGCCGCAATGATGGCCAGGATTATCAACAGACTATTCATCAGAAATCTCCCCCGGCGGCGCCTGAGTCGGGCCGCGCTCAAGAACCGCAAGGATACGCCGGGCACGCATGCGATGCCAAACGCGGGCATCGAATGTTTTCATGTCAGCCGGGGCTTGCATTAGAATGTGCTGATGTCTGGCAGTAAACATATCCTTGCTTCGGCGCTGGTTTTGTCGTCATTCCTGACGAGCCTGCTGCCGGCCAGCGCTGACAACCAGGAGGTCAGCGCATTCTGCCAGCGCGTGGACCGCAAGTTGTCGTCCGTCGGCCAACGCGAATGCCTGAGCCTGGGTCTGCAACTCAGTGGTGCGTACTCCAACCAGGACACCCCCTTGCTGTATCGGGATTATGGTCCAAGCGATGATTCACGCCGCGCCCGTGTGCTGCTCATTGGCGGTATTCATGGTGACGAATACAGTTCCGTAAGTGTAGTTTTCAAGTGGCTCAGGCGTCTTGAACGCGAACAGCATGGGCAATTTCACTGGCGAGTCGTTCCCGTACTGAATCCTGATGGTTTGCTGCGGCCCCCTCGCATGTCACAGCGTATGAACGCCAACGGCGTCGATCTGAATCGCAATTTTCCGAGTCCGGGATGGGACACCGAAGCGCCGCGTTACTGGCAGGAACGCACCCGTCGTAACAAGCGTCGATATCCGGGTCCGGCGGCACTCAGTGAACCCGAAAGCCGCTGGCTGGTCGAGCAGCTTGATAGCTTCCAGCCGGATGCGGTGATTTCAGTGCATGCGCCGCATGGCATCGTCGACTTCGACGGCCCGCGTGTTCCTCCCACGCATCTGGGTCCGCTCGATCTGCGATTGCTGGGTACCTACCCGGGATCCATGGGGCGTTACATAGGCGTACACCGCGGCATTCCGCTCCTGACAGTGGAATTGGAGAGTGCTTTTGCGATGCCGCCCGGTAATGACATGGCACTTATCTGGGAGGACACCCTGGCCTGGATCGAGCAACATGTTGTGGAGCCGAGGTTGGCCGCCGAGGCGCGCAAGCGCGAACACGCGCTCGCTCTGGAGGCGGAGGAGCAAGCAAATGAGACGGCGGGCAGGGGGCTGGGGCTACAACAGTAGCGCCCGAGTCTCAGAGACTTCCCCAGCTGGAACTTTTGCGCCAGCGTAACCGGGGAATCAGCAGTCCCAGCAGCAAGCCGCCAAAGGCCACGCCCGCCCCAGTCATAAACCAGCGCCTGGTGGTGTCGCGCCGCAACTGATCGGCTTCCGCATTCATCTTGTCGAGCTGCTGCCGGATGTCGGTAATCTCCTGACTCAGCGCCTTGTTGTTTTCATTGACAGCGAGCACGTTGGAAGCTGCCTTGCGGATTTCTGCGAGTTCGCGGCTGGCCTGGCGAAATCGACCCTCCATATCTGCAAGCTGGCTCTTCAGGCTCGCGTTTTCCGCCCGTACCCCATCAAGTTCGGTTTCGCGCTGCCGTTGTTCCTCACGCAGGGTTGCCGCCTGTACGCGCAATGCCGCCAGCTGCTGACGCGCGGCCGGCTCGGTCATAAGAAAACGAGTCAGCACCCAGCCTTCAGTGCCATCGCGGGTCCGTACCTTGCTGTAACCGCTGTCCGGGTTGGTTTCCAGCAATTCGACCCGATCACCGCTGGCGAGCATGCGAATGATCGAATTTCGGGTACTTTCACCGGTGCGCATGGTAATTTCGAGCTGATCCTGCACATAGCGGGACTCAGCATAAGAAGATGTTGCAAACAGCAGCAACGCGAGGCCTGTCAGAATGTGTTTCATGCGGTGTTGGCGATCCGTGAAGCCGAAACGGCCGGCTATTATAGCGGCGCGAATTTTTGCCACCAGCCCCCTCCGGATTTGCAAGTTTCCGGCAGATGCGACACAAATGGGCACTGGCTGCGGCGGGTCTCGGGATATCCGCCGCAGTTTAAAGGACAACAGGAGAAGTACATGTATCAGGCGTTGAAGCTTTATGTTGTGGTAAGCCTTGCCGGCCTGTCCCTGCTGGGCGGTTGTGGGGAGGCCCCGGCACCTGCTACCGAGGGTATTCCGGAGGGAATCTGGCGCATCGAGTTCACGGTTCCCGGTGGCATGTTGCCAGTGGGTCTGGCCCTCGAGCGGACCGATGGCACACTGCAGGCAGCGTTTATCAATGGCAGCGAGCGAGTAGAGGTACCCGATGTCATAGAAGATGGCAACACATTGACGCTTACTTTCCCCGCTTTTAACAACAAGCTGGAGGCACGCTGGGACGGACGCACGCTGAGCGGCACGCTGACGCTGATCAAGCGTGGCGGAGTCGTGCAGGCTGTTCCCTTCAAGGCGCGTCCCCGGATTGAATATCGTTTTGTGCCTGCCCAATCCAGCGCCGAGGTAGATATTTCCGGACGATGGGGCGTAAGGTTTGTGGACGATGACGGTGAAATAACGCCAGCCATCGGAGAGTTCCGGCAAACGGGCAACGGAGTACAAGGCACCTTTCTGACCGAGACAGGTGATTATCGATTCCTTGCAGGCGAAGTAGTGGGCAGGCAGATGCTGTTATCTACCTTCGACGGCGCGCACCTTTTCTTGTTTTCTGCCGAGCTGGGCGATGACCAACAGTTGCGAGGAGATTTCTGGTCCGGCCTGGCCTGGCATGAAACGTGGACTGCGCGCCGCGACCCTGATGCCCGGCTGTCGGATGCCTATGCCAAGACATTTCTCAAACCCGGTTACGAGAAATTCGATTTCAGTTTTCCCGATGTCGATGGCCGTCCCGTCTCGCTCTCTGATCCGCGCTTCGATGGCAAAGTGGTTCTGGTAACCCTGGCGGGCACCTGGTGCCCAAATTGTCATGACGAAGCGCGCTTCCTTGCCGGATTCTACCCGTCAATGAAGGACCAGGGGCTGGAAGTCGTGGCCTTGCTCTATGAGCATTTCGAAGATTTCGCCACGGCCGCTGAGCAGGCGCGCAAGTTCAGGGACGAACTGGGTATTCAGTATACTTTGCTGATTGCGGGATATTCCGACAAGCAAAGGGCTGCAGAAACCCTGCCCATGCTTAACAAGGTCCTGGCGTTTCCCACCATGATTTTCCTGGGCCGGGATGGCGAGGTGAAACGCATACATACCGGGTTTACGGGGCCCGGCACTGGTGAGCATTACACACGTTTCGTCACAGAATTCGAACACTACGTGCAATCTTTGCTTGACGAATCGGCCTGAGAGCCTATGGCTAATGCACCCGACAGCGGACAGCTTGCTGTGTTGCGCGACAAGCTGCTGCAGGAACGCCTGAAATTGCTGGAAAGCCTGGCGGCGAATGCGTCTGCGGCCGACACCGTTGAGCTTGACCAGGCCCGCCAGGGACGGGTGAGCCGCATCGACGCTTTGCAGCAACAGGCGATGGCGGTTGCGGGTCAGCTTGGCGGCCGTGCGCGCCTGGCCGCGATCGAGGAGGCACTGGCGCGTGTCCAGGGCGGTGCGTACGGCGAATGCCTGGAATGTGGCGAGGCGATAGATCCGGCGCGGCTTGCTGCACGCCCGGAGGTGCGATTGTGTATTGCCTGCAAAACGCGAAGTGAAGAAACTCGCTAGCATAGGGCAGGACTGAAGGGAGACGATCACGGGCGCGCTAAGCACAATTGAAGTGGCCAGTCTTATCGGTGGGCTGGGATTATTCCTGTTGGGCATGAACATCATGACCCAGGGCCTGCGTCTGGCGGCCGGGCATGCGTTGCCGCGTATTCTGTTTGGCTGGACACGCACCCCGATTCGCGGCATCGCGACCGGCGCAATGATTACAGCGCTGGTGCAGTCCTCCAGTGCGGTAACGGTTGCAACGCTCGGTTTCGTTAATGCCGGGCTTATAGGTCTTGCGCAGGCCAGCACGGTAATCTACGGGGCTAACCTCGGTACAACCATGACCAGCTGGCTGGTTGCCCTGCTGGGGTTCAAGGTCAATCTCAAGCTGCTGGCATTACCCCTTATAGGTGCCGGCATGTTGTTGCGTCTGGGCGGAGGCGAATCCAGACGTGCCGGGTTTGGTGAGGCTCTGGCGGGCTTCGCGCTGTTCTTTCTCGGCATCGATCTGTTGGTCAGCGGCTTTGGCGATATCGGCGAGAATTTTCAACTTGCCTTGCTGTCGCAGCCTGGCCTGATCGCGCTGCTGGCCGCCGTGGTATCGGGTTTTGTGCTGACGGCCCTGGTGCAATCTTCCAGCGCAGCCACAGCTGTCGCCCTGACCGCGACTGCAGGCGGCTTGATATCGATAAACAATGCAGCGGCCATGGTGATTGGCGCCAACCTGGGAACGACTACAACGGCCGTTCTCGCAGCGCTGTCCGCGACAGCTAATGCCCGGCGAGCGGCAAGCGTTCACGTGCTGTTCAATATTGTCGCCGGGATCGTGGCGCTCATGTTGCTGCCAGGGCTGCTGTTCCTGTTGCAGACGGCCTGGTCCCTGACGGGGGCGGCGCCGGAACCTGCCACATTTCTGGCGCTCTTTCACACTTTGTTTAATGTGGTTGGCGTAATAATCATGGTGCCCCTGACCGGACGCATTTTGCTGGCGCTGGAGCGCCGATTCGTGAGTGCGGAGGAAAGCGAAGCAATCCCCAGATTTCTCGACAGCAATACGCTGCAGACCCCGATGCTGGCGATAAATGCCCTTTACCGGGAACTCGAACGTATGGGCGCCATGGTGAGGAAAGCAGCCCGCGCAGTAATATCCAGCGAGCACCCGGATCGTGCCGCGCTTAGTCGCGAGCGTTTCAGCATAGATAGCCTGGCAGATGCCTGCTGGAAATTTGTTGCAGACTTGCAGCGGACGCGCCTGCCCGAAGCAATGCATGACAGCCTGGTGGCCGGCTCGCGGGTGGCCCGCTATTACGTGGAACTTTGCGATTTTGCGGACAGCATAACTGAGAGCCTCGAGCAAGACACGCCTAGTGAGGTGCCCGAAGAGCTTGCCGAGGCCATCGATACATTTAAGCTCAAGATACTGGTGGTGGTTGATGGCCTGGTGCCCGAGATGACTGCATCATCCGCGGTAGATGTCGAAGTCGAGATTCGCGCTTTGAAGTCGGAATACCAACTGCTGAAGACGCAGTTTCTGAAACTTGGCTCTACCGGCAGCTTGTCTGTGCGGCGTATGGTGAGAGAGCTTGAGATACTCAGCGAAATGCGCCGCATGGCGGAAACTGGGTTAAAGGCATCTCACTATCTGTTGCTTCTCAAGCGTTCCTGCACCGAGACAGTGACGGTCTGAATAAGCTGGTTTTGTATTAATCGCCAAGAAACGACGTATAAGCATCCAGTGACTTACGCCCGATATCAGGCACCTTGCAGCCGGCCGCCGGGTAGCCCGTAACAAGCAGCAAAAAGGGTCTTTCATTGGTCGGCCGATTGAGGATTTTGTTCAGAAATTTCATTGGGCTCGGCGTGTGTGTAAGTGTCGCCAGGCCGGCATGGTGCAAGGCCGTGATGAGAATGCCGGTGGCGAGGCCCACCGACTCGGTCGGATAGTAGTGTTTGACTTTGCGTCCGTCGGGCAGGCGTCCATACTTCTGGGCAAATACCGCGATCAGCCACGGGGCGGTTTCCAGAAACGGCTTGTTCGAGTCCGTGCCCAGTATGGCAAGAGCTTCCAGCCACTCTGCTGATGCCCGATGTTCGTAAAAGTGTCTTTCCTCCAGTTCCGCGGCAACACGAATTTCGCGCTTGACCTTGTGATCGGCAATCGCGACAAAATGCCAGGGCTGCATATTGGCACCGCTGGGAGCGGTACCCGCAGCTTTGAGACATTCCTCTATCAGCATCTTCGGAACAGGTCGCTCCGAGAATTCCCGCACCGATCGGCGTTTTGCGACTTCCTGGTAGAACGACTGCGCTCGCGCAAGCATTTCCGGTTCGGAAAAGCTCGGCGCATCCTTTAGCGGTACGTAGCGGGGGTCAGTCATGGTTGAAGTTCCGTTGCAAATCCACTAACAAGGCAGGAATCTCACTCTCGTGAATATGGTCTTCAGAAATCAGTTGCCCGCGCACAGAGATGCCAGCTTCGTGAACCGAGTCAGTGCTGCCCGAAATCAGCGGGTGCCACCAAGACAGCTTCTTGCCTTGCGCGAGCCGGCGATAAGCACAGCTTTGCGGCAGCCAGTCAAATTCGCGCACCGTGCGCGGGTCGAGTACCGCACAATCCGGAACCCTGCGGGCACGATTGGCGTAATCCGTGCAGCGGCAAGCTTCGGTATCGAGCAAGCGGCAGGCCGCCCGGGTGTAATGAATTTTCTTGCTTGCGGGGTCCTGCAGCTTCACGGCACAGCAACGCCCGCAACCGTCGCACAAGCTCTCCCATTGCTCATCGCTCATCTCGTCGAGTGTTAGCGTTTCCCAGAAAGGCCGCTTGCTCATGACCTGATCTCGCCTATGCGGGCGTCTTTTTCTTCCCAGATGTCGGTTACCCAGCGCTGAAACCGATCACGGTACGCCGGATCTTCCAGATAGTCGCCCTGCAATAGTTCGCGAGGAATCTCCAGCTTGCGCACGTGTACCACGATGTGGCGAATGCGCCCCGATAACAATGTCCAAAAACTCGGATCAGCGCCCGGGTAAACGATGGTGACATCCAGCAGGGAGTGAAATTTTTCGCCCAGCACAGAAACTGCGAAGGCGATACCGCCAGCACGCGGAGGCAGCAAATGTTCAAAGCTGGATGCACGTGTAGCATGTTTTTCATCGGTAAAGCGCGTGCCTTCAAGAAAGTTAATTACCGATGTAGGGTTCTGCCGAAATTTCTCACAGGCTTTGCGAGTGGTTTCCAGATCCCGGCCCTTCAGCTCGGGGCGCGCCTGCAGTTGTGCTCGTGAGTAGCGTTGCATGAAAGGCATGTCCAGTGCCCACCAGGCAAACCCCAGCATGGGCACCCACATCAGCTGTTTTTTGATGAAAAACTTCAAGAACGGAATGCGGCCCACAAATACATACTGCAAAACCGGAATGTCCACCCAGGTTTGATGGTTGGCGGCGACCAGATACCATTGCTCGCGTCGGAGGTCCTGCAGCCCATCAATTTCCCAGCGAATATCGAGGAGGAGGTCGAGCAGAGCGCTGTTTACTCTGACCCAGTTTTCTGCGCACCAGACCAGGCCTTTGGCGAGCCGTTTCTGCACGATGTCGATGGGCAGCACGAGCTTGAACAGTCCAAGTATCAGGATCGGCACGAACCACAATAGTGTGTTCAGGATCAGGATCATCGATGAGATGACACCGCGGAGGAATTCAGCCGTCTTCTTGATCATGCCGTTTGACCGTTACCTGAAAGTCCCCAAACCAGAGTCCACCGCATAATTCGCTCATTGATAGCGCCCCGGGTTTGCGATTGCTAGGATGTTACTTGAGCATGCGCGCCTTAACCACAAGCGCCCTGGCGGCCCTTTTTCACTTGCTGGTTGCGGACGGCCATGCGGCGGTATATCCATTGCCGCCGGATGGGCAGCACATCATTGGTGAAACCAGCTCAGCGATCGCAAAAGAAGAGGATACGCTGCTTGATATCGCACGCCTGCACGGTGTCGGTTATGCCGATATTGTTGCCGCCAACCCCGATGTTGACCCCTGGTTGCCAGGCGAGGGTACAAGAATCTTGTTACCTACGCGCTATTTATTGCCTCCCGGTCCACGCCAGGGGTTGGTACTGAACCTGCCCGAGATGCGTCTTTACTATTTTCCGCCGCCTGAAAGTCAAGAAGACCCTGTTGTGATGACCTTCCCGGTCAGCGTCGGACGCATGGACTGGTCAACACCCCTGGGTACCACCAGAGTGGTGAGCAAAGCCAGCCGCCCCAGCTGGTATCCGCCTGCCTCAGTGCGCAAGGAGGCCTTGCAGGAGGGGCGGGAGTTGCCACCGGTGGTGCCGCCGGGACCGGACAACCCCCTGGGCCAATATGCTTTGCGCCTTGCCATCCCGGGTTATCTTATACATGGCACCAACCGTCCGGCCGGCGTGGGCATGCGGGCGACTCATGGCTGTGTGCGCATGTATCCGGAAGACATCGAGTTTTTGTTTAACAAGGTGTCGATCGGCACTCCTGTGCGGATCGTTAATCTGCCATTCAAAGCCGGCTGGAGTGAGGATCGCCTGTACCTCGAGGCGCATGAGCCCCTGGAAGAGGACGAGGCCAGCCGCCAGAAAGGTCTCACGGCGCTGACGGAACTCGTGGTAAATGCTACACAGGAACGCCAGGCAAGCGTCGACTGGGACCTGCTCGAGCGTGTTTTTCACGAGTCGCTTGGCGTGCCGCTGCCGACCGGCTCGGCGTCGGAGCAGGCGGTCGCCGCGGTTAATCTGTCGGAGCTGGATGGCTGGTGCGCAGCGGGCAGCGTATCCGCACTTTGCCAGGCCAGCGAGCAAGGCAAAAAATAAAACGCCGCGACCCCGGGCCGCGGCGTCATCGCAATAGCATGTCTTATTTGGACATGGCTTTCTTGAACATGCGCTCCATGCGAGCGGTGTTGGCATCGCAGCAAGCCTGGGCACTGCCGGCGGCGGCCCTGGCCGCATCAGCGCTTTCTTTGGCGCTGCTCGCCATGCTGCGCGCATCCGCAGCGGCACTGCCGGCTTCGCGTGCCGCTGCCAGCGCCGCTGCCGCATCCTGAGACGCTTTTTGTGCCATCTGACGGGCTTCGTCCAACTGGGTTTGCATACTGGTACTGGCGCAACCTGAAGCCATGCCCAATCCGCCGAGCATGACAAGCAAGATCACCCATTTTTTGATCATTGTGTTCATTAGGGTTTCCTTGAGAATTTACGTTGTTGTCTGATGGGCTTTTACTACAAACCCCACTTCTGTCTACGTGGTAACACGTATATCCAATGGTCTTTCAAAGCGTAGCAGACCGCCGCATAAATGGTGGCCGCGACGAACCATGCGGGGAAATAATGCGATGAACAAACGGGATGCGCAAGGCATCGCATCGCACAAAGCATTTTGCAGCGCCCGGTTGGCCCTTCGTTCAAGGCGACAGATTTAGGTCAGCAGCACGCGGCACGAAGGTGGAGAATGCAGCTCAGTTTGCAACCTTTTGCGCCGGGCAGGCATCTAAGGATCAAAGCCAAGCGAAAAACGGCGGAGACTGCAGCCATGGAAAAGACGAACAAAGCCGGTGCCATGAAGTCCTGGACCTGTGTTCTCATGCTGACCTTTCTTTTGCCAACCGGCGCGTTCCAGCTGACGAATACACTTTTTGCTGCAACTGCACAAGCCGGGCAGCGCGTCACTGCTTACCTGTATAAGCCGGAGGTCGCAGCCGATTCACCGGTAGTTGCCTGTCCCGAGTTGGCCAGGGCCGAAATTCTTTAAGTCGGAATCAGTGCAATCCCGCGCCCGGTTTCCCTGAGGGACGCCGGATGCTAGGTTTGCCGTCGCGGCGACCCGGCCGCGGCGGGAATGCGGTGGCACTTATGCAGCAGGAAGGCAGCTGGTCGGCAGAGCGCCTCGCCAGGTTGCCGCAAAAGAACGGCTTTCGCTTGCGCGGCCTCGAAATGACGCGTCTCGAAACTTTTGCCGATGCGGCATTTGCTTTTGCGGTGACCATGCTGGTGATCTCGATTGACATGATCCCGGGGAATCTGGAGGAGCTGATGCTGGCCCTTAAAGGGGTTCCTGCATTCGCTGCGAGCTTTGCTTCCATCGGGCTTGTTTGGGCGGGGCATAACCGCTGGAGCCGTCGCTATGGCCTCGAAGATGGTGCGACTACGGTGCTGACGCTGACACTCATTTTTGTCATGTTGGTCTACCTGTACCCTCTGAAGCTCGTGTTCTCGTCATTTTTCGCATGGTTGAGTGGCGGATGGTTGCCCTCAGAGTTCGAGATTGGCAGTGTGCGCGAGATCGCGGCCCTGTTCATCGTTTACGGCGTGGGCTTTGCCGTTGTCTCTGCCGTCATGGCCTTGCTCTACGCGCGTGCACTCCAGATTGCCGCAGATCTGGCACTCGATGCTCGTGAAACAATACACACTCGTGGTGATGTCTTCGGCTGGCTCATTATGAGCGTTACTGGCCTGTTTTCGGCTCTCTTTGCCGTGCTCATGCCGGGCGATTTCAAAGCTTTCGCGGGATTTGTCTACTTTATTCTCATGTTCGCAATGCCCTGGAATGCAATTCGTTTTGAACGCCTGGCACAGTCAGCAGGGCAACGACTTTAAGCGCAGCCAACGAGGACCAATAGACATGCGGGTCAGAATGATTCCACCAATATGGTTACTGCTGGCATTGATAGCGATGTCTGCATTGCACAGATTTTTCCCCCTGGTACAAATATTTGACATGCCATACCGAACGCTGGGCGCCATTCCCGTGATTGCAGGTATTCTACTTGCCGCCATTGCGGCTGCTGAATTCAGCAAGGCAGATACGCCGATCAGGCCTTTTGAGGATACAACTGCGCTGGTTACCACGGGGCCATTCAGGAAGAGCCGCAACCCGATGTATCTGGGCATGGTCCTGACTGTGTGTGGCGTCGCGGTGCTGCTCGGCAGCCTTAGTCCCTGGCTGGTGTTGCCGGTGTTTGTTTGGGTCATACAAACGCGGTTTATAAATGAGGAGGAGCGCATCCTCGCCGCGCAGTTTCCGCAGGATTACCCGGCATACCGCGACAAGGTTCGCCGCTGGTTCTGAGCAGCACCACCCGTGACTGGCATTTGGTAAGGTAGCGGAATGAAATCTCCGGTAGAGCTGGTCATCACGCCGCGCAAGCGCGACCTCGGGGGCTTTTTCGTCAGACGGGTCCTGCCTTTTGCCAGCCGCCGCCTGGTGGGGCCGTTCATATTTTTTGATCACATCGGCCCTGCAGATTTCGCCCCGGGCGAGGGTATCAACGTGCGGCCCCACCCCCACATATGTCTTGCCACCGTGACTTATCTTTTTGAGGGTGAAATTTTCCATCGCGACAGCCTCGGTCACGCACAGGCCATAAGCCCACACGCCGTCAACTGGATGACTGCGGGCCGTGGCATTGTGCACTCGGAGCGCACGCGACCAGCGATCAGGGCGCAAGGGCAGCGCTTGCACGGCATACAAAGCTGGATCGCATTGCCAAAGGAATTTGAGGAGGTGGCGCCATCGTTTCGCCATCATCCGGCAAATACTCTGCCGGTTCTTCAGGCCGACGGTCTGAAACTGAGGATCATCGCCGGATTTGCCTACGGCGAGCATTCGCCCGTCGAGACTTGCTCGGACACCTTGTATGTGGACGCTGATATGCAAGCCGGCGCAGAGCTGGCGGTAGGTAATGAACATCAGGAACGAGCGGTGCACGTATGCAGTGGCGAAGTGCAGATTGCTGGTGCTACTTTCGCTGCTGGTACCATGGCAGTTCTGCGCGAAGGCGCCGAAGTGACCGTCTCCGCAAGCCAGGCGGCGAGAATCATGCTGCTCGGGGGTGACAGGATCGATGGTGAGCGCCACATCTGGTGGAATTTTGTGGCCAGTTCCGAGGCGCGCATAGATCAGGCGAAGCTGGATTGGGCAGAGGGGCGTTTCCCGAAGGTCCCTGGTGACGAAAAAGAATTCATACCGTTGCCTGAAAAATAGCGGGCTGCGTGTTCAGACTTAGCCCTTTTAATAATGTCGGTAAAAGCCGGTACGAAAAACAAGATGGAGATCAAGATGAATATCCGCCATTTTTGCTGGTCAGTTCTTCTGGCGTTGCTGATAAGCCCATTGTCAGCGAGCGAGAAAAAAGAAACCAAGCCGGGATTGAATGCCAGCACCTTTAGCGGCCTTGCGATGCGCGGCATCGGTCCGGCGCTGATGTCCGGGCGCATTGCTGACGTTGTGATTCACCCCAGCGACAAAGGCACGCGCTATGTTGCAGTAGGCAGTGGCAATGTCTGGAAAACCACCAATGCCGGCACAACCTGGACGCCAATTTTCGATAAGGCAGGCCCTTACTCCGTCGCATGTATAACGCTGGATCCAAACCGGCCAGATACTGTCTGGCTGGGCACCGGTGAAAACGTCGGCGGGCGACATGTGGGTTATGGCGACGGTGTTTATCGCAGCCTCGACGGTGGTAAGAACTGGGAAAACATGGGGCTGGCCAAGTCCGAGCATATCGGCATGATTCGCATCGACCCGCGCGATTCCGACGTAATCTACGTGGCCGCTCAGGGGCCCTTGTGGTCGGCGGGCGGAGAGCGCGGACTTTTCAAGAGTACCGATGGCGGCAAGGCCTGGAAAAAGATTCTGGGCGGTGGCGAGTACACAGGTGTAAACGAGGTACACCTGGATCCGCGTAATCCGGATGTCCTGTATGCCTCCACGCATCAGCGCTTACGTACGGTCGCGGCGTTGATGAACGGCGGGCCGGAATCCGGTATTCACAAGTCCACGGACGGCGGCGAGACGTGGCGCGAACTCAGACAGGGCCTGCCGGAAGAAAATATGGGCAAAATAGGCCTGGCAATCTCACCGCAAAAGCCTGATGTGATTTACGCGACGATTGAACTGGAGCGTCGCAGCGGAGGTTTCTGGCGTTCCGCAGATGGCGGCGAGACCTGGGAAAAACGTAACGATTATGTCTCTGGGGCTACGGGGCCGCATTATTACCAGGAAATCTTTGCCAGCCCGCACAAGTTTGATCGCGTTTACCAGGCCGATGTCTGGATGCGGGTGACCGATGACGGTGGCGAGAACTTCAAGCGACTTGAGCACCAGCACATGCATCCGGATCATCATGCGCTGGCGTTCGATCCCTCTGACCCGGAGTACTTGCTGGTCGGCAGCGACGGCGGCATCTATGAGACCTGGGATCACGGCAAGACCTGGAAATTTGTAGCCAATTTACCGGTAACCCAGTTCTACAAAGTAGCGGTCGACTACGACACACCCTTTTATAACGTTTACGGCGGCACCCAGGACAACAACACCCAGGGCGGCCCGTCGCGCACAGACAATACTCATGGGATTCGTAACAGCGACTGGTTTATAACTCTGTTTGGTGATGGTCACCAGCCGGCCGTGGATCCTACCAACCCGGATATCATTTACTCCGAGTGGCAGCAGGGCAACCTGACTCGTTACGACAGAAAATCGGGCGAGATCGTTTACATCCAGCCGCAGCCGGCAGCCGATGAGCCCTGGGACCGGTTCAACTGGGACGCGCCCATCTACATCAGTGCCCACGACCCCAGACGCCTGTATTTCGCCAGCCAGCGGCTGTGGCGCAGCGACGATCGGGGCGACAGCTGGAGCTCGCTGAGCGGTGACCTGTCGCGCGGCCTGGATCGGCTCAAACTGCCCATGATGGGCAGGGTATGGAGCTGGGATTCCCCGTGGGATACCTACGCGATGTCCAAGTTCGGCACGATTACTTCCATTGGCGAATCGCCGCTCAACGAAGACCTGCTGTATGCAGGCACCGACGATGGCCTGGTTCAGGTCAGCGAAGACGGTGGCGCCAGCTGGCGACGTATAGGCAAACTGCCTGGTGTGCCCGATTACTTTTTCGTCAACGACATCAAGGCTGACTTGCACGACGAAAACACGGTTTACGTGGTGGTGGACAACCACAAGGCCGGTGACTTCAAGCCCTACATTCTAAAAAGTACTAATCGCGGCAGAACCTGGCGCAGCATCCGTGGCGACCTTCCTGACCGGCATCTCGTGTGGCGGCTGGTACAGGACCATGTCAACCCGAAGCTGCTGTTTGCCGGGACCGAGTTCGGGGTGTTTTTTACCATCGACGGTGGGCGGCGCTGGGTAAAACTGGAAGGTGGTGCGCCCAACATTCCGTTTCGTGACCTTGCGATCCAGAAACGGGAGAACGACCTGGTCGGCGCGACTTTTGGCCGCGGCTTTTACATCCTCGACGATTATTCGCCGTTGCGCAGCATTACGGAAAGCGATCTGCAGCAGGATGCGTTGCTGTTTCCGGTAAAAGATGCCCTTTGGTACCTGCCGAAGAACCCGCTGGGACGCGAGCGTGGCGACGATAACCGTGCCACCCAGGGCGCATCGTTCTTCGTTGCGCCGAACCCGCCTTTTGGTGCGGTGTTCACCTATTATCTGAGAGACGAAATCAAGACCAGGAAAGAGCGGCGCCGGGATGCCGAGAAAAAGATCGAAAAAGAGGGCGGTGATACGCCTTATCCCGGCTGGGATGTGCTGCGCGAAGAATCTCTGGAGAATGATCCCGCCGTGCTGTTCACCGTGCGTGATGCAGCCGGCAATATCGTGCGACATTTTGCCGCACCGGTGAAAGCCGGATTCCACCGCGTAGCCTGGGATCTGCGTTATCCGGCCAAATTGCCCTGGGCCGCAGACCTGGACGAGGAAGATATTCAGGACGAGGCCGGTGCGCTGGCGCCGCCGGGCAGGTATACGGTGAGCATGGCAAAGAGCGTAGATGGCGTGGTGTCGCCGCTGGCCGGCCCCTTGCCCTTCACCGTCAGGTCCATGGTCGAAAAAGCCTTGCCTGGCGCCTCACCCGAAGCGATGACCAGATTCGCGTTGCAACTCGACGAAATCGAGCGCCAGGTCGGCGGCGCGCAATCCGCAGTCAAAGCCGCCATCAAACGCGTCGAGGCAATCCAGGCAACGCTGCTGCGTTCCACCGTAGATGCGAGTGTCCTTTCGCAGGCGGATGGCTTTACCAGGCGCCTGAAGTTGTTGCAGGAGCGCCTGGCAGGCGATGAGCGACGCAACATTATGAACGAGGACGGACCGGTATCCATCGAACGGCGGGTCGCCGTCGCTTTTTATGGCACGCATTTCTCTACCTACGGTCCGACGCCGACGCATGAACAGAGCCTTGACATTGCGCAGCAGCAGTTCGCCGACTGGAAGCGTCAGCTGGATGCCATTCTCCGGGTTGAGTTGCCTGCCTTCGAGGAAAAACTTGAAGCCGCCGGTGTGCCCTGGACGCCTGGCCGCTGACGTCTTCTGAAGCCAGCTGAGTGTGACTGATTAACAGCTTGTAACATGTGCTACTGGCAACCCGCGTTATACTGGCCGACGCATAAAACTGAACAGGCACATGCCCGCAAGCAGACAATAAGGAGCAGTAATGGGGATTATTTCTTGGATGGTCATGGGTCTCATGATTGGCGCACTGGCGAAGTGGATTATGCCGGGCAAAGATCCGGGAGGCATTTTTGTAACAATGATGATCGGTATCGCCGGCGGCCTTGTTGGCGGCTTTATCGGATCGGCGCTTGGGCTCGGCAAGGTTGATGGTTTCGGTTTCGGCAGCCTCGCCCTCGCTTTAGGCGGTGCATTGTTGCTGCTGTTTCTTTATCGCAAGTTTAAGAAACCAGAAGCAGGTCCGTCCGGCGACCAGTAAGCCAATCAGGCAGCATCAGGTTCCGGATGTGGCAATGGCGCCTGCGCGCGCAATTGCTATAAGGCTTTTCTTGCCTTCGTGCGTAAACAGAACCGGCTGGTAGAGAATGCGGGTCTGACCCTGACGGTCTGCTATCGAAAAACGCAGTATGCGAATGCTTTCACCGTCCTTGAATAACCACGGCAGGTGAAAACCGCTGACCGGCATGGAATCCGACTGAGCCAACCATTTGCCCTTGTTAAATATCCCGTCGTCCGGTGTAACCAGTCGCAGCGCATCCGCATCGCTGACATCTGAAACAACCACCATGTCGACATCGGGGTTGGTAACTGCAAGCGTAAAGGTCCAGGTCCAGGTAAACCCGTCTCCCTGCCCGTGCTCTGCGAGCATGTAACCGGCGACCTCGACATTCACCCAGTCGTTGCTCGCCGGAAGCGGTCCCGCCTCGTCCCAGGGATGGGCGATGTCGGTGCCATCACCGAGGGTCAGAATCCGGCTCTCGACGCCGGACCCCGGCGCTTCAGAGCCGATACACGCGGCCAGAAACGTAAGTAAGCCAAAGACAAGAAAATGTCGAATCACGCGCTTGTACAACAAATCAGGTTCGTTCAAGGCGCCGCAGTTTAGCACGCAGTGCCGCTACCACCTCCGCCTCAAACCACGGATTACGCTTCAACCACAACGTGTTACGCGGTGATGGGTGGGGCATCGGCAGGAAGTCTGGCGCATACTCTCGCCAGGCGCGAACCGTATCTGTGAGGGTCTTTTTCGCCCTGCTGCCCAGGTAATATCGCTGGGCGTACTGACCGACCAACAAGGTCAGTTGCAGATTCGGCAGCTCGGCCTGCAAACGCGAATGCCAAAGCGGTGCGCATTCGGGCCGTGGCGGAAGGTCACCGGACCTGCCCTTCCCCGGATAACAAAACCCCATGGGAATAATGGCGAATTGCCGTGCGTCGTAAAACGCATCGCGATCGACGGCCATCCAGGCGCGCAATCGCTTGCCACTGAGGTCGTTCCAGGGAATGCCGGTTTCGTGTACCCGGATGCCGGGCGCCTGACCGATAATCAGCACTCGCGCGTTGGCGTGAGCACGCAGAACGGGCCGTGGACCGAGTGGTAAGTGTGCCTCGCAGTGGCGGCAGGCGCGAACTTCTTCGAGTAGCTTGTTAAGCGTCATGTATTTATCGTTTCAATCTGTCTTCGGGGTATTGAGTTGCGATCGCGGTTTCGCTGCCACAACTATTTGCGCTGGCATGAAGCTGACGGTTACGACAGTCCTGCAAATTCGTACTTCGTCCGCCTTTCGTCGGTGCATGTCGCCCGCTCCTTTTTGAGGCCGGCATATCCACGATAACCTGGGCGGGATGCGCAAATTGTTTGCACCACAATACGCCTGTGGCCGCTTTGTAATGGTTTTTGTTATTGGCGTATAGTGTAGACGCGCTGAATTAAGAAGCAAAAGGAAATAACTTGATGCACGGCGTTTTTCTTGATTTTGCGACGGTCAGTAATAACGATATTGACACCGGGCTGCTGGACGGCGTGTTACCTGACCTTGTGTATCATCCGGTAACTCGTACCGAAAGCGTTGCCGAGCGAATCGCCAATGCTGAGGTTGTAATTACCAACAAGATTGCGCTTGGCGCCGAGGCATTTGCAGCGGCCCCGCAGCTGAAGCTCGTCGTGCTGGCTGCGACCGGCACCAACAATATTGATCTCGATGCGGCAAAGGCGTCTGGCATTGCCGTTTACAATATCCGTGATTACTGCACATCATCGGTGGTACAGCATGTTTACGCGCTGATTCTGGCGCTGACCCGGCATGTGCGCGCCTACCAGCACCTGCTGGAGACCAACGCCTGGCACGACAGCCCACAGTTTTGCATGCTGGATTATCCTATTCGGGAACTGGACGGAAAAACCCTGGGGATCATTGGCTACGGTGCGCTGGGTCAGGCGGTGGCACGCATTGCGCAGGCTTTCGGACTTGAAGTCATGATTGCACGGCGTGCGGGAATCAATGATGACAGGGCGGGGCGGAGCAGCCTCGAAGATCTGCTGGGCAATTCAGACATCGTTACCTTGCATTGTCCGCTGACACCGGCCACTGAAGGGCTGATTGGCCAGGCCGAACTTGAGCTGATGAAGGAAGACGCCGTGCTCATCAATACCGCCCGCGGTGCGCTGGTACACGAAGAGGCTCTGGCACTGGCCTTGCGCGCAGGGCGTCTCGGCGGTGCCGGAATCGACGTCCTTAGCGAAGAGCCGCCCGTGCACGGCAACCCTTTGCTTACCGGCCGTATCCCCAACCTGATCGTGACCCCGCATGTGGCCTGGGCAGCACAGGAGGCGCGTCAGCGTGCGGTGAACGCGATGGCCGAGAACATCGAGGCCTTCCAGCGCGGTGACGACAGCAACCGCGTTGCCTGAGGCTGCGGCAGTGAAAAAAGCGATCGTCTGGTTCCGGCGTGACCTGCGCCTTAGCGACAATCCGGCGCTGCGGCATGCTGTCGACGAATTCGAGCAGGTGTTGCTGGTGTATGTACATGCGCCACAGGAAGAGGGTGACTGGTCACCCGGTGCTGCGAGTTGCTGGTGGTTACACCACAGTCTTGCAGCGCTCGACAAAAAAATCCGTAAACGCAACAGTCGCCTGATTATTCGTACTGGAGCGAGTCGCGATGCATTGCTCGAGCTGACCGGGCAATTTAATGCCGATGCCGTATTGTGGAATCGGCTCTATGATCCGGCGACCATAAAGCGCGACAAGCAAGTCAAGAAGGCGCTGGCCGATGCGGGCCTGACAACCCGCAGTTTCGCCGCCAACCTGTTGTTCGAGCCGTGGACCATCAGCACCAAGGACGACAATCCCTACAAGGTATACACACCCTTCTGGAAGGCCTGCATGAAAGAGCCGGCACCGGCCGGACCCGAGGCATCGGTGCGCGCATTGCGCGCGCCTGGAAAGTTTCCAGCGTCGGAAAGTCTTGATGCTCTTGAGCTTTTGCCGGTTATCAACTGGGACGATGGCCTCGAGGCCGCGTGGACGCCCGGTGAGGACGGCGCTGGCGCGCGTCTGGATCGTTTTCTCGAACACGCCATTGATGTTTACGCTACCAGCCGTGATTACCCTGCACAAGCGGGCGTTTCACGTTTGTCACCGCATTTGCATTTTGGTGAAATTTCTCCGCGCCAGGTATGGCATGCTGTTAAAGGCATGTCAGCGGCGCGCGAAGCGCAGGGTGCGAAGACTTTTCTCAAGGAAATCGGTTGGCGCGAGTTTGCCCATCATGTCCTGTATCACTTCCCGAAAACACCGGACCAGCCGCTGTATGAGAAATATGCCGCGTTTCCCTGGCGCAAGCGTCATGGCAAACTTCTGAAGGCCTGGCAAAAAGGTCAAACCGGTTTTCCAATCGTTGACGCCGGCATGCGTCAATTGTGGGCGACAGGCTGGATGCACAATCGCGTGCGCATGATCGTAGCGTCATTGCTGGTGAAGAATCTCCGAATCCCATGGCAAAAGGGTGCGAAATGGTTCTGGGATACGCTGGTGGATGCGGATCTCGCCAACAATACGCTCGGCTGGCAATGGTCGGCAGGGTGTGGCGCGGACGCCGCGCCTTATTTCCGCATTTTTAATCCGGTCACTCAGAGCCAGAAGTTTGATGGCGACGGGAAGTACCTGCGCAAGTGGGTGCCCGAATTAGCGGCTTTACCGGACAAGTGGATTCACGAACCCTGGAACGCGCCACGCGAGGTATGCGAGGCGGCTGGCTTTACCATCGGCGCCGACTATCCGGCGCCCGTGGTGGACATGAAAGAAAGCCGCGCAGACGCGCTGGCCGCGCTCAAGGCGATCAAAGATTCATGACATTGGCGGCCCACTGAATGACAGGTTTGACGCGCGGCGAAGTCAGCCGGATGGCCTCGTCATAATCTACCCAGCGAAATTCAACATGTTCGGCACGCCCGAGCAGTGGATTGACGGGTAATTCAATTTCTTCACAACGCGTTCGTGCGATGTAATAGCGCGCTGTTTTGCCACGTGAGTATGGCCCAGTTTCCGTGAAAGTTTCCCCCCACACGAATTCGAGATCACACAATGTGGTTTCTTCTTCGATTTCGCGGCATGCTGCTTCAAATGGTGATTCACCGTCTTCGACGATGCCTTTGGGGAAATCCCAGTGATCGAAAGCCCGGAGTAACAAAAAACGCAGCCCATCCGCGGTATCACGCACCACTACTGCGCCGCACGACAAGCGTTTGCCAACTTTTCTCTGCGGGGTCATGTCAGAAGTATCGCTTGTGTGCAAGACCGAGGCAATTGTCTGGCTGAGATACTCTCATGTATACAAAATTGGAGGTTTAGATCAGATCCTGCGCAGCACTGATACCGGCGATTGCCGTACCGCGTTGCGTGTGGCAAGGGTGCCGCTTATTCCTACCAGCAACGTTCCGGCGGCGAGGCCGACCAGCCAGATGATTGGATTAAAAGCCACCGGCAGGTCGAAGACCTGGGTTGCCAGCAGCACGCCGGACAGCGTTGCGCCGGCTGCCGCCAGCACACCGGCCAGCAGCCCCAGTGCGACAAATTCGCTGGCGAGTCCGGCAAGAACCACATTCTTGCGCGCGCCGAGGGTGCGCAACATAGCTGACTCGTAGCGCCTTTCTTCGCGTGTCGTCTGCACCGCCGCCAGCAACACCATGAGCCCGGCGAGTAAGGTAAAGCCGAAGACATATTCCACAGCGAGCACAGCCTTGTCGATCACGCCGCGAACCTGGTTGAGAATCGCCTGCATGTCGATGGTGGTGATACTGGGGAAGCGTTTGATCATATCCAGCAATAGCGGGCGGCGTGCTTCATCGATGTACAAGCTGGAAATAAATGTGGCAGGAAAACCGCGCAGGCTTGCCGGCGACAGCAACAGAAAGAAATTGGGCTGGAAGCTGTCCCAATCAACACTTCTCAGGCTGGTAACCGTCGCGACCAACTGTTCGCCTGCAATGTTGAAGGTGAGAGTATCGCCGAGGGTGATGCGCAGGGACTCGGCAAACTCCTCCTCGACGGATACCTCCGGCGTGGGCGGCTCGTCTTGCCAGAATTGCCCGGCCGTTACCTTATTGGCCGGTGGCAGGTCGGAGCTGTAACTCAGATTGGCTTCACGATTTACGAATCGTTCGGCGCGACTGCCGGGTTCATATTTCCCATCAACCTCGATTTCGTTAATGGCACGCAATCGGGCCCGCACCAACGGTACCAGGGCCGGTTCCGGGAGGCTGTTTTCAGAAAAGAATCCCCGCAGTGCGTCGGTTTCATCGGCCTGGATATTAATCATGAAATGGTTGGGCGCATCATCGGGCAGCGTCGCCTGCCAGCCCTCGAGCAGGTCGTTGCGAACGATACCGAGCAGCAACAGCACCATGAGGCTTAGTCCGAAAGCGGTAATCTGCACCACACTGTCGCGGCCCCTGCGCGCAATATTTGCAAGCCCGTAGCGCCAGGCGACACCAACCCGGCCACGCATGCGGCCGGTGATCGCAACCAGCCCCCAGCCTGCCAGTGTCAGCAGTCCTGCGGTTGCGACTGCGCCGAGCGTAATCCAGGCCATCAGCGAAAAATCCCTGATAAGCCACCACAAGAGCGCAGCAAGCGACCCCAGCGCCGCGGCGTATATAACCAGATTTCTCAGTGGCGGTGGCGCGAGGTCATGACGCAGCACACGCGCTGGCGGCGTGCGCCTGAGCTGCATGAGTGCTGGCAAGGCAAAACCTGCCAGCATCAGCACCGCGGTGGCCAGACCCAGTGCGGCCGGACGCAGCCCTGCAGCCGGCAGGTCGCTGGCAATCAGTTCTCCGACGACGTTCACCAACAGCGCCTGGCCCGCATAACCGATCAGGCTGCCGAACACTGCCGCCAGCAGCGCAAGCAGCAGGAGTTGTACCAGGTTCATCCGCAGAATATCGGCCTGTCTGGCCCCAAGGCATTTCATGAGCGCGGCGAGGTCGAGGTGTCGAGCCACGTAATGGCGTGCCGACATAGCGATGGCTATGCCCGCGAGCAACACGGCGACAAT
Organism: Gammaproteobacteria bacterium; assembly: GCA_041565075.1. Classification (GTDB taxonomy): domain Bacteria; phylum Pseudomonadota; class Gammaproteobacteria; order Steroidobacterales; family JABDLF01; genus JABDLF01. The sequence goes on from JBFGOQ010000003.1 coordinate 45,118, forward strand.
AGCGGCGAGGCCAAGAAACCTCCTGGCGCGATCCAGCGCCCGGCGGATTTCCGGCTGTGCCTCGTCCAGCGTGACAAGTCGTTGTCCGTCGGTGAGCCGCGGCTTGATCCAGCGCCTGAACTGCTCGACATCGCGTGCCTCCCCGGCAAAAAGAAACTGGTGCCGCACCCGGCTGCCGGGTTGCACGAGCTCGGTTGCGGCGACGTCATCAATATTGATCAGCAGCGTAGGCGCCAGGTCGACGAAACCCCAGCCACGATCGGGAACGTGATCGAGCAATGCGACGGTTGCCAGCCGTGTTGCCCCTACACCAAGTTCATTCCCCACATCGGAGGCCAGTCGCGCCAGCAGACGTGGGTCGGCCCAGGCGCTCCCGCGAATGGGTCCGCCGCTGATCTCGCGTGCCTGCCCGAAAAAGTCATCGCGGATTCTGAGTGTGCCCCGCAGAGGATATGTTTCGCTGACCGCCCGCACTTCGACCAGTGTGCTTGCCTCACCGGCAATCACTACGCTAGGGAAAGACAGTGTTCGGGCACTGGCCAGCCGGAAGTCGATTGCCGCGGCCTGCCATTGTGGGTCGAGCTCGGCACGCGAACTCACGACCAGGTCCGCAGCCAGGACGCCCGCGGCTTCGCGATCCATCGCCACGCCGACGCGCTCGGTAAAAAAGCCGATCGCGGTCATTGCTGCGACCGCCACCAGCAGCGCCGCTGATAACACACCGAGTTCGCCGGAGAGCCAGTCGCGACCGAGGCCGCGTAGTGCCAGGCGCCAGCTATTCACTTGCGGTTCCGGCCGGAGCGTCCACGATTCCGCCAGTATCCATATGGATAACCCGATCACAGCGGTTGGCAAGCTGCACATCGTGCGTGACCATTACCAGAGTGGTGTCGCGGCGCGCGTTCAAAGAGAACAGCAAGTCAATAATGGTCTTGCCGGTGCGGGTGTCGAGATTGCCAGTGGGCTCGTCGGCGAACAGCACGGCTGGTTCGGTTACGAAGGCGCGCGCAATCGCGACGCGTTGTTTTTCCCCACCGGAAAGCTGTCGCGGATAGTGCCGGCGGCGCGGCAGCAAACCCACCTGTTCGAGCACCGCATCAGCGGCCGCCCCGGCATCTTTGCGTCCCGCGAGTTCAAGGGGAAGCATGACATTCTCAACGGCAGTCAAAGAGGCAATGAGATGGAAAGACTGAAAGACAAAGCCAACCCGCCGGGCACGCAGTTCCGCGCGGCCATCCTCATCCAGGGCCGTGAGTTCTGCGCCATCCAGCCAGACCCGGCCGGCAGACGGTTCATCGAGCCCCGCCAGCAGGGCCAGCAGCGTTGACTTGCCGGCGCCGGAGGGGCCAGCTACGGCCACGCTTTCACCGCCCTTAACCTCCAGGCCAATATCCCGCAGAATAGTGAGTTCGCCCTCAGGGCTCGGCACGCGCTTGTACAGATTTTCTGCACGGAGAACGAAATTGAGATCCTTGTTTTCAGTCACCTTGTACCTGATCCTTTTGTTGCTCTCAGGGTTCCCCGGAATTGCGCAGCCCGGGGCAAATGAAAAAATTCTCGTGATCGGCGACAGCCTGAGCGCCGGCTATGGCCTGGCGGCCAATGAAAGCTGGGTGGCACTTCTGTCCGCGCGACTGGCCAGCCAAGGGTATGGCTACCACGTACTAAATGCCAGCATCACCGGCGATACGACGCGCGGGGGGCGCGCGCGTCTGCCCGGTGCGCTTGACAGGCACTCTCCGGCGATTGTGATCATCGAGCTTGGCGGTAACGACGGGTTGCGCGGCATTTCCATAGCAGAAATGAGGACCAATCTCGCAGCCATGATCGAAGCTTCCAGGGGCGTTGGTGCCGATGTGATCCTGGTTGGCATGCAGATACCGCCCAACTACGGGCGCGAATATGCCAGCCGTTTTGCCGCTACCTTCGAGGAACTGGCAGCGGAGCATGCCACAGGGTTCGTGCCGTTCCTGCTTGATGGCGTTGCGCTGGATGACGGGCTCATGCAGCCGGATGGCATCCACCCCAATGCGCGTGCGCAGCAAATCATGCTGGACAATGTCTGGCCCACTCTGGCCGAGCTTCTGGGTGATGGCGACTGTCACATGGAAAACGCCAAGTCTTTGAATAAAAAGGAAGCAAGCGGCTGAACCGGAACAGATACTGCGTGCTTGGCGTGCGCTTGCGGTAATATAAAGGCGCGTCCCACGGTGCTGGAATTCAACAAGCACAATAGCCGGCGATACCTGACAACAGACGACGCCGACGGCACTTAATCTGCGGGAGAACATGGTGGAAAAAGTCTGGCTCAATGAATACTCGGAGGGCGTACCTCACGAGATCGACCTTTCTCGTTATCGCTCATTGAAAGAGATCATAGAGGAAAGCTGCGGGCGCTATCGTGACCTGCCGGCTTTCATCAACATGGGGAAGACCCTGACTTTCGGAGAGATCGACCAGAAAAGTCGTTACTTTGCCACCTACCTGCAGAAGGTCCTTGGGCTGAGCAAGGGCGACCGCGTTGCGGTGATGATGCCGAACCTGCTGCAATACCCGATCGCCATATTCGGCATCCTGCGCGCCGGTATGGTGGTAGTGAACACCAATCCCCTGTATACGCCCCGGGAATTGCGGCACCAACTGACGGATTCCGGGGCCAGCGCGATCGTTATTGTGGAGAATTTCGCGAGCACGCTGCAGAAGGTGCTGCCGGATACGCAGGTCAAGAAGGTAATAACCACGGAAATCGGCGATATGCTGAATTTCCCGAAGTCAAAGCTGATCAGCTTTGCGGTGAAGAAAATCAAGAAAATGGTGCCTGCCTGGAATATTCCCGACACTATAAAATTCACTCGTGCGCTGAGTGAGGGCAAGTGGCACACGCTGGATGCGGTCGAACTTGATCATGACGACCTGGCCTTCCTGCAATACACAGGCGGCACTACCGGTGTTGCCAAGGGCGCCATGCTTACCCACGGAAATATGGTTGCCAACCTGCTACAGGCGTCTGCCTGGTTGTCGACCGCGACCCAGGAGGGGCGCGATATGGTCGTCACAGCCTTGCCGCTTTATCATATTTTCTCATTGACGGCGAATTGCCTGACCTTCATGGAAATCGGCGGCTGCAATCTCCTGATCACCAATCCACGCGACTTCGATGGTTTCGTCAAAGAGCTGAACAAGTACAAGTTCACGGCCATGACAGGCGTCAACACGCTGTTTAACGCCTTGCTTAACACGCCGGGGTTCGCCGAAGTAGATTTTTCCAGTCTGCGCCTGACCCTTGGCGGCGGCATGGCCGTGCAGCGCGCGGTGGCGGAGGAATGGCAGAGGGTCACTTCTGCGCCGCTGATAGAGGCTTATGGTCTGACTGAAACCAGCCCCGCCGCGGCCATCAATCCGCTGACAAATACGGAATTCAATGGCGCGATCGGGGTGCCTATACCTTCCACAGAATTCAGTATTCGTGACGAGCAGGGCAACGAACTGCCTATGGGCGAAGTAGGGGAAATTTGTATTCGTGGCCCGCAGGTCATGAAGGGTTACTGGAACCGTCCCGATGAGACGGCGGCGACCATGTTCGACGGGGGTTGGTTGCGCACCGGCGACATGGGGCGGGTGGACGAAAAGGGCTATTTCTTCATCGAAGATCGCAAGAAGGACATGATCCTGGTTTCGGGGTTTAACGTCTATCCCAACGAGATCGAGTCAGTGGTGGTGGAGCATCCGGGCATTCTTGAAGCGGCGGCGGTCGGCGTATCCGACGAGCGGTCAGGCGAGGCGGTGAAGCTGTTCGTGGTGGCCAAGGACAAAAGCCTCACCGCGAAGCAGGTGCGCGACTACTGTAAAGAGCACCTCACCGGCTACAAAGTGCCCAAGACCGTGGAGTTTCGCGATGAATTGCCGAAAACCAATGTCGGCAAGATCTTACGCCGCGCATTGCGCGATGAGGCGGAGAAGAAAGAACCGGCACCTGCCTGAATCGCCGCCACGTTAAGCTGCGGTGTCTGACCTTCTCATTTACGGTTTTCCTGCCAGTACCTTTGTACGCACGGTGCGCATGGCGTGCGTGGAAAAAGGTGTGCCGTTTACGCTGGACGCATTTGAATCTTTTGAATTTGGCAGCGATACGCATCGCGAGTTGCATCCTTTTTTGAAAATGCCGGTCATGCGTCACGATGACGTCTTACTGTTTGAAACTCTCGCTATTTGTCGCTATATCGACGAGACTTTCGCCGGTCCGAGCCTGGTGCCCGACATGCTCGTGGAACGTTGCCGGATGGAGCAGTGGATCAGCGCCATCAATGACAGCGTTTATCATCGACTGATCAGGAAATGGATTTTGCCATCCATACGCGGGCCCGAAATGAACGATGAAGAAAGGCTTGCTGCAAAAACCCGTGCGCGCGATACGCTGGCTGTCGTGGACGACACCTGTGAGGATGGCGATTATCTGGTTGGCAATTCGCTTAGCCTTGCCGACCTGTTCCTGGTACCGATTATCGCGTATGCGGTGCAGGCTGATGGCCGGATCCTGGACGGCCTGCCAAGGCTGAGCCGCATTTGGTCGGAGCTGAGTTCGCGGGAGAGTTTTGTCCGGACTATGGTCTGATTAATTGACCTGACTATTGGCGTGCCCATTCCTGCAACTTGTCGAGGGTAACGCTCAGCTGGTTGGTCACCTGGTTCTTGCGCTTACCCTTGGTGCGCACAGCCAGTGGTACTTTTACCGCCTCGCTGAAGTGTCGTTGCCGGTCGTTCAGCGATTTCATATTTAAGCTTATCCCATGGCGTCGCAGGATGGGCCTGAGTGATTTGGCCTGCGCGCGCAGATCAGCGCGGGTCATTTCATAGGCGTGCTGACAGATCTGCAGCCGACTCGAGTAACTGAAGATATTGGTAAAAAACATTCGTGAATCATCACGATCGGGTTCCAGCAAAATGATGTCGCGATCGGGATAAGCTGACTCGTACTTTTCCATGCCGATTTCCATGCGCGAATGCACGAGTGCCCGGAAAGTCTGCGCCAGCACTACCGGCAAGCCGCCCTCGGTCAGTTTATCGTGTGGTTTGTTTGGATCATTGGCAGCAAGGTTGGCGTCATAAGGAACAATCGGATTGATGCAGATCAGCATGTCGGCGCCCTCATCGAGCGCCACCGAGGCATGCAGGGTGCGTTTCAGTGCACCATCAAGATAGAAACGCCCATCAATTTCCACCGGCGGATAAAGGCCGGGCAATGCCGTGCTTGCCTGAATGGCCTTGGAAATCGGCACATGCTCATGCTCTTTGTCGCCAAAACGCACCGAGTCACCGGTATCCAGGTCGGTAGCAACTACCCGTAACTTGCGCTTGAGTTCACGGAAATCATTGGTGCGCCCGCGCGTGCTGTAGAGGTCCGCCAGGAACTCGTTCACAGGCTCATTGGCGAATATCCCGGACGGGATAATGCTGTTGAGGCCAGCCAGGGACTCAATCAGTCCTACATCGGGGATGTTGCCGAGAAATCGTGCGATGCTGTCGGCGAAGGCGCCGGGTAGCCGCAACAGACTCTGCAGGTAGCCGCTCAGATTCGGGGTGAGGAAAACCCGTGGCGATATCGGATGTGCCAGTGACTCATTCTGGATAAAAATCCGCGCCATCTGCGACGTGGAAATACCATTGACCAGATTGGATGCGATGAAGGCCCCGGAACTCACTCCGACGTAGATGTCCAGTTCATGCAAGTCGACACCCTTGAGCGCTTCGTCCAGAGCAATGAGCGCCCCAACCTCGTAAATACCGCCCACGGGCCCGCCACCGGCCAGCGCAAGGCCGAATTGACGCCGGGCCTTACCGCGTTTGGGTTTGCTCGCTGGTGTGACCGAGAGCGTCAAGAGATTTCGCCCGCAACTCTAGTGCTTGCGCTTCTTGCTGGTGGTCTTCGTGGCCTTGGTGCGCGTGCCGGGCCGTCGGGTCTTGGCAGCGACTCGTTGGCGCCCGGCAGGTGTCTTTTTTTTGCCCGTCCTTGCGGCCGGTTTGCTGCCTGCCTTGATCGTTTCACCGCTCAGCTTCTCGACCAGTTTGCTGAGGGCTTCCACACGTCTCGAAAGCTCCTGCACGTCATCATGGGTGGGTATCTGCATGGCGTTCAATACGCGCGCGACCCTGGATTCGAAAACCTGCTCGAGTTTTTCCCAGGTGTCAGCAGCCATGCCCTTGACCCCGGAACCCGCTTTCTTGGCTTGTTTCTTGCTCACGTCTGCCCCCTCGTCATCCGCCGGCCTGCCGTTCGCGTCCGATCAGATGTCGGGCGCCCGACATCGTCACCGACGGACCCGTTGTGAAATCCCCGTGGGCCAGCGTTGTGGGTGCTCGCACCCCGGGGCAGAGATGCCGAATGCGGCATTGCAATATATGCCAAGGATACCACCAAAACGAGGCCCCATAGGGGTCGGGGGGAGACCCGGACCGGGTCTCAGGACATGCGCGAGTGGTGTTCGTTCAGCTCGGCTTCGAGCTTGTGGGGGTCAGGGCGCTCCTCCCAGGCGGACATCAGCGTGCTGAGCAGCAGTTTTTCGAATTCACCCCTGAAACGGGAAATTATGGCAAACGGGTCCGGTACCCGCTTGCGGTCCGCTATAAGGCCAAACTGTACCCTGCCGTCATAGCTCAGGATGCTGACCCCGAGTCCTACGCTGCCGCTGGCAGGTACCCAGAACATCTGCTGCACGATGCGGCATCCCGCGAGGTACAGCGGTTGTCGCGGCCCAGGCACGTTGGTCATCACGATAGACGTTTTCTCGCTGAGCAGATCGAGTGCGGTTTTTTGCAGCTGCCGGGGTCCGAAGCCAAGCGCACCCAGCAGCAGGTAGGTTGCGAGAGGTTGCCGCGAGGACTTCAGCTTTTGCATGTTTTCGTGCACCTTGTACAGGCGCTCCAGCGGGTTGCGAATACCCACCGGCAGGTCCAGGAGCACCAACCCAAACTGATTGCCGAGGCGTGCCGGCGCATCCAGCGGGCGCAGATTCACAGGCACCGCTGCGCGGATCACCAGCCCATCGGTGTCTTGTCCCTGCTCGACGAGGTAGCTGTGCAGCGCACCGGCGGCGCAGGCCAACAGGACATCGTTAATCGTGCAGCCGAGCGCTTTGCCGATGGTGCGGACCTCTTCAAGCGGCAACGGTTCCGCCCAGGCAACTTGCTTGCGGGCACCCAGAGGCCCTTTGAACGGTGTGGGCGGGTCATCTTCCAGCAGTCCCAGTTTGGCGAGCTCGGCAGCGAGGTCCACGCCGGTCTTGACCATGCCTGCCGCGGCGCCTGGGTCCTGAACGATATGCAGGCTGTTTTTCCAGAGATTGGCCCCCAGCTTCAGACCATGAGTCACGAGTTTGGTCCCGGGCAAGCTCGACGGCCCGTGCTGTTTTGCCTTGGGCCCGTTATCGGGCAGCACACTGCCGCCGCCCTGCTTTTCGGTCATGGCCATCAGGACCTGGATGAGTGCGATGCCGTCGGCGTAAGAATGATGGATGCGCGTCACGATGGCGGATCCGCCCTCGTAATTTTCGACCAGCTGAAACTGCCACATGGGCTTCCAGGGATCGAGTGGCGTACTGGCGAGTTCGCTGACGTATGCTTGCAGGGCCTGCTTGTCGGCTTTGCCAGGCAGGGCCACACGCAGCACATGGGCATCTATATCGAAATTCGGATCTTCCTCCCAAAAAGCAGATGCGACGTCGCGTCCGGCCCGCTGCCGGAAGCGTGCAAAGCGCAGAAAGCGCTCACGGATGACCTTCTTGAGGCGCAGGTAGCGGACCTTTTCCTCGAAAATCATCACGCCGGTGATCATCATGAGGTTGGTGGGACGCTCCATGCGCAGCCAGGCCGTGTCTACGCTGGACATGCCTTCCCGGCCTGGAATCAGTGAATCGATGATCATGAGCGTGAGTTTTTGTTCCGGCAACTGGCAGTCTATGGTCAAAACGCTAACATTTAGCATTTTGTTGCACAAACCAGGAAGATGATTTGAGCGTACCGAAGCATGGCGATCGGGCACAGGGCCGGGCGGCGCTGCTCGGGCTGCTCGCGCGCGTGCACGAAATCGACCGCCAGATCATTGCCAAGGGTCCCCGCGAGCCGCAAGCGCAGCTGCTGGCATTATGGCAGGCGCGGCGTCTGGCAGCGACTTACGAAGATTTCAGCAGTAGCGCCCGATATCATCAGGCCGCAAAATTTTTTCTCAACGACCTGTACGGCCCGGCAGATTTCACCCAGCGTGATGCAGACCTTGAAAAAGTATTTCCCGTCATGTCGAGGATGCTGCCGGCCAATGCACTGGATGCCCTTTGCTGCGCCCTGGAGCTGCACGCGCTGACCCAGGAACTCGATGCCCGTATGCTCAAACTACTGACCGGTAAGCTGGCCATGACGGATGCGCTGACTCCAGCGCTGTGGGCGCGCGCCTACCGGATGTGTGGTCAGGAACCACAGCGGCGCCGGCAGATTGAGCTGGTAGTCGCAGCTGGCCGGCAGCTCGACGAAGTGGTCAAACATCCCATGATATATACGCTGGTGCGACTGGTGCGGGGACCTGCCCGGGCTGCGGGCTTTGGAGCACTGCAGGATTTCGTGGAACGCGGCTTCCGTGCGTTCCGAAGCATGCAGGGCGCCGCCGCATTTATCGATGCAGTCGGCAAGCGGGAGACGGCGATCATGCGGGAGCTGTTCGCGGGCAACGTGCCAACGAGCTGGCAGCACGACCCGGGTAGCGTGACGCTGGCGGACCTGACTGAGGCGTAGCTCAGAGCAGATTGCTGATGGCGTAAATGGCAAGCCCCGCTATGCCACCAACAATTGTGCCGTTGATGCGAATGAACTGCAGGTCACGGCCGACGGCCAGCTCCACCCTGCGGGCCGTGACGTCGCTGTCCCAGCCGCGCACTGTTTCCGAAATTACGCTGCCAATTTCTTCGCGATAGTTGCGCACGATGCGCAGGATTGCGTCGTTCAGCCACTGATTGATCTGCGCACGCAGTGCCTCATCACGACCCAGCGCTTCGCCGAAACTGATGAGGCCGGTCTCGAAGCGCTGTCTCAGCATGGACTGCGGTTCAGCTGCCTGGCGCAGCAGGAAATCGCTGATATGCTGCCAGAGTCCGGCTAGATATTCCTGCACCACCGGGTGTTCGAGCAACTCATTCTTGATTTCTTCGCCGCGAGCGATCATTTGAGGGTCGTTCTTGAGCGCCGCAATAAAACTGTGCACACCCTCGTTGAAGCGCAGCCGCGCCTCATGTTGCGGGTCGTTGCCAATGCCATCCAGCAGCTTTTCTACTTCGCCGACAATCTTGTCGAATATTTCCTGGTCGACAAATCCAGGCAGCCACCATGGACTCTTCTCGTCTATGCGGATCCGGATCAGAACCCGATTCTCATCCAGGTGCTGGCGCGCGACGCGCACCGCGAGGTCCATTAATGCCTGATGGCGATCCTGGCTCGTAAGCAAGTCCAGGATGCGACCCAGCATGGGCGTGATCTGCATCTGGCGCAGTTCCATGTGCAGGTTTTCGCGCAGAAAATCCCTGAGCGCTTCGCTATCCAGCGTACCCAGCAGCCACTCCAGGAACGCGCCAGCGTCGGCGCTGACCCGGCGGGCGTTTTTTTCGCGCGCCAGCCAGGCACCGGTGCGCCCGGCGGCGTCGAGATTATGCAGACGCGGCTGCAGGGCGCTGCGCACGAGAAAGTTTTCGCGCACGAAGCGTGCCAGGTTTTCGCCGAGCTCGTCCTTGCGGCGCGGGACAATTGCAGTGTGCGGAATCGGGATGCCCAGCGGGTGTCGAAATAGCGCCGTTACAGCAAAACAGTCGGCCAGGGCGCCGACCATGGCCGCCTCCGCAAAGGCTTCAACCCATCCGAGCCACGGATAAGCGGGATGGTATGTGCGGCTGGCAACAAATATGACGGCCATTAACAGCAACATGGCCGTGGCCAGGCGTTTCATGTTGGTCAGTCTGCGCTGCTGCTCGGCTTCGCGGGCAGTAAACACGGGGGCCGGTATTGTGCCTGGGGGCATGGCGGTCAGCCGTTGCTCTCCTGGGGAGAATGATAAGCCGGGCTGAGTTCGTGGACTGCTTCGAGCAAAGCCCTGACATGTTCCGGGTCGACCGCCGGGTGTATGCCATGTCCGAGATTGAAGACATGGCCGTCTCCGGAACCAAAGTCACGCAGTACCTTTGCGGCTTGTTCGCGAATAATCGCCGGCGGGGCATACAGGACACACGGATCCAGGTTACCTTGCAACGCCACCCGGTCACCGACCCGATCGCGGGCCTCGCCCAGACTCTGGGTCCAGTCGATGCCGAGCGCGTCACAGCCGCTGCCTGCCATGTCCTCCAGCCAGGCGCCACCATTCTTGGTAAACAGCACCACCGGCACTCGCCGGCCTTCATGTTCCCGAATCAGTCCGGCCACGATGCGACGCATGTACTCGAGCGAAAACGTCAGATAGTTTTCGCGGCTCAGCGTCCCACCCCAGGTGTCGAAGATCATCAGGGCCTGGGCACCTGCACGTACCTGTGCATTGAGATAGTTGATGACCGAGTGCGCGAGTTTATCCAGCAAGGTATGCAGCGCCGCCGGATTTTCGTAGAGCAACCCTCGCACCTTGGCAAATTCTTTACTGGAGCCGCCTTCCACCATGTAGGTAGCGAGCGTCCAGGGACTGCCGGAAAAACCGATCAGAGGCACCGCACCGGCCAGCGCAGTTCTGATAGTGCGCACGGCAGCCATCACGTAGCCCAGAGCATCTTCCGGATCCGGAATAGGTAATTGCCGGATATCGCTCTGCGAGCGGATCGGATGCTCAAAACGCGGTCCTTCGCCCTCGGCGAAATACAGACCGAGACCCATGGCGTCGGGGATGGTGAGGATGTCCGAAAACAGGATGGCTGCATCCAGCTTGAAGCGCTGCAGGGGCTGCAATGTCACTCTGCACGCCAGCTCGGGATTACGGCACAGGCTCATGAAATTGCCAGCGCGTGCCCGAACCTCACGATATTCGGGGAGGTAGCGGCCAGCCTGGCGCATGATCCACACAGGCGTGCGTTCGACGGGCTGGCGCAAGAGAGCCCGCAGCAGGAGATCATTTTGCAGTTTGGCCGGCATAATGCCCCCGATTCAAGTGCCAGGAAAAAGTGCGGCGATATCGATTTGGATTGCCGTGGCGGCCGCCCTGGGATCCGCTGCGTCGCGTATGGGCCGGCCAACGACTATGTAATCCGCCCCGTTTTGGAAGGCGCGCGTCGGGGTGACCACACGTTTCTGATCATCCTCACGATTGTCGACAGGCCGGATTCCCGGCGTGACAACCAGCAGGCGCCGGTCCGCTTCAGCGCGCAGAACCGGTACTTCCAGGCCTGATGAAATTACGCCGTCGCAGCCCGCTTCGAAGGCGCGCCGTGCCCGTGATAGCACCAGCTCCCGGACGTCGCACTGAAAGCCGAGGTCAAGGAGGTCGCCGCGGTCAAGACTGGTCAGTGCCGTTACCGCCAGAATTCTGGTGTCGCCTTTTTCCTGCGCCGCCGCTTCCATGATGGACTGGTTGCCATGCACTGTCGCAAAATTCACGCCGCGACTGCGCAATTGTCGCACGGCTGAACCCACGGTTGCCGGCACGTCAAAGAACTTCAGATCAACAAAAATTTTCTTGCCGCGTTCCACCAGCCAGTCGATGAGCTCAAAATAGCCTCCCGCCATGAACATTTCGAGTCCAAGCTTGTAAAACCAAACACTGTCGTCGAGCTGTTCGACGAGTTCACGGGCGCGCCTGGTATCCGCAACATCGAGTGCGAAGATGAGCCGTTCTCGCGTGGCGATCGATTTCGCTGTGTGGCCTGCAGGCATGTGATTGACACCTCTGTGCGCAGCAATGCTGGCGCGCGATTTTAGCATTACAACGACCCTGGCTTGCTCAGGTGTGTTCTTCTATTTCGAAAAGCCGGGCATGTTCGGAAATTGCGAAGCGATCGGTCATGCCCGCTACGTAGTCAGCGACTGCCCTTGCGCGGCCAGCATCGCCACCCTGAGCCTCGAGGCGCGAGGCATTGTCGCGATGGTCATCAGGCATCAGCCTGATGTCGTTCATGAAGGCCTCGAACAGTCGGATAAGCAGAACTTTTGCCTTGGCTGTCATGCGCATCACCCGATAGTGCCGGTAGAGGCTTTTGCGCAGGAACTGCTTGAGTTCGATATGTTCCGCCGCCGTTTCATCACTGAGGCCGATAAGAGTCTGTTCGAGTCCGCGCACGGCTTCAATGCTGTCGACACGCGCCTCTTTGATGTTGCGTCGACTGGTTTCCACCAGGTCCGTCACAACGTGGTTGATCATGCGGCGCACCGTTTCATAAACCAGCCTGCGACCGTCAAGGCCCGGGTAGCTCGCCACGACCCTGTCGAACTCGCGCCGGTAAATAGTGACTTCGCGCAGGGAGTCGTGCTCCAGCAGACCAGCGCGCAGCCCATCGTCCACATCATGATTGTTGTAAGCGATTTCATCGGCAACATTGGCGAGCTGCGCTTCAAGCCCTGGCTGAGTGCGCTCCAGAAAGCGTCGGCCGAGTTCGCCCAGTTCGCGGGCGTTGCGGACAGAGCAATGCTTGAGGATCCCCTCGCGCGTCTCGAAGCAAAGGTTAAGGCCGGGGAAGTCGGCGTACTTTTCCTCTAGTTCGTCGACCACCCTGAGAGACTGCAGGTTATGCTCGAAGCCACCGTACTCGCGCATGCAGCGATTGAGCGCATCCTGACCGGCATGTCCGAAGGGCGTGTGCCCGAGGTCGTGCGCCAGGGAAATTGCTTCGGCAAGCGTCTCGTTGAGACCCAGCGCCACGGCAACCGTGCGGGCGACCTGCGCCACCTCGAGAGAATGGGTCAGGCGCGAGCGATACAGATCGCCTTCGTGATTGACGAATACCTGGGTCTTGTAGACCAGGCGCCTGAATGAACTGGAGTGAACGATGCGGTCACGATCGCGCTGAAATTCGTCGCGGTAAGCATGCGCTTGCTCCGTATAGACTCTGCCACGGCTTGATTGCACGCTTGCGGCATAGGGTGCCAGTGACAGATGCATTGAGGTAACGGTCATGCCCATACTCCGCCAGATCAATCCGAAAAATAGTCGGCAAGTAAGGCATCGAGCACCGCGTCAGGGACTTCATCGTGGACGACGGCTGAGCCTGGTGCATCGAGCAGGACGAAGCGCAGCCGTCCACGCATGACCTTCTTGTCACCCTGCATGATTGCGCGAATTTGCCCGGGGTCCAGGGGCGGCGGCTGCACCGGCAAGCCCAGTCGCTCGAGCAGCATTCGGATACGCAACAGGAATCCATTTTCCAGCAGGCCCAGCCGGCAGGACAGATCACTGGCCATGACCATGCCGGTCGCCACCGCCTCGCCGTGCAACCATCGGCCGTAACCTGTCGCATTTTCAATGGCATGGGCGAAGGTGTGCCCGAAGTTGAGAATGGCGCGCACGCCTTCCTCGCGTTCATCCTGGGCGACGATTTCGGCCTTGATCTCGCAGCAACGCCTGACCATGTGTACCAGCCTGTGATGGGTAAGTCCGACCAGGTCGTCGGCATGGTCTTCGAGCCACTCCAGAAACCCGGCGTCTCGCACGACACCGTGTTTGACCACTTCGGCAAGACCCGCGCGGTATTCTCGAGAACTCAGTGATTCCAGCGTGGTGATATCCGCGATCACGCAGCGCGGCTGGTGGAATGCACCGATCAGATTCTTGCCACCGACATGATTGACGCCGGTTTTGCCACCCACCGAGGCATCTACCTGGGCCAGCAGAGTGGTAGGTACCTGCACGAAGTCGATTCCACGCTGGAAACACGCGGCGGCAAATCCTGTGATATCACCGACCACGCCGCCGCCCAGAGCCACCAGGCAGGCGTCGCGACCGTAACCCTGTTCAACCAGGGCATCCAGAATAGTGGTGGCCGTGGTCAGAGTCTTGTGGGCCTCGCCATCCGGCAGCAGAAGTTTCCCGCAGCGCACCTCAGTTGGCATGCCCTGCAAGAGCCGCTCCAGGTAAAGCGGTGCGACCGTGTCGTTGCTGACTACCAGGGCAGCGCCGCCGGGCAGGTGGTTGGCGAGCAGGCCCGTTTCGAGCAAGTGCTCACCGATATAGATGGGGTAACTGCGAGTACCGAGATTTACGGTCAGGGTTTCCAAGGCTCGATCCTGTGTCGGGGAGGATTGATTATAGGCTGCAACTCATAGCAGTCGCCGGCGAATTTCGCTCACCACCGAAGGCACTTTTCGGCCATCAGTCTGGATCGTATGGTCCGCCAGGTCGGCATAGAGGGGATCGCGAATCGCTGCGAGCTCGGCCAGGCGCGATTGCCGATTCTCGGTTTCCAGTAAGGGCCTATTGCGGCTGCGCCGGGTGCGCTCGACTTGCTGCGCGACGCTGGCCGCCAGGTAGATCACGACACCGCGGCTGGCGAGGCGACTGCGATTTTCGGGGTCGAGAACCACGCCGCCGCCTGTGGCCAGGACAATGCCCTGCAGTTGCGTCAGGGTGTCGATGGCATCGCGTTCCCGACGCCGGAATCCCGCCTCGCCTTCTTTTTCGAAAATGAAATCGATGTCCACACCGGTTCGCGATTCGACTTCGGCGTCACTGTCATGAAAATCGCGCTTGAGCGCCCGGGCGAGCTGGCGTCCGACCGCGGTCTTGCCGGCGCCCATGGGTCCGATCAGGAAAATGTTCTGGGTAAATGTCACGCCACTAAGCGTAACAGAGCGCGCCAAAGAAGCGACCCGGCCTGGGCCGGGTCGTCATCAGGTCACAGCAGGTTGGAACAGTTGTCGTTTGGTGCGTCGCCGGCACCAAAGGGGCTCGGGTTGCCCGGTGGGTTGGTCTCCCGGGTCACATCCGAAGCAGCGATGGGCAGAACAAAGCGGGCATTGCTGCTCGATTCTGTGCCCTGCACCGAGGTCTGCGCTTCCAGCACCACCTGGACCCAGCGTGCGAATTGCTGCGGATAGACAACATCGACCAGCGCAAATCCGTCTGCGTCGGTGGTGACTGTGCCGGGCACCACCGCGGCAACGTTGCCGGCCTCAATCTTGCCGCTCATATTGAAGTCTTCAGACGGATCCAGGATACCGTTTCGATTGACGTCTTCATCATTGCAGGTTGCTTTGATGTCTTGTTGCCAGGGTCCGGTCAGCGGCAACACCCATCTACCCTTGCTGTATTGCTCCGAGAGCAGTGACAGCACGACGGTTACACCGGCGACGCCGTTGCCCTGACTGTCAGTAACCTGCACGGCAAACTGGATTTCATATTGCGCCTGGTTGGGTTCTTCAATTTCGTTGCCGGTGCCGATAGTAATAAACACTTCGCGCCGGGCCACGGTCAGGGCCGCAGTGCGCGAGATACCGTTCACGGTGCCAGTCACCTTGACGCCGTCTTTGGCGCTGGTCGAGCTGCTGGCCGTGTAAAAAGTCTGCGCGCGGCCCTGGCTGTCGGTAACCGCCGAGGCGACCGATAACTGACCGCCGGTGGTGTCATCCAGGCTGAAAGTGACCGTCTGGTTCTTGACCAGGTTATTGCTGGCATCGCGCACTATGGCTGTGATGGCAGCCTGATCATTGGGTGCGATCGTAAAGGGATTGGCCTGCACCTCGATGCTGGCCGGCGTGGTAGCAACGAACTCGATGGTCAGTGTTGTGCTGACACCACCCGACGTCGTGGCGGTAACAACGGCTGCTCCGGCATTTGCGGAACTGATATCAACCGAAGCATTACCCGATGCGTCGGTCATGGCGGTGGCGGAGCTCAACATGCCTCGCGTCGCCGAAAAACTGATGTTATCGCCGACCACAGGCAGGCCGCCCGATTGCAGGTTGACGACCACGGTCTGCAGTGCACCCAGATTGACCTCGGTGTTGCTTGCCGGCGAGGTAAACGCAAAGCTGTCACTGGAAACAGCGATGCTCTTGGTAGTGGACTGGCCAAGGGCGGTTACGGTGAGCGTATCGCTGGCACTCGCGGTCAGATCAAATTGCGCCTGACCGGCGGAATCGGTAGTTAACGGCGGAGCAGGGCTGATGGTGCTGCCAGCCGACGAACTGATATCTACGGTCTCGTTGGCAATGCCATTACCGCCGGCATCGGTCAGCACGATCGTGTACGTCGCCGTGGCGCCCGATACAAGAGTCGCCGGGCCGGTTACCGCCAATGTTGTACCCACCACGCTGATCGATACGCTGGAGCTCAAGGTTCCTGCCGTGCCGGTGACCGAGATGGTTCGGTTGGTGGGATCACCGGCGACACCGAGGGTGGCGGACGCCCGGCCATTGGCATCGGTAGTAGCCTGGACAACGGTCAAGCCGCCGGAATCCGTGGCGAAGCTGACCGGTACGCCAGCGACGAAAATATTGCTGGCATCGCGCGCCAAGGCCGTAATAGTCACCGTGGTCGAGTCATCCGAAGGCAGTTGCGGGTTGCTGGTCAGCAACTGCAGGGATGCCGCGACCGGCGCCGCTGGCCCGGCCCCGGGCGTGCCAGGTTGGGACACGAATGTATTACTGTCACCACAACCGGTAACAATCCCGGCCAGGAAAAGTAGCAAAATCGGTAGTCGCTTGCGCATCAATATGTTCCTCGAATGCTCATTCAATTCCGTTACCTACTGGTCCGGTTCTTTACCTAGTTGATATTCGAGCCTTCCTTGAGGATCTTCGGCGTTACGAAGACCAGCAATTCAGACTTCTTGGACTGCTTCTGGGTTGACTTGAACAACCGGCCAACGACCGGCAGGTCGCCCAGGTAGGGCACCTTGTTAGTGGTGTCACGGCGATCAGTGATGTAGATGCCGCCAAGCACCACGGTTTCGCCATTCTTGACCAGCACCTGGGTGTTGACTTCATTGGTATCGATACTGGGTACAAAGCCCCCGGTGGCGCTGGGCACTTGCTCACCAACGCTGTCGTTGCTGACCAGAAGGTCCATGATGATCCGGTCATCAGGCGTGATCTGTGGTGTCACTTCCAATCGCAGTACAGCCTTTTTGAACTGGGTCGCGGTAGCGCCGCTGGACGAAGCTTCCTGGTAGGGAATTTCTACGCCTTGTTCAATGCTGGCGCGCTTCTGGTTAGCGGTCACGACGCGGGGCGTGGAAATTACTTCGCCGCGCCCTTCTGACTGCAGCGCCGCCAGCTCCAGGTCGATGAGGTAATCGGAATCCAGGATAGCCAGCGCCACCCGCCCGGCCGGATTGGCAACCGGCACATTGACATTAAAGCGATCCGCTTGTGCTGGCATGTTCACCGGGAAGGGCTGACCGGAATCCTGCAGGTTCTCCAGGCCCGATTGCACAATTGTATCCGTGCCAGTCGCGCTGCCACTGACGGCGATCAATCCGTCGGTGCTGTTTTCGCTCACTGCTGTAGCACCTACCCGCACGCCGAGTTCACGACTGAAGTCGTCGTTGGCGATGACGATGCGGGACTCAATGAGGACCTGGCGGATCGGGATATCCAGCTGCCGGATTAGTCTGCGCACCTCGGCAAGTTTTTCAGCCGTATCCTGTACCAGCAGCGTGTTGGTGCGCTCATCGATAGCAACATTGCCGCGCTCGGATAGCAGGGCATTTCCGCCACCGATCAGAGCTGCCAGTTCCGAGGCCTTGGCGTAATTGACCTGGATGAACTCGGAGCGCAGCGGCACCAACTCTTCGATTTGCTTGCGCGATTCCAGCTCACGGCGTTCACGCTCGGCAATTTCCTCGGCCGGCGCCACAATAATGACGTTATCGTGCTGGCGCATGTCGAGCCCCTTGGTGCGCAGCACGATGTCCAGTGCCTGATCCCAGGGCACGTTTTGCAGGCGCAAGGTAACGTTGCCGGTAACCGTGTCGCTGACAACGATGTTGAGACCGCTGGTGTCGGCCAGCAGCTGCAGCACCGCGCGCGTCTCGATATCCTGGAAATTAAGCGTCAGGCGTTCGCCCGTATAGACCTTTTTTTCTTCCTCTTCGGCAGTCGCAGCTGCTCGTTCGGACATCGGCTTGAGCTCGATGATAAACAGGTTGTCGGACTGGTAAGCAAGTTGTTCAAAATTGCCGGCGGCATTGACCACCATGCGTGTGTTGCCACCAACCTGCAAGGTATCGATAGTGCGCACGGGCGTTGCAAAGTCTGTTACGTCCAGGCGCCGCATAAGTCGTGCGGGTAGGGATGCACCCGAGAAAACTGCTTGCACCTGAGTGCCTTCCTGACGCAAGTCGACCGGTGTGCCCGGATCACTTAAGCGGACCATGATCATGCCGGAACCATCTGCGCCACGCCGGAAGTCGACATCCTGGATGCCGCGTGCGCCAACACTGGCGGCCGGCGCGGCCGTGCCGGCCGCGGGCCCGAAGGTGGCCAGCGCGCCGGAGCCGGCTGCCGAGCCTTCCAGTCGAACTACGATGCTGTTGCCTTCCACCCTGGTCGTATAGGGCGTCAGTCCATCGAGATTGAGAACGACGCGTGTCCGGCCGCCGGCCTCAGCCGCCAATACCGTGTTCAGTGCACCGATGCCGACATCGGTGCGGCGTGACGCCAGACCCAGGCTGGTGCCGGGCAGATCAATGGCGATACGCGCCGGATTATCAATCGTGAAACTCAGGGGTTCGGGCGCCATACTTCTCAGCTGCAGACGCAATTCCACGCCCTGGCCGGGAAGTTGGGTAAATTCGATGGCTTGCAATTCATTGCTTGCTTCCTGCGCACTGGCGAGCGAGACGGGCAGAAGCCAGATGCCTGCCAACAGCATGGCAATGGCGAGTGCCTGTCGCCGGAATGACCACAGCATTGATTGCCGGTTCCGTTTCGCGCTTGAAGGCATTGTTATCAAGGTCATGCTTTTTACTCCAGGAGGCATCATTCGCTCAGTGCAATGGCAGCGGGTCGTTCAATCCAACCGCCGAGTCCGTCTGAGATGATTTCAACAAGCTTTATCTCCGAATCGTCCAGGGCAACGATGCGGCCGTGATTCTGGCCGGCGTAATCGCCTGATCTGACCTGGTGAATCAGGCCGTCAGGGTCTTGCACCAGACCAATGAGTTCGCCGCGCATGTTTAAGGTCCCCACCATGCGCAGAGAATCGAGGGGAAAATCTTCGAGAAATTCACGCTTACGATTGGCATCAGGCTGCACACAGGGGCCAACGCAATCGCCGGGCGCCGGCCCGGTGGCCGCAACATCCGGCTGGAACGGCGAACGCCGGGCCTCAGCCGAATAAGCGAAACTTTCATAAGGCCTGATCTGCGGCAGGGGGTCGATCGGACCGCCCGGTTTGGCAAGCGTCCTCTCGCGATAGTCTTCGAGATCAGACAGGTCCTTGGCGCAGCCGCTCAAAACAAAAACAGTGGCCATCACCAGGCCGATGGTAATTCTGCGGGCCTTATTGTTGCGATTCTCAGCAGTCATTATTCACCCGTGCTTTCTTCCATGTACCGGTAAGTCTTGGCAGTGACATCCAGCACAAGCTCATCGAAATTGCGTGGCTGATTTGGCGCTCCGCCGCGTTGTGCAGGTGAAATTACGATGTCGTGGAGCGTGACAATACGTGGCAGTGCCGCGATGCCACTGACGAATTCCCCCATCTGATGATAGTTGCCGGTGAGGCGGATCTTAATTGGCTTTTCGGCGTAGAACTCCCGTGCGAATTCCGGCAGTGGCTGGAACAGCTTTTCTTCCAGTCCGCTGGCGAGGCCTGTCTGGGATATATCCTGCAACAGGCTTGGAATCTCCGTCTCACCAGGGAGCTGGCGAAGCATGGCGCCAAATGAACGGTTAATTTCTTCCAGCTGTTCCCGATACGCATCATAGTTCGCTGCTTTACGTTGCTTGCGCTCAAAGGTTTCTTTCAGAGACACTTCCTTCAGCTCGGCTTCCTCCAGCACCGGGTGCACGTTTCGCACAACCAGGTAATAGGAAAGGCCGCCCGCGACAAAAGCGAAAATGATGCCGATCAGGATGGCACGGAACAGCAGCGGCCAGCGACCGATGTCATTGATATCAAGGTTGCGAAGTTGCTCGAGGAAGTTCATTCGCCTGCCTCCTCGATTTCGTCTTCCGGATGTTTCTGTGTGGCGAACAGCGTAAAGGCAGCGGTGCGTCGACGACCCTGTTCGGAAACTTCCACCACGCCAAGATCCGGATCACCCATCCAGCCCGAAGCGTCAATATTGCGCATGTAATTTGAAATTCGGCTGCTGGACTGAGCGACACCCTTGATTTCCAGCCGGTCTCCGGTCTGCACTACCGAGGTCAGCTGCACGCCTTCTGGCAGCGTCCTGACCAGTTCGTCAAAAAGATGCACGACCTGCGGGCGACTCTTCTGCAGCTCCTCGATAATCTCCATGCGCGCGATCAGGCGTTCTTTCTGCGCCTCGAGGTTGATAATTTCGGTGATCTGCTCGTCCAGCCTGGCTATTTCGGCTTCCAGGAAAGCGTTGCGTGACTGCTGATACTCAATCTTGTTATCGACGTGATTGCTGTACAGCAAGTACACGCCAACCCCCAATGCCACTGCTGCTACTGCTGCAAGGCTGAAGTTCTTCTGGCGCTCTTTGCGTAATTCTTCGCGCCAAGGTAACAGGTTAATACGAGGCATATCAGTCGAAGCTCCTGAGTGCCAGGCCGCAAGCCGTCAGCAAGGCGGTGGCATCACTTTGTACACCCTGGGCGCGTGCCTTCGAAGAAATTTTCATCTTTCCAAGCGGGTCGCCGACACGCGTAGGAATGTTCACGCGGCTTTGAATGACTTCGCTGACGCCGGGAATATTGGCGCAGCCGCCACAAATGAGAATCTGGTCAGGCTGTTCCCTGCCACCACCGGAGGCAAGATAAAATTGCAATGAGCGGCTGACCTGTTGCGTCATATCGTCGATAAAGGGATCGAGAACCTCAGGCTGGTAATTGCTGGGCAGCCCGCCCTCTTTCTTGGCGCGCCCCGCTTCCTGCTGACTGAGACCATAAGTGCGCATAATTTCTTCGGTCAGTTGCTGACCGCCGAAAGCAAAATCGCGCGTGTAAATAACTTTCAGATCACGCAATACACTAAATGTTGTGCTGCTTGCGCCGAAATCGACGACAGCCACTGAATGGTTCATGCCGTTGTCCGGCATCTGGTGTTTCAGGAGCTGACAGGCATTCTCCAGGGCGAAGGCTTCCACGTCCACAATGCGCGCGAGCAGTCCGGCAGCTTCGGCCGCTGCCTGGCGCTGCTCCACGTTATCACTGCGGCTGGCCACCAGCAGCACATCGATCATGTCGGGGTCTTTGTCGGTCGGCCCGATAACTTCGAAGTCGTAGCTCACCTCTTCCATTGGGAAGGGAATGTACTGATCGGCCTGCAATTCGACCTGGCCCTCGAGTTCGGAAGCGCCGAGATTGGCGGGCATCTGGATGACCTTGGTAATTGCGGCGTCTCCGCTGATCGCCAAAGCGGCATCCCGCGTCCGCGTGCCGGCGCGTTTCACCGCGCGGCTGATCGCTTCGCCGACGGCCTTGACGTCGACAATTGTTTTTTCAGTAATGGAATTGGGCGGCGTCGGTTCAGCCGAGTAGGCGTCAACGCGAAACCCGTTGGAGCCCTTGGAAAGCTCGATGAGCTTGACCGAAGAGGTCGTTACGTCCAGGCCCAGTAGCTGCTTGGTCTTCTTTCCGAAAAGCACATTTTTTCCTTTCTACGTCGGTAGCTTGCAGGAGAAATATCCACCGATGCCTGAGATAAGTGGCTCAAATATATATCAATCAAGGTCTGAGTTCATGCCCGAGCTTGAAAAAAGTCCGGCGACCCCCTGACCGCCTCTTCCTGCGGACCTTGCCATTATGTAAAGCAAGAGTCATGCCAGAAAGCAAGTTTTGCCCTTAATTATGCGGATTTCACCTGACATTGACCGCCCGGACAACAGTTTCCGAGGCATCCTCTCCCAATAAGCGCCGCACCGCATACGATCTGGGTCACAATCTGACAATATTTGTCAGAGAAATCCAGCATTTTATGGCGGTATATGTGGATCCCGGCAGCGACTCCGCCTGGCCGTTCTTTGCGGGAGTTTTACTTATATAATGCGCGCTCCGCGCGGGTTCCCATCCATCAACCATGAAACGATCGCTATCAATATCTCTGACCCTGGCCGCGGTGGGACTTGCGATGGCCGCATTGGGCGTGCTGCTCGCCGTAGGGGCATACGTCTATGTGACGCCAAGTCTGCCGTCCGCCAATACCCTCAAAGACGTGCGCCTGCAGGTACCGCTCAGGGTCTACACCAGGGATGGCAAGCTCATGGCCGAGTTCGGCGAAAAGCGCCGGGTACCCGTGGCGTGGGAAGACCTGCCGCCAAGGGTGATCAATGCCTTGCTGGCGGCCGAGGACGATCGTTTTTTCGACCATCCAGGCGTTGACTACCAGGGAATTATTCGTGCTGCGCTGGGCGTCCTGCGTACCGGGTCGCTGGGCGGTTCGGGCGGCAGCACCATAACCATGCAGGTGGCCCGCAATTTCTTCAATCTCGGTGAACAACACAGCCGGGAGCGGACTATCATCCGCAAAATGCGCGAGATTTTTCTGTCCATAAAAATCGAGCGCGAGCTGAGCAAGCAGGATATTCTCACTCTTTATCTGAATAAAATATTTATGGGTCAGCGTGCCTACGGGATTGGCGCCGCTGCCGAAGTCTATTACGGGAAGACTATAAACGAGCTCGAAATCAATGAAATCGCAACGCTGATCGGCCTGCTGCCCGCACCGTCTGCATATAACCCGATCAGCTACCCGGACAGGGCACGGGTGCGGCGTGCTTACGTATTGCGCCGGATGCACGAGCTGGGAAATATTGATGACGCCGAACTGGCGGAGGCTCACGCGCAGCCGATAGCAACCTGGTTTCATGGTCCGACAGTCGAAGTAAACGCTCCGTATTTCGCCGAGCTTGCGAGGAGCGCCGCCATCGAACGCCTCGGAGACGGCGCATATACAGAAGGCTATCGGGTGATTACCACCGCCGACAGTCGGCTGCAAACAGCGGCGGTGCGGGGCGTACGCAGAGCCATACTCGAGTACGAGCGTCGCCATGGCTACAAGGGCCCCGTCGCCAGGCTCGAATGGCCGAATTCGCTGGAGGAAGATCGCTGGGACGAGTTGCTGGTGCAGTACCCGCAGCCCGGACACCTGCAGGTCGCGCTGGTTACCGCTGTGGGCGACCAGGAAGCGAGCGTCCTGTTGGTCGATGGCACCAAAGCATCTTTGCAGTGGCCGGGTCTCGAATGGGCCGCACCACACGTCAATGAAAACATAGTTGGCGACGCACCGGAAAAAGCCTCGGATATCGTTGCCGCGGGCGACGTCATTTATGTTGAGCAACTGCAGGACGGGAGTTGGGCGCT
Source organism: Gammaproteobacteria bacterium (assembly GCA_041565075.1). GTDB lineage: Bacteria > Pseudomonadota > Gammaproteobacteria > Steroidobacterales > JABDLF01 > JABDLF01. Next base: position 68,551 of record JBFGOQ010000003.1, read on the forward strand.
AGGGCAGGTACCCGTAATTCAGGGTGCCATGGTTGCGCTCGATCCGCTGGATGGTGCTGTGGTTGCATTGTGTGGTGGTTTTGATTATTCGCAAAGCAAGTTCAACCGTGCGATCCAGGCGCGGCGCCAGCCGGGTTCTGCCTTCAAGCCCTTTGTTTATTCTGCGGCTTTGGAGAACGGTTTTACGGCTGCGTCGCTGATCAACGACGCCCCCGTGGTCTTCGAAGACGCCGCATTGGAAACGACCTGGCGGCCGGACAATTACAGTGGGCGTTTCCATGGCCCGACGCGCTTGCGGGAAGCCCTGATCAATTCGCGCAATCTGGTTTCCATTCGTGTGCTGCGATCCATGGGAATCAGCTCCGCCATCGGGCATATCCAGGCCTTCGGTTTCGATCGTGAGACTTTGCCGGCGGACCTGTCTCTGGCGCTGGGCAGCGTCACCCTGACACCGTTGGAGCTTGCCAGTGCCTATACGGTTTTTGCCAACGGTGGATTTGCAACCGAACCCTATTTTATCGACCGGATAATCGACAGCCAGGGACACATGGTCTTTGCGCCTGATCCGGTGCTGGCACCGTGGCCGGAACAGGCACACGAAATCCGCATGCCGGAAGATGCTGCAGAGGAAAGCGAAGACCCGCTGCCCGGCAGCATGCGCCTGGCACCACGGGTGGTGCCGGCGGACAACGTATTTATATTGACTGACATGATGAAAGATGTGGTGCGCCGGGGCTCGGGCAGGCGGGCGCTGGTATTGGGTCGCACCGACCTGGCCGGCAAGACCGGTACCACGAACGAGGAGCGAGACGCCTGGTTCAGCGGCTTCAATGCCAATATCGTGACCACGGCCTGGGTGGGCTTCGACCAGGTGCGCCCCATGGGACTCGGGGAGCAGGGTGGCGTGACGGCGCTGCCTGCCTGGATCGACTTCATGCGCACAGCACTGGCAGATACCCGGGAGTCTGAGCTGCCGGCACCGCCGGGGCTGGTGACCGTGAGGATTTCCCGGGAGACCGGGTTGCTGGCACGCGCCGGGAACCAAGACACTTTGTTCGAGACCTTCAGGGGCGATACCATCCCTGAGCTTGAGCCCGAGCTTGAAGCCAGCATTTTCTCGCTGGATCTTGAAGACGAAGAACAAGAGCCTGAGTCGCTGTTCTAGCTAACGCCTGAATGACAAGGGGATGGCGGATGCCACGCAAGACACATGAGCGCGCGGAAAACCTGCGCCGAGAGCTGGCCCAGGCGGCAGCTCGGATAATGGCTGAACAAGGCATATCTGATTTTTTCATGGCCAAGCAAAAGGCCGCGCAGCGGCTCGGGGTGAGCGAGAATGGCAACCTGCCACGCAATGTCGAAATTCAAACCGCGCTGGAGGAATATCATCGTCTTTTCGGCGCCGAGAAACAGGATACTCTGATCAGGACCTTACGCCGCGAGGCACGCAAGGCGATGATGCTGTTTGACGATTTTCACCCGCGCCTGGTCGGCCAGGTCCTGGCCGGCACCGCGTCGGATCATGCCGCTATCGAGCTGCACGTGTTTGCCGACACGCCCGAGCAGGTGGCGATGCATCTGTTGCACAACGAAGTACCCTACGAGATGAGCGAGTGGCGCGGTCGGTCCAGGCGTGGCGAGGCACTTAGCTACGCGGCCTATACGTTTATGGCCGGCGACGTGCCAGTGGAGGCGGTGGTATTTCCGCTCAAGGGTCTGCGTGAAGCACCCAGCAGCCCGGTCGACGGCCGCCCGATGATACGGGCGAGTATGCGCGAACTCGACGCGTTACTGGCGGCAAGCAACAGCGCCAGCTAATGATGCTCAGGACAAGTTCTCAGCTGCGTTTGCTGATGTCCTGGTAGTCGCGTTTTTCGGGTCCGATATAAACCTGTCGCGGACGGCCAATACGACGATCCGGATCCTCGAGCGATTCCTGCCAGTGGGCGACCCAGCCCACGGTCCGCGCGATCGCGAACATGACCGTGAACATGCTGGTAGGTATGTTTAGCGCCTTGTAAATGATGCCGGAATAGAAGTCGACGTTCGGATACAGGTTACGCTTGACGAAGTACTCGTCTTTCAGGGCGACTTCTTCCAGCGCCATGGCAAGCTCCAGCAATGGCTCGTCCGAGCGCCCCAGCTCCGCCAGCACCTGATGGCACATATCCCGGATCAATGCGGCACGCGGATCGTAGTTTTTGTAAACCCTGTGACCAAAGCCCATCAGGCGGAATGGATCCGACTTATCCTTGGCGCGCTCGACGAACTTCGGGATATTCGCGGCACTGCCAATTTCGTTGAGCATGTTGAGCACGGCTTCGTTGGCGCCACCATGTGCCGGGCCCCACAAGGACGAAACTCCGGCCGCAATTGCAGCGTAGGGATTGCTGTCTGAGCTGCCGGCAATGCGCACCGTCGAGGTGCTGGCATTCTGTTCGTGATCGGCGTGCAGAATAAATAGCAGGTCCAGTGCCTTGGCGGCCACCGGGTTAACTTCGAAAGTTTCGCACGGTACTGCGAAAAACATTCTCAGCATATTGCTGCAGTAGTCGAGTTCGTTGCTGGGGTAAATGAACGGCTGCCCTTGCGAATGCTTGTAAGCTGCGGCAGCTATCGTCGGTATCTTGGCAATGATGCGATGGGCAAATATTTCGCGATGCGCCGCATTCCGGATATCAGTACTGTCGTGATAGAACGCCGACATCGAGCAGATCACCGACGAAACCATTGCCATCGGATGAGCGTCGTAATGGAAACCGTTGAAGAAACGGAGCAAGGCCTCATTGATCATGGTGTGATAACGAATCTGATGATCAAACGCATCCAGCTGCCGGCTGGTCGGGAGCTCGCCATACAACAGGAGATATGCTACTTCGACAAAATTGCTTTTCTCGGCCAGTTGTTCGATGGGGTAGCCGCGATACATCAGCACGCCCTTGCTGCCATCGATGAACGTAATCGCGCTCTTGCAGGATGAGGTTGCCGCGAAGCCGGGGTCATAGGTAAATACGCCATGGTCTTTGAAAAGCCGCGTCACCCCTATCGAGGCGGGCCCCATGGTGCCTTCATGAACCGGCAGCTCGGCTTTCTGACCGGTATCCGGGTTCACCAGTTCAAATGACTTGTCACTCATATGGAGGGGCTCCTTTTGCTGCCCTTTGCAGCTGCGTTCCCGGTCGTGTTGGCGAAGCCTGGCAGGTATTCGCTTGTCCGGGCCGGTGTCTTAGTACGGAGGGGCCACTGGCACTCTGGCCCAGTCATGCCTTGCCCTGCACACGCCTGCGAGAGCGTGCTTTCCGGCTATTTTGCTTACCACCCGGTGTGGTGACCGATTATAGGTCAGTAGATATTCAAAATCACAGCGGGAGCTGTGGCAATGGGTATAGCAGGCGGCCTGGCAAGAAAAAGGGCGCCCTACCGGCGCCCTCTCAATATATGCACGCAGGCCGCATCAAATCACGACTTCAACCCATACTTGCGGCGGAACTTATCCACTCGCCCACCCGAATCGAGAATCTTCTGTTTGCCGGTGAAGAAGGGATGGCACTGGGAACACACCTCGACGTGAACCTCGTCGTCACTTAGCGTCGAGCGCGTTTCAAATGCATTGCCGCAGGCGCAGACGATCTTGGTAGTGGTGTACTCGGGATGGATATCGGCTTTCATTACAGCTTCCTGACTCGGTGCCCAACGGGCCTGCGAAAAGGCGCGCTATCCTAGCGATAAAGGCCCTGAGTGACAAGCCTGCGCCCGCGAAACGGCTGACTCTGCCCGGTTAAATTGCCGCTTGAACGCAGTCCCGGGGCGATCGGCTTTCTCACAGTTTCGTAACCAATGCTGTGTAACTTCCTGCCGGGCAAGCATCTTTTTCCTTATCCACATTTCCTGTGGATAACTCTGTGGACGAGGTGGGGGCCAGGCGGGCTTTGCCGGGCCCCGGCCTGATCGTGGGGTCGCTGGCGAATTTCTGAGCAGGCGGCTTATTCTCTAAAAATCAGCTGCTTACAGCTCGGGGTCGCGGCCGCGAAGGCCAGGGTCACCGTTGCCGGTACCTGCGGCCGCAGGAAAAAGGTCACCTGTGCATAACGAACCGGGCAAAAGCGGAAGAAAATCGGTGGCTTACACGATTGGCTAGCTTTGGGCGACCCGCTCAGACAGGGTCGGGCACCACCCATGCCCGCTTGATCCGGTCGAGTCGCAGCCGGAGATCTCCTCCGCCTGCGGTCCGGGCATGCAGGAATTCCTCACCCCGACAGGTTTCCAGGTCGAAGGGCGTCAGTGTCTCAAGATGATCCAGTCCCTGGTCGTCACGCCAGCTCACCTGCAAACGTTGCCGCAATACTATGGCACGCTCAAATTCGCCATAGGTCTGGCAGCCGACCGGCCTGTAGTCGCTCATGCCGATACCGCTGCCCGCTCGGCCGGCAGAAACAGAGCCTGCAAATCATTGAGGAAACGCCAGCCAAGGTCGGTGGCGCGCAAGCCATCAGCGTGCATCGCGAGCAAACCGCGGCGGCGCGCCTCGCGCGCTGCCGGCTCGAGGTCCGCCCAGGACAGCCCGGTCCTTGTTTCGAACAATTCTCGATCAACGCCATGCCGAAGCCGCAGCCCATTGAGCATAAATTCGAAAATCCGCTCCTCGTTCTGAACGTGTCGCCATTCGACAATACAGGCGTCCGTTCCCGCCTCGCGCATGTAACGGCCCGGGTGGGCGCGCCTGCGGCTGCGCACGATTGCGCCGCCTGCGTCAGTCAGCTTTTGATGGGCACCAGCGCCGATGCCCAGATAGTCGCCATAGCGCCAGTAATTCATGTTGTGCCGGCAACCCCTGCCGGCTCTTGCGAAAGCCGAAACCTCGTATTGCTGATAGCCGTGGGACTCGAGCAAGGCGCTGCCGACGTTCTGCATTTCCCACGCCGTTTCCTCGCCCGGCAGCTGTGGCGGGTGCCGGTAAAAGGCGGTGTTGGGCTCCAGCGCGAGCTGGTAAGCGGAAACATGTGCAGGCCCGAGAGCAAGGGCTTCGCGGAGGTCGTTCTCAGCGCCGGCTGTTTGTTGTCCGGGAAGCGCAAACATCAGGTCGATATTGAAATTTTCGATGCCGGCCGATACAAGTTCGTCCACCGCCCGTCGGGTGTCGTCCGGATCATGGATGCGTCCGAGCGCCTTCAGAATATCGGGGTCGAAGCTCTGAGCGCCCAGCGATATCCGGTTAATTCCGGCCTCGGCAAATGCCTTGAAACTGTGCCTTTCGATGGTTCCGGGATTGGCCTCAAGCGAAATTTCTGCGCCGTGTTCCAGCAAGCCGGTTGCTTGCAAGCAGGCAAGCAACCGTCGGATTTCACTGGCTGGAAAAAGACTCGGCGTGCCGCCGCCAAAAAAAACGGTTGAGATCCTGCGGCCGGGAGCATCCCGAAGAGCAAGTTTGAGGTCTTTGAGCAGAGCGTCGGTATAGCGCGTCGCCGGGAGTTCGCCGGCCAGCGCGTGAGAGTTGAAGTCGCAATAAGGGCACTTGCGCACGCACCATGGCAGGTGCACGTAAAGAGACAAAGGTATGGATGAACCGAGCTGTGACATTGCCACAAGTGTACCGCTGCGCGGCCGCTGCGGCACTCAGCGTGTCAGTGTGCGGCGCAGCTGGGCCAGGGCCTGGCCGCGATGACTGATCCGGTTTTTTTCGGCCGCCGCCAGCTGCGCAGAACTGACTTCGAGGCCATCGGGCTGAAACAGGGGGTCGTAACCGAATCCGCCGTCCCCGCGTGGTTCAGGCAGGATGCGTCCATTCCAGACACCCTGGAAAATATGCGGCGTAGGGTCCTGCCAATGCTGCAGCATGACCAGCACGCAAAAAAATCGGGCGCTGCGACGTTCGGCTGGCACATCCTTCAGAGCCTGCAGCAACGCGCGGTTATTCTGGAGATCGTTCGCGCCCTGGCCGGCGTAGCGGGCCGAATAAATTCCCGGCGCGCCATGCAATGCATCGACTGCGAGACCCGAATCATCCGCGAGTGCCCCCAGACCGGTGTGCCGGCTGGCATTGCGGGCCTTTATCAGGGCGTTTTCCACAAAGGTCAGGCCTGTTTCCTCGACCCCGGGGACCTGCAATTCTCCTTGCGGCCTGATCACGATATCGAGGTCGGCCAGCAGCGCCTGCATTTCCCTGAGCTTCCCGGGATTACCGGTAGCCAGCACCATTTCCTGCATGTTCAGGTGTTCGCCAGGGAGGCGTTCTGCTTGCTCTGGATAACACGGATTCCGGCGCCGGCAAGATCCAGCATGCTGTCCAGCTCATCGCGGCGAAAGGCGTGCCCCTCGGCGGTACCCTGCAACTCGATAAAGGCGCCGGCGTCGTTCATGACAACATTCATATCGGTCTCTGCTTCAAAGTCCTCCGCATAGTCCAGGTCCAAAACCGCCGCGCCCCGATACACGCCAACAGAAACCGCCGCTACCTGTCCGTGCAATGGATTACTATTGAGTTTGCCATTTTCGAGCAGGGCAGCGCAGGCGTCGGCGAGCGCCACCCACGCTCCGGAAATCGCGGCGGTTCGGGTGCCACCATCGGCCTGCAGCACGTCGCAGTCGAGTGTAATGGTGCATTCGCCAAGTGCTTCGAGATCCGTGACCGCGCGCAGTGAGCGTCCGATCAGGCGCTGGATTTCCAGGGTGCGTCCGCCCTGTTTGCCGAGCTTGGCCTCGCGCCCGCTGCGGGTATGTGTGGCGCGCGGCAGCATGCCATATTCAGCGGTAACCCAGCCCTTGCCGCTGCCGCGCAAGAACCCGGGAACCCTCGGTTCGAAACTTGCGGTGCACAGCACGCGAGTGTCACCAAAAACGCTCAGGACCGAGCCTTCGGCGTGGCGGGTAAACCCACGCTGGAAGCTGACCGGGCGCAACTCGTCAGCGGTGCGTCCGCTAGGTCGCATTGGCATTCTCTCCTGGCAAAGTACCAATCATTCCGCGGGTGGCGTTGCGTTAGTCTCTTGCCACACCACCGCCGCAGCCGTCGTATTGTCTGCATTGGGAAATGTCGCGGCGGTGGCCAGATCGCAGAGCTCGCGCAACTTACGGGTGATCGGAATCTCGTCGGCATGGACATAGCGGGCGAGCTCCCCATCCTCCAGCCCCCCCCACAAGCCGTCCGTGCACAAGAGAACGACGTCACCGGGTTTGAGTACCTGGTTTCTGGTCACGTTCATTTCCGGCAATTCGCTGCCGCCGCCGAGACATGACTCGACGAAATTCCGCAGCGGATGATGGGCAATTTCACCTTCCGTAATAAGTCCTTCCTGCAGCAATATTTCGACATGGCTGTGATCGCGCGTGCGATCGACGACTTCGCCATCGCGAATAAGGTAAACACGGCTGTCGCCCACATGCGCCCAATGAACCTTGGCGTCCTGGAGCAAGGCCAGGGCGATGGTTGTGCGCGGCATCAGCTCTATTGGCAGATGAGCACCGAGGTTGTTTACCGAGTTATTGGACTCGTGGACCATGTGTTGCAGGAATCCGGCAGGATCAGGCACCGGGTGTGGCACGTCATGGAATGTCTTCAGGCAGGACTCGATGGCGACTTCGGCAGCCTGAGCGCCATCGGCGTGCCCCCCCATGCCATCGGCCACAATGGCCAGAAATGAATGCTCGTCACCGGAAACGCTGACCCGATCCTGGTTGTCCTCACGATCGCCTGTGAGGCTGATCTGTCCAGAGTTCCACTTCAAACCCGCACCTGTTGCTTCTGCTAGAATGTTGTTTTGTCGCTCAGTATATGCTGCAACCCTGTTGCAGGCATAGCGGCAAAGCAAGGTTCGATATTTGCGGCGCCCTGCCGCCGGGTATAACAAGCGGAACTCCTGCGCGCATGATCAACAGCATGACGGGCTTTGCCCGTAAGGAAATGACGGGTGACTGGGGAACGTTGGCCTGGGAAATCAGGTCGGTCAATCACCGCTATCTCGAGCTTTTCTTTCGCTTGCCTGAGGAGGCCAGGCCGCTCGAAGGTGCGCTGCGCGAGGTTGTGGCACGCCACGTAAGTCGCGGCAAACTCGAATGCACATTGCGGCTCGACAAGAGTCATCGTGTGGGTGCGCCGTTTCGAATAAACGAAGCCTTGCTCGAGCATGTCATTGCACAATGCAGTCAGGTCGCTGGCAGGCTCGGGAAAGCGCGTAAATTGAGCCCGGTAGAAATATTGCGCTGGCCTGGTGTCACTGAGGAAGTACAGAGCGATCCTGCTTCCATGCACTCGGCCGCGGTGGACTTGCTGGATGCGGCTTTGTTGTCGCTGAATGCCGCACGTAGTCGCGAGGGTGAAAGAATAACGGACATGATTTGCCAGCGTTGCGAATCTTTGCAGGTGCTGGTGGTTGCGGTTCGCAAGCGATTGCCTGATGTCAGGGAACGATTACGCAGCAAGTTGACCGAGCGGCTGGGAAAAATTGACGTGCAGACAGACCCGGCGCGCTTCGAGCAGGAACTCGTATTGCTGCTGCAGAAAATGGACGTGGACGAAGAGCTGGACAGACTGGAGAGTCATTTGCAGGAAGCGCTGGCAGTCATGCGTCGCGATGAGCCGGTAGGGCGCCGGCTTGATTTTCTAATGCAGGAATTTAATCGCGAGGCAAATACGCTGGCTTCGAAATCGCAGGACACGGAGACCACCCGAGCCGCCGTTGAAATGAAAGTATTGATCGAACAGATGCGCGAGCAGGTGCAAAACGTTGAGTAGCAACAACAATAAAAAGCGCGGAAAACTGTTTGTGATGGCAGCGCCTTCCGGCGCCGGCAAGACCAGCCTCGCCAACGCTTTGGTTGATTGCGAGCGCAATTTGCGCTTCTCGGTGTCCCATACCACCAGGCCAGCGCGCACTGGCGAGGTGCATGGCGAGGACTATTTTTTCGTCAACCACGAGACCTTTCGGGAGATGGTCGATAGCGGCGGTTTTCTCGAGCATGCCGAGGTCTTTGACAATCTCTATGGCACCAGTCGGGAGGCAGTTGAACGATTGTTACAGCAGGGCTTAGATGTGGTGCTGGAAATAGACTGGCAGGGTGCGGCCCAGGTGCGTCGCGCAATGCCGGAGAGCAGGTCGATTTTTATCCTGCCGCCGACCCGCAGGGAACTGGAGCGGCGCTTGCGCCATCGCGCCACCGACAGCGAAGCAGTTATTCAGCGACGACTGCGGGATTCCATCAGCGACATGCGCCATTGGGCGGAATTTGATTATGTCGTGGTCAACGATGATTTTGAGCGGGCGCTGACAGAAATCCGCGACATTGTGCATCTGCGGGGCGAGGCCACCCGCTCGGACCGGCCCGGTTTGTCGGATATCGTGGACGAACTTCTGGATTAGGCCGCCTGACCTGGCTTAAACTGTTGGTTTGCCCCGGACATATTGGAACTGAGAGAAAATCATGGCGCGAATTACGATTGAGGACTGCCTGGAGCAGATTGAGAATCCGTTCGAACTGGTGCTGGTAGCGGCCAAGCGCTCGCGTCGCCTGGCCAATGGCGCCGACGCCATGGTCGATCTCGAGAACGACAAGCCAACTGTACTGGCGCTGCGTGAAATTGCCGAAGGACTTGTTACCCGCGATATTCTGACCGAGAAAGAGATCGTTCAAGAGGAAGAAATCGATGAAGCCATGTCGGTTCCCGACATGACTGCCGCGATGCTCAGGGAATAAGCCGCCCGCCTGACCTCGCCCACAACCCGCTATGGACTACGCCGCTTCTTTTCTTGGCCGACTACCCAAAGGGAAGCGCTCAACCGGCATAGACGGGCTGCGTTCCATGTTGTCCAAATACATGCCGCCCGAGGCGGTGGCAGAAGTCAGTCGTGCTTATGAATTTGGTGCGCAGGCCCACGAGGGCCAGAAGCGCATGTCAGGCGAGCCGTTCATTTCGCACCCGGTGGCAGTCGCCAGTATCCTCGCTGATCTGCATCTCGACCAGGACACAATGGTTGCAGCGCTGCTGCACGACGTTATCGAAGACACCCCCACCGCCAAGGAACAGCTGGTCAAACGATTTGGCCAGGACGTGGCTGAACTGGTAGACGGCGTTAGCAAACTGGACCAGTTGAAGTTCGACAGCAAGGAAGAAGCGCAGGCCGAGAGCTTCCGCAAGATGATGCTGGCCATGGTGCAGGATATTCGCGTCATCATGGTCAAGCTCGCGGACCGGCTGCACAATATGCGCACGCTAGGCGTAATGCCGCCCAAAAAACGCCGGCGCATCGCGCGTGAAACCCTGGAAATCTACGCGCCCATCGCACACCGCCTGGGTATCAATACGATTCGTCTCGAACTCGAGGACCTCGGCTTTGCCGCGCTCTATCCAAGGCGCTACCGGGTGCTGGAAAGGGCGTTGAAAAAATCCATCGGCAACCAGCGCCGGATGATGAAAAAGATCGGCGAACAACTGACCGGCGCACTGCAGCGCGAGTCGATTACGGCCGAGGTCGAAGGGCGGGAGAAACATCTCTACAGTATTTATCGCAAGATGCGTCGCAAAGGTCTGGCGCTAAGCGAGATTCTGGACATGTTCGGGTTTCGGATTGTGGTCGAAGAACCCTGGCAGTGCTACCAGGCGCTTGGCATCGTGCACGCCCAGTACAAACCGATGCCAGGCAGGTTCAAGGACTTTATTGCCATCCCCAGAGTCAATGGTTACCAGTCATTGCATACGACCCTTTTCGGCCCCAACGGCCTGCCGATCGAGGTTCAGATCAGGACGCGGGATATGGATCGCGTGGCGGAGTCCGGAATCGCCGCGCACTGGCGTTACAAATCGGGAGACCATGCCAGCGCCGGCCCACAGGAACGCGCCCGGGAATGGTTTCAGGGACTCATGGAAATGGAGGGTAAGGCGACTTCCGAGGAGTTCATGGAGAGCGTCAAGGTCGACCTGTTTCCGGATAAAGCCTATGTATTTACGCCTCGCGGCGATATCAAGCGCCTGCCGCGCGGTGCTACTTGCGTGGATTTTGCATACGCTGTGCATACAGATGTCGGCAATCGCTGCGTCGCGGCCAAGATCGACCGCCGCCCGGTGCCATTGAGAACGCAGCTGGAAAGCGGGCAATCCGTCGAGATCATCACTGCCCGCAATGCCCGCCCGAATCCGGCCTGGGTTAATTTTGTCGTTACCGCCAAGGCACGCGCCAGCATCCGCTCCTATCTCAAGAATCTGCGTCGTTCCGAGGCAATAGACTTTGGCAAGAAGCTGCTGGAGCGGGCGCTCAGTGAGTTTAAGATCCGCTTGCGCAAGATTTCCCGCGAGCGGATGGAAGCTGTGTTGTCTGAGTTTGGGCTCGACAGTGCCGACGACCTGTATCAGCAAGTAGGTCTAGGACAACGCCTGGCCCCGTTCGTGGCGCGCAGACTGATGCCGGATGCGCCGGCTGAGGTGCACGAAGAAAAGCCGTTATCGATTACGGGGACCGAGGGCCTGGTAGTATCCTACGCCCGTTGCTGCTACCCGGCACCGGGGGACACCATAATGGGCTACCTGAGCGCCGGTCGGGGAGTCGTCATTCACCGTGACAAGTGCGGCAATCTGGCGGAGTTTCGCAAGCAGCCTGACAAGTGGATCGCGGTGGAATGGAACAAAGATATCGACGAGGAGTTCAGCGTCGAAATCAACGTCGAGGCACGCAACCAACTGGGCGTGCTGGCCGCGGTCGCGGCGAATATTGCCAGCACCGAGTCCAACATTGATCATGTCGCGGTGGTGGACCGTGATGGTGATACCTCATCGTTGACTTTCCGGCTGCGCGTTACAGATGTGCAGCACCTGGAACGCGTCATGCGCAGCATCGGCAGCATGCCGGCAGTGCTGGCCGTGGAGCGGCGCAGTACCTGATATTTACAGCGAATCTCAAGGATCCAAAATGACTCGAAGCATCATCAGCACCGATCGCGCCCCGGCTGCGATCGGCACCTACTCGCAGGCAGTGCGTGCCGGTGACAGCATATATGTATCCGGGCAGATACCGCTCGATCCGTTAACCGGCCAGATCGTCGATGGTGGCATCATGGAACATGTGAGACAGGTGTTTGACAATTTGCAGGCGCTCGCGGAAGAAGCAGGCGCAAGCCTTGGCGATGTAGTTAAACTGAATGTTTACCTGACAAACATGGACAATTTTCCCGTGGTCAACGAAATTATGGCCGACTATTTTGCCAAACCCTATCCGGCGCGTGCCGCCGTCGGCGTCGCCGAGTTGCCCAAGGGCGTCGCGGTCGAAATGGACGCGATAATCTACCGAGCAGCCACCTGATTGCGTCTTGGCGGAATCAACCCTCAGGCAAGGCGCTGATCCCGACGCGCTGACCTCCTTGCGCGGCGTTGGCCCGAGCCTGGCCAGGCGACTCGCAAAGCTCGATATTGAACGCGTCTCCGACCTTCTGTTTCATCTGCCGTTGCGTTATGAAGACCGTACCCGGGTGCGGCCAATCGGCAGTCTGAAGCCCGGTGAACGGGCCGTCATCGAAGGCGATGTTCAGCTTACCGAAGTTGCTTTTCGTGGTCGACGCATGCTTCTTTGCAGCCTGTCAGACGGTACCGGTTCGCTGACCCTGCGGTTTTTTCATTTTTCCCGTGCCCAGCAAGATGGCCTGGCGCGCGGCCGGCGGGTGCGCTGTTACGGTGAAGTGCGCGCGGGAAGGGCGGGCCCGGAAATCGTGCACCCGGAATACCGGGTTCTGGAAGAGGGCGCCAACTCGCCCGTGGAAGAGACCCTGACACCGATTTACCCGGCCACTGAAGGTGTGCAGCAGGGGCGCCTGCGGAACCTGACCGGGCAGGCGCTCATCAAGCTGTCCGAACATGGCGTGTCGGAGTGGCTGCCTCCTGAGGTGCTGGAGCGACTGGATTTGCCGCCCCTGGCGGATGCCCTTCGATACGTACACCGGCCTCCCCCGGATGCGGATCTGGCCCTGCTTGAAGCGCGCCGTCATCCGGCGCAGCGGCGCCTCGCTTTTGAAGAACTGCTGGCGCACCACCTGAGCTTGCGAAGGCTGCGCGAGCGCATGCGCAAAGACGCAGCCCGTGCCGTCACGGGTCACCAGCACCTGCTCAGCAAATTCACTGCGCAACTGCCTTTTTCTCTCACCGGCGCGCAAACGCGGGTAGTAAAAGAGATTCGTGAAGACCTGGCACATGAGTACCCCATGATGCGCTTGGTTCAGGGCGATGTCGGTTCCGGCAAAACGGTCGTTGCAGCGATGGCGGCCCTGGCCGTGGTTGGCTCCGGCGGACAGGTTGGGGTCATGGCACCAACCGAGTTGCTGGCCGAGCAGCATTTCAAGAGTTTCCGCGATTGGCTGGGGCCCCTGAATCTGACTGTGAGCACCTTGACCGGACGTTTGCCGGCTGCCGAGCGTCGCCAGGCGCTGCAGGCAATTGCCACTGGCTCTGCCAATGTCATTGTCGGGACTCATGCCCTGTTTCAGGAGGCCGTGGAATTTGCCAACCTGGCCCTGGTGATCGTCGACGAGCAGCACCGATTCGGGGTGCATCAACGACTGGCCCTCAGGGAAAAAGGCCGCGCCGGCGATCATTTTCCGCATCAACTGGTGATGACTGCGACGCCCATTCCGCGAACCCTTGCCATGACCGCATATGCTGATCTCGATGTATCCGTTATCGACGAGTTGCCGCCGGGCAGAACGCCGGTAACCACCGTGACCATTCCCGAATCGAGGCGCAGTGAACTGGTTGCGAGGGTGCGCAAAGCCTGTGGTGAGGGACGCCAGGCTTACTGGGTCTGCCCTCTGATCGAAGAGTCTGACGTCCTGGAGGCCCAGGCCGCAGAAGAGGCGTTTGCGATACTCGAGCCGGCACTTGAAGAACTGCGCGTAGGGCTCGTGCATGGCCGCATGAAATCTGTGCGGCGTGACGCGGTCATGGGCGCGTTCAAAGCGGGTGAAATTGACCTGCTGGTGGCCACAACGGTAATCGAGGTCGGCGTGGATGTCCCCAATGCCGCGCTCATGGTAATTGAAAATGCAGAACGCATGGGTCTTGCCCAGCTGCACCAATTGCGTGGCAGGGTGGGTCGCGGACACGCGGCCAGCAGTTGCGTCCTGGTCTACAAGCCACCCTTGTCGCGGGCAGCGAAACACAGGCTGCAAGTCATGCGCAGTACCAACGACGGTTTCGTTATCGCCCAGGAAGACCTGGAGCTCAGGGGCGCCGGCGAGGTGCTGGGCACGCGGCAGACAGGTATCATGCAAATGCGTGTGGCCGACCTGGTTCGGGATGCCGACTTACTGACCGGAATTCGCGAGGCCGCCGGCATTATATTCAGACATTATCCTGCACAGGTTCAGCCGCTGGTCGATCGTTGGATCGGTCACGGCAGCCGTTATGGTCGTGTATAGCAAGCTGATGGAAACGAGCGGACAACCGGGTATGACTGATGCCGGCAAGCACAGGGCGGCCGACTGGCGTCCGCAGGAATTGCTGGGTGCTGCCGAATTGTCTTCGAGTCTGGCCGGCCTGTTAAGCGCAAAAGGTTCTCTTACCGAGCGACTGCGCGCGACTTGCCGCAGGGGCTTTGGCGTTCGCCTGCTGCAGCAAGAGGCCTGTCACACGACTGATTATCCGGAGCATGAGCTCGACAACTGGGCCGGTAAGGCGCTGCTCCGTGAAGTTTATCTGCTGTGTGACGAGCAACCAGTGGTATTCGCCCAGACGCTGGTGCCGCGCGCAACGCTGGATGTGCATCCCTGGCTGGCGGAACTTGGCGGTCAACCGCTGGGCCATGCACTGTTTGCGCGTGACGACGTTTCCAGACAACCGTTTGAGTTTGCCAGACTTGACGTGACGCACAGCCTGGTGACGCGGGCGCTCTGCGCACTCGATACCGCACCGGAAACGTGCGGCAGGTTGTGGGGTCGTCGCAGCCTGTTCCTGGTCGCGGGCCTGCCGGTATCGGTCAACGAGGTGTTTTTCCCGAGCGCCGCCCGGCACGCCGGGTGATGCCGGCCAACCTCGAGCGGCCACTTATGGCGCGATTGCGTGACTACGCTCTGCTGATGCGCATGGACAAGCCCATTGGCGTGTTGCTGTTGCTCTGGCCGACAATGTGGGGCCTGTGGCTGGCATCTTCCGGCAAACCGGATTCGGGCGTGCTCATCGTTCTTGTGCTCGGCGTGTTCCTGGTGCGATCTGCCGGCTGTGTAATAAATGACTATGCCGATCGTAATTATGACCCCCATGTAGCGCGCACGCGCGACCGACCCCTTGCGGCAGGGCGGGTGACAGAACGTGAAGCCCTGGGGCTTTTTGCTGTGCTGATCTTGCTTGCGTTCGGCCTGGTGCTGACCACTAACGCACTTACGATTAAACTGTCTCTTGCCGCGGCAGTGCTTGCCGTGACTTACCCATTCGTCAAGCGATTCAGTTCGCTGCCGCAGGTCTATCTCGGTGTTGCCTTCAGCTGGGGCATTCCCATGGCTTTTGCTGCTCAAACCGGCGCTGTTGCGCCAGTCGCGTGGCAACTTATGCTGGCGAATGTTTTCTGGGTGATTTCTTACGACACTATGTATGCCATGGTGGACCGCGATGACGATTTGCGTATAGGTGTGCGCTCGACCGCCATACTGTTCGGCAATTATGACCGGTTGGCTATCGGATTTTTCCAGCTGGCGACGCTCGCAGTGCTGAGCGGCATCGGTGTCTTGCAGGGGCTCGGCCTTTGGTATGGTCTGGGGCTGGCCGCAGCAGCAATATTTATGCTCCGCGAGCAATGGCTGATTCGAAATCGCTCGGCCCAGGACTGTTTCCGGGCATTTATCGACAACAATCGGGTCGGCCTGTGTGTTTTCGCGGGTCTGGCCCTGAATTATGTAATGTCGGGTGCAGGTGCCAATTGAGTACAGCGCCACAATTGTTGAAGATAAAAACCCGACTGCAGCGCTTCGGGCTGCTATCCTAGTAATGTATTTGGCCCCTGGGGGCCTTGAACCAGGAGAAAAAAATGGACCTGTTTGGTTTTGCAAAAGATGTGGGCAGGAGACTGTTCAACAAAGATGAAGACGCTGCGGAGAAGATCAAAGAACATATCGAGCAGTTCAACCCGGGCATCGAGAACCTTGAAGTCAAGTACGAAAATGGCATCGTGGAATTGTGCGGAGAATGCAGCAGCAGTGAAGCCCGCGAAAAGGCCATCCTCATGGCCGGTAATACCAAGGGCGTAATCGACGTGTATGCCACCGACCTCGCGGTCAAGGCATCGGCGCAAAGGCAGGCGCCGCAAACTCAGAGCGCTGCAACGGGCAAGAGCGCGCCGATCGAGGCTAAAGTCGAGTATTACGTGATTGAAAGCGGCGACACGCTGAGCAAGATAGCCAAGCGGTACTACGGAAATGCCATGGATTATCCGCGCATCTTCGAAGCCAATCGCGAAATTATTCACGATCCCGACAAGATTTTTGTTGGTCAGAAGATTCGTATTCCGCTGGATTAATGCGCGACTGATTCCAACGTGACGGCCGGGTTGCAAC